>NZ_CP024091.1:948240-1264320 GCF_002736205.1 Pedobacter ginsengisoli | reverse complement strand
GCTGTAATGTTTTTTAATACTACCGGTGATGTTTTAAATGACACTCAACAAGCTGTATTTGAAAAATACATTCAAGGTGGTGGTAACTTTATTGGGGTACACTCAGCTACCGATACTGAATATGAGTGGCCTTGGTATGGTAAACTTGTAGGTGCTTATTTTGTTAGTCACCCACATCAACAGGAAGCCTCTTTAAACGTGGTTAACCGCAATCATATCTCTACAAAACACCTTCCCGAAGTATGGAAAAGAAAAGACGAATGGTATAATTTTAAATGGGTAGCTGATGGCTTAAATGTATTAATATATATTGATGAGAACAGCTATGAGCCTGGTAATGGTAAAATGGGTGCTAAACACCCTATGGCATGGTATCATGAATATGATGGTGGTCGCGCTTTTTATACTGAACTTGGCCATACTAAGGAATCTTATAGTGATCCACTTTATCTTAAACACCTTTTAGGTGGAATAAAATATGCTTTGGGTGCAAAAAAATAAACACACCCTAAACCTAAAAAACACACAAAACCAAATATAATGAAACCAAATAAGCAATGGGTATTAGGCATGCTCGGCTTGTCTATGCTAGTTTACACCTGTAAAGTATCGCAAAATGCTTTAAAACGAGATGCAAACGGAAAGGTGATTGTTGATACCAACCCCTCTCCTGCCTATTTAACACCGCAGGAGAGTTTAAAAACCATACATCTCCCAAAGGGCTACCACCTTGAACTTGTTGCCTCTGAGCCCATGATACATGAGCCCGTAGCCATTACCTGGGATGGCAATGGACGTATGTATGTTGCAGAAATGAATACCTATATGCAGGATGCGGATGGAACTGGTGAGATGAAGCCTGCATGTACTATTAAAAGGCTGGAAGACACCGATGGCGATGGTAAAATGGATAAATCTGTAGTTTATCTTGATAAATTACTATTGCCGAGAATGATTCTTCCGCTTGATGACCGACTTCTGGTTGCAGAGACCTTTGACAACAGTATTTACAGTTACCGCGATACCAATGGAGATGGCGTGGCTGATGAAAAGAAAATGGTTTTCAAAAATGAATCGGAAAACAAAAGTAACCTGGAACATCAAAGAAGCGGACTGGTATGGAATCTTGATAATAAGATCTATGTAACCGTTGAAAATGTACGCTATAAGTTTGAGAATGGTTTATTAAAATCTGAGTTCCAGCATGAAGGATCAGGTGGCCAATGGGGACTTGCAAATGACAACTACGGCCGACTATTTTTTTCATCAGCAGGTGGCGAAGCTCCGGCAGTAAACTTCCAGCAAAACCCGTTCTTCGGATATTTAGATCTTGGTGGTCAGTATGATGAAAAATTTCAGGATGTTTGGCCTATAATCTCTACTCCTGATGTTCAGGGTGGTCTTGGCAGACTCCGTCCGGACAGCACTTTAAATCATTTCACAGCATGTACCGGACAATCAATTTTTAGAGGTAATTCATTACCTGAGGATCTTAAAGGAGACCTACTGATATGCGAGCCGGTTGGACGATTAATAAGAAGGGCTAAAGTTACCAATACGAATAGCAAAATAACACTTAAAAACGCTTACGAGAAAGAAGAGTTCATTGCCTCTACAGACATGAATTTCAGGCCTGTAAACAGTGTTACCGGACCAGATGGTTGTGTTTATATTGTAGATATGTACCGTGGAATTATTCAGGAAGGTAACTGGACAAGGAAAGGCACTTATTTACGTAAGCAGATAGACGACAAGAAGCTGGACAAAAATATTGGCAGAGGAAGAATATACAGATTGGTTCATGACGGTATAAAAAGGGATAAAACTGTCCCAAAAATGCTTGATCTTACCAGTGATAAGTTAGTTCCATATCTTTCGCATCCTAATGGATGGTGGCGTGATAATGCACAGAAAATTATAGTTGTGCGCGGAGACAAATCGGTTATACCTGCACTAAAAGAACTGGCTTTAAACTCACCTTTACAACTGGCAAGAATCCATGCATTATGGACAATGAATGGCCTCAATGGATTAGACAGACCTACCCTATTGGCAGCATTAAAAGATAAAGATGCTGAAGTAAGGAAAACTGCGCTATGGATAAGCGAGGAACCTTTAAGAAAAGGAGATGAAGCATTACTTACAGCGGTTGAGCCGTTAAAGAATGATCCAAGTGCAGATGTGCGTTTGCAACTTGGGCTGTCGTTAAGATTTAGCCACTTAGATAAAGCACAGCAGATTATTGCCGAGATTATTAAAAATCATCCGGAAGATCAGGTACTTGCTGAATCGCACAAAAAGTATCAGCGACAAATTGAGGACAAAGAGGCTGCAGAAAGAAATTCAAAATTACTGGCTGCTGCTGATCAAAAACTTATAAAAGAAGGCGCATTAATTTTCAAGCAGCTTTGTGCTACCTGTCATGGTTCAGAAGGTAAAGGAGTTATAAATGGTGGCAAGGATATGCCTGCTCCTCCATTGGCCTCAAACCATGATGTATCTGGCGATCCTGAAAAGATAATTCGCATTTTACTTCATGGCCTATCCGGACCTGTTAATGGCAAAGCCTATGCAGATGTAATGCCTCCGCTGGGAGGAAATACTGATGAATATATTGCATCGGTAATAAGCTATATCCGCAACGACATGGGAAACAAAGCCTCAACAGTTAAAGCTGATGACGTTAAAAAGGTAAGAAACCAAACCTCGGGAAGAACAAAAACATGGACCTGGAATGAGTTAAATTCCATTAAGAAATAGAAATAAACACCAATAAAAAAGGCCAATCATGAAGATTGGCCTTTTTTATTGTTTTACTTTATAAGAAGTTTAATGTGCAACTTCGGCAGCAGGAACAAGTTTTGTTTTCTTTTGCCAGAAGAAGAATATAAGGAACAATACTATCAGTATAGAAGGGAAGGCCAGCATTTTCACTAAAGTATCCTGACCTGCAGCCAACTCAAGAGCCCCTCCTTTTAAACCTAACGCTGTATTTTCTGCTCTTGCTGAATCAATCCAGCTTCCGATGAAAGGTTGAAAAATAGCTGTTGAAAACATACCTACTCCGCCAACAATCGACATTCCCAAAGCACCGCTCAGTGGAACACGTTGCGCAACCGCACCAATCATAACCGGCCAGAAATAACATACACCCAAAGCAAATATTACTGTGGCAACATATGCAAGTGGGCCGGTAACTACACTAAACATGTAAATACCTACCGCAGCAAGTATAGCCGACATTAATAATACCCCTGTTTGGCCTAATGTATGAACAACAGGGCCTGCAACAAATCTACCTAAAGCCATCAAACCGCTCGTAAGCGCAAGAATTAACATCGGGCTGGCACCACTGTTACTCATAATAACACTTACCCATTGGTTAGGTCCAAACTCGGTAATTGCGGTAAGCGCCATACAGATAAATAAAAATATAAAAACAGGATTAAGCATTGCTTTCAGGTTCTCGGCAATAGAAGTGCTTCCATCCTCTCTTGGTTCAACAAATTTCTTTCCGTAGAACAAAGCAGCATAGATAATAGTTGGAATCATGGTAACCCACATTTGAGCTTGCCATCCCATTCCAAAATCAGTCATAAATTTAGAGATAAGCGCTCCAATCAAAATCCCCCCAGGGAACCACATATGGAACCTGCTAAGCATTTTATTCATTTTTGGACCTGCATATGCATCAGCTATCAGCGGGTTACAAGCCGCTTCTGTACATCCGTTACCAAATCCAATAAAAAGTGTAGAAACAAGCAGTCCAACATACCCTCCTGCATAAATTGTTAATATAATCCCGATAGTGTGTGCTACAAAAGCAGCTTTCATAATATTTTTAGGACCAAAAGTATGGTATACCAAGCCCCCAATGATCATGGAAATAGGAAATCCTAAAAAGAACATAAGATTTATAAATCCAAGCTGCTCAGCTGTCAGGTTAAACTGCGCTCCGAGCTGGGGTAAAATACCTGCCCTTATTGAGAAGGTAAAAGCGGTTGTAATAACGGCAAAACAACTTCCGTTGAATAAGGCACTCTTGTTAATGTTTTCGTTCATAATATAATAGGTTTTATTTGGTTTGCAAAATCTCCATTAGGGACAGATTAAGTGTCCCGAAATATACAATTTATTTGTTTTTTAAAAAATAGTCTGCTTTGTATTAAATTTATTCACTAACGAAAGTGTATGTTTTGCCCGCAGCGGTATCAAAATCATACGAAATGGTCTCGTTAATTGACGGTTTATTCAAATTAGCCTTTGCAGATACAACTGGTGTCGCGATCTTGTCAATCTGATAAAACTGGTTTGGGTTATCGCCATCTGCTTGTTTAAGTGAATTTCCTGTTATTGCATTAGGAACACGTAAACGACAATTACCACCTAGTTTTGATTTAATAACAACCTTGCTCAGTTTTCCATTTTTCCAGGTAATGTTTTCAATTTCAAAACCTCCTGGAGCTCTTAAACCACTAATACTTCCGTCCTGCCATTCATCAGGCATTGCCGGAAGTAATTGGATAGCACCATCATGAGTCTGCAACAACATTTCGGTAATACCGGCAGTACATCCAAAATTACCATCAATTTGAAATGGAGGATGGGCATCAAATAAATTAGGGTAAGTTCCCCCGCCGCTATTTTCGCCCCCTTTGTTTAGTCCCGTAGGCGTAAGCTGGTTTCTAATCAGTTTATAAGCATGATTGCCATCCTGTAACCTGGCCCACAGATTTACCTTCCATCCCATAGACCAACCTGTAGAAACGTCACCTCTCTGAATTAATGATGTATGCGCTGCATCAAACAATTCAGGGGTACGCAGAGGAGAAATCTGATTTGCGGGATATAAGCCAAACAGATGCGAAACATGCCTGTGTTTATCATTAGGATCATCCAGATCCTGCATCCATTCCTGCAATTGTCCGTATTGCCCTACTTGCATAGGCGCAAGTTTATTACGCATAACCTTTATTTTTGCCACCAGATCTTTATCAGTATTTAATGCTTCGGCGGCTCTTATTGTGTTAGAGAACAGATCAAATACAAGCTGATTGTCCATAGTTGCACCCGCGGCTATAGATTTGCCCTTATGAGATCTTGGAGCATTTTCTGGCGACATAGAAGGCGATACCACCATCCATTTGTGTACCGGTTCTTCTACAAGGAAATCCAAATAAAACTCTGCCGCTCCTTTTAATGCCGGATACACAGTGGCAAGATATTTTTTATCTCCGTTGTACAAATACTTTTCCCAAACATGTCTGCTTAACCATGCCCCTCCCATTGGCCACATTGCAGAATAAATACCATCAACAGGCCCGGTTATTCTCCAAAGATCTGTGTTATGGTGCGTTACCCAGCCTCCGGATCCGTACATAACCCTTGCAGTTTCGCGCCCTGTTTTAGAAAGGTCTTTTACCATTTCTATAAGCGGATTATGCATTTCTGTAAGGTTAGTTCCCTCGGCTGGCCAGTAATTCATTTCTGTATTAATATTAATGGTATACTTGCTACCCCAAGGTGGATCCATTTTATTATTCCAAATACCCTGTAAATTTGCAGGCTGACCACCCGGCTGAGATGAGGATATTAATAAGTAACGGCCAAACTGATAATAAATAGCTGCCAATTGTGGGTCATTGCCACTTGCAAAATCCTTTAACCTTACATCCGTAGGATTTTTTACAGAATCAGTTTTGCCCAAATCTATTTTTACACGGTTAAAATATTTTCGATAAGCAGCAACATGATCCTTTAATAATTGTGGATAGTTTTTCTTTAATACAGCATTGAGGTATGCCGAGGAGCGCTTGTTTTCATCAGCAGAAATATCATTGTAATTAACAAAATTGGTTGCTATTGAAACATATATAGTTACACTGTTTGCGTCTTTAACATTAATCTGTTCATCAGATAAAGAAAGTTGACCGCCTTCATTTTTAACTTTCGCAATGGCATTAAATTTAACCTTACCGGGAACATTCTCTCTGTCGCTACTTATTCCCGACAGGTGTATTTCATTTGTATTTTTGGCTTTAACTGCGCCCTTATGCTCACTTGCCATTGATGCGCTAAACGTTATGCTATTAGGCTTACTGGCAGTTAACCTGATTACTATTGCCTGATCTGGTATAGACGAAAAAACAGTGCGGGTGTAAGTTACCCCATTAACTACATAGGTGCTTTTAACTATAGCATCAGCCAGATTAAGTTCACGGTAATAGTTCGAAAAGTTTTCATGGCCGGGAAAGTCCAGGTTTAAATCGCCAACCGGCTGATATTTCATTCCATTGTTCTTTTTAGACTGGATTGTTTTTGTGGCCAGGGCATCTGCTTCAACATATTTATCTTCAAAAATCAGCTTTCTTACTTCTGGCAAAGCTTGCAAGGCATCAGGATTATCGTTTCGGTTTGGGCTGCCGCTCCATACTGTTGATTCATTTAAGCTGATCTTTTCATGTGCTGTATTTCCATAAATCATGGCAGCCAATCGTCCATTTCCAATAGGAAGAGCGGCTTCCCAAACAGATCCTGCCGGAGACTTATACCATAATTTCAAATCTTTCTCTTGCGAGAATGCGGATGTTGTTATGCCCATAACTAGAGCATAAACCACAATAATTGTTTTCAGGTTCGTAAACATTGGTGTGTTATATTTGGTTGGTGTGATAATCTTTTGCCTAATTAAAACATAAGCACTAAAAAAAATTTAATATAGGATTAATTCTCTAATGCTTTATCTAATTCGTTGAATTATCGTGTTTAAACATCGTTACCACACCCCGATTTATGTCTAATCTATTTACCGTAGAAATTCGGAGTAATATAAAAAACAGTATCTATAAAATAAAGAAGACCATCACGGCAAAGAACATTTTCATCGTGCAAATCTTCAAAAATGACCCCCAACTTAGTATTTTGATAATCATTATTTCTGATGTGATCGAACTGGTTATATTCAAGAAAAAGTTTAAGTTCTTTCAGGTCAGTTGCTTCTGTTGCCAGAATGAATTCCTATTTAACGACAGCAAAAAGGGAATCATCAATTATTTTAAAACCCAGAAATTCATATAAAGTTGATTTAAAAAAATAATTATGAATCAGAGGGCTATTAAAATAGTCTAACCAATATTCATAAAAGATGCTCCCATTAAGTTTTATTACACTATGATCATCAAAACGATAAACCTTTTGTTCGGCTCCTTCGGTTAAGGCCAAGCCCTCACATAGTTCACACATTCTACACACATCCTTCACAAACAGTTACGTGGCTGTTGCAGAACAATAAAACATTTCTAATTATTTCCAATTATTTTTTAGATTGGGTATATTAAAGCCATGCAAGGCAAAAAGGGTTATAATGAAAAGTTGTTTACTAATTTCCAATTATCAAACCATGTTCCCCAGGAGAACTTTTATCGTAGGCTTCTAGAAACAATTGATCTTAGTTTTCTATATAAAGACACTAAATTTCTATACGGAAATACATGAAACCCGTCTATTGATCCTGTATTTTTCTTTAAACTGATGCTAACAGGTTATCTAGAGAATATCACATCAGACCGGAAGCTGGTTGAGCATTGCGCTATGCGAATGGATATACTTTATTTTTTAGGATATGACATAGATCAGGAGCTACCTTGGCACTCCACCATTAGTCTCAGTAGACAATTATATTCCATCTCTTTATTTGAGACCCTGTTCAATAAGGTGTTTAGTCTATGTGTAGTGGCAGGGTTGGTGTCTGGGCATACTCAGGCAATAGACTCAGCACCAGTTAAAGCTAATGCATCAATGGAATCCCTGGCCTTAAAAGTTCCTGTTGAATCAGTTGGAAGTTATCTTAAGAAAGCAGATTCAGAGAATAGTGAAGATAAAAGAAACAATAAACCGATTAAAGAGCAACATATCACTGCTCCAGAACATCAGTTAAAACCAGTGGAAAGGCTCCAGCAGAAAATACGCAATAGCGAAGTGAAACCTATGGGCGCTTCCAATAAACAGGCTCAACTAGTTAGTAATAAAACACACTATACCCCTCATGATCCCCACGCCCGTATTTCAGTTAAACCAGGTAAAGCAAGAAAGCTAAATTATCACTGCAGCATGGCTGTAGATACAGCACAGGGAATCATTAGCCATGTACAAGCTGATTTTGCGGATGGTCGTGATAGCCAATATTTACCTGGATTAACCAATAAGATACAGCACCGTCTGCAGAAAAATGAACTGATGTTAGAGAACCTGTTAGCAGACACGGGGTATTCTAATGGGTTTAACTATCATTTTTTAGCGCAAAGAAATATTACCGCATGGATACCTGTTTTTGGCAGGTACAAACCAGAAATAGAAGGATTCCCTTATGACAAAGAAAAGGATCAGTATACTTGTACAATGGGCAAATCAATACCTTTTAAGAGGTTTAATAAATCTCAAGACGGTAGTTTATTGAAGAATTACTGGTCAGCTCACAAGGACTGTAAAAACTGTCCTTTAAAGACTGACTGCATCCCAAATAGCAACTCGAAAAAAATCAACAGATCAGCCTATGGAGAAGAGTATCAAAGAGCATATAGTCAGCAGCATAGCAAAAGAGGTAAGCAAATGAAACGATTACCTCAAAGCACCGTGGAGCCAGTATTTGGAAGTCTTGTTCATTACTACGGCTTGAATAAAATTGGTGTAATAGGAAAACCCGGTGCACATAAAGTCATGTTGATGTCTGCAATAGCTTTCAATCTTAAGAAATACATGAAATTCAGAGTAAGGAAAGCCTCAGATAACCTCTTTAAGTATGTACAAAAAGTAAAGAGTCATCAATATAAACTAGATAATGCTCCAGATCAAGCATTTGTCATAAGCCTGAATTAATTAGCCTATAAACTACAATTCATCATATAAAAACGAATATGCTCAAAATTATAAGACTTCTGCAACAGCCACGTACCTGTTTGTGTATTTGGTGTGAAGGAGGTGTGCAGAAACACTAATCTTGTGAAGAACTGAATATAAAATACGTCATAGGTAAACAAAAAATATCAGTAATTCCTTGCCTACTTATTAAGATTTAGCAGATATTTACAGCTTATGGTAGAACCCCTGGTGTTATATTCAGTAAGTGAGCGTATAGCTACTATTGCTATTAATCGCCCCGAAAAGCGTAATGCATTAAATCCCGATCTTATTCAGCAGCTAACAGATTCCTTCATTAAAGCTTCTGAGGATAATGACGTAAAAGTTATTATTTTAAAAGCTAATGGTGCTGTTTTTAGTGCAGGGGCAGATTTGGCTTATTTACAGCAATTACAATTGAACACTTACGAAGAAAACCTTGCCGATTCAGAGAACCTAAAGCGACTGTTTACCACCATTTACTATTTGCCTAAGGTTGTTATTGCACAAGTAGAAGGCCATGCAATTGCAGGTGGCTGTGGACTTGCAACAGTATGCGACATCATCTTTTCTGTTCCTGAGGCCAGTTTTGGATATACCGAAGTAAAGCTGGGCTTTGTTCCGGCTATTGTAGCCTGTTTTTTACTCCGAAAAACCAGCGAAACTATCGCTAAAAAAATACTACTCACCGGAAGTCTATTTTCTGCACAGGAAGCACTTAATTATGGATTAATAACGTTTGTAACAAACAAAGAAGAGATTAGTCATAAAGTGAAAGATTTTGCATTAGATTTGTGTAATGAAGCTTCTGCAAATTCGTTAATGGTAACTAAACAGCTAATTGGCCCAACTACAAATCCTTTATTGGAAAAAAGCTTAGCCATGGCTGTGCAGATAAATGCCAGGGTAAGAGATACAGAAGATTTCAAAAAAGGTATTGCTGCTTTCATTAACAAAGAAAAAATAAAGTGGTAATTGCTTTTTAAATGTGACAAACAATAATAAAACTATACTTATACATAAAAAACTAAAAACCAGAAAATGTTTAAATCAATTAAAACCGGTGTTGTAGCAGCCCTGCTTATTGGTACTGCACTTTACGCTCAAGCACAAAAAAAGGTAACCGAAGGCACACTTACTTATGGTATGGAATACGCCCTTACAGATGAACAGCAACCTATGGCCGCATTTTTACCTAAAGAAACTGTAGTTAAATTCAAAAATGAACTCTCTACAATTAAAATGGAACAAGGCCCGGCAATGATCACTGTTATCATTAATGGCGTTGCTAAAAACGGCTTATTATTGCTTGATATTCCTATTGCTCAAAAGCAATTTGCAGTAAAAATGGATAAGGCAGAATTAGACAAGAGAAAAGAAGGATCGCCTAAATTTCTTGATTTTAAACCTACCGGTGAAAAACAAACTGTAGGTACTTTTAATGCAGATAGATATACCTATAAAGATGATAAAGGTGGAGCTTATGAGCTTTGGACAACTACAGATCTTGAACTTCCTGCCGGCCACAAAGAGGATGACTTTGTAGATATTAAAGGTACACCTGTAAAATACACTGTGTTTCAGAATGGTATAAAAACCACCATGACCTTAAAAAATTACAAAGAAGAAAAAATCCCTGAAATGTCTTTAACACCACCAAGTGGTTATGAGCTTAAAACAATGGATGAATTAAAAGCGATGCAGGGTGGTGGCCAATAACATTAAAATAAAATGTTAAAAAGCTTCTTGTTCTTTACGCGTTTCTTTCTGTTTTGGCTGTTATTTTTTTTTGCTGACCGCCTTACATTTATCTTTATAAATTCAAAAAAGCTTGCCATGGTTCCCTTATCGGAAATCATGGCAACTTTTTATCACGCCCTCAAGCTAGACCTGTCAATGGTGGCATACATACTTGCAATTCCACTTTTCAGCTACATATACTGGCTTTTAAATGGCCGCAAGGTGGTAGAGTTAAAATGGCTAACCGTTTACAACAAAATCCTTATCGTATTATTCAGCATTATCTCTGTAGTAAATTTCAATATTTACAGGGAATGGGGTAGTAAAATAAATGCCAAGGCTGTAGGTTTTGCTATCTCAACTCCAAATGAAGCCCTTGCATCCAGCGCTTCCTCTCCTATTGGCTTAACCTTATCGCTACTTGTTCTGTTAATTGTAATAGGCTTTGTTTTACAGCGCCATGTTGTGCTCAGAAAACTTGAATTTAAGGCAAGTCCGATCTGGCTAAGGGGAATTGCCGTGATTATATTGTTCTTTTTAAATTTTCTTTTAATACGAGGCGGATTTGGCGGTTCTCCAATTAATCAAAGCATGGCCTATTTCTCTAAAGAACAGGTTTTAAATCATGCCGCAGTAAATACAGAATGGAACCTGATATCGAGTGCAATTGCAGCCCGGATGACCAAAACTAATCCTTATAATTACTTAAGTAAGCAGGTTGCCGATGCAAATATTAAAGAACTTTACACTCCTGCAAAGGATACAACAATCAACATCCTTAAAACCAAAAGGCCAAATGTAGTTTTGGTAATTATTGAAAGCTTTACTGCTGATCTGACCAAAACACTTGGTAATGAGGATGGCATTACGCCTAATTTTGATACGTTAATACATAAGGGGGTTCTTTTTAGCAATATCTATTCTTCAGGAAGCCGTACCGATAAAGGGCTGGTGGCTACATTGGCCGGTTTCCCTACTCTTGCGGCTGGTAGTATTGTAAAATGGCCAGAAAAAATGCAGAAAATCCCGGGCATCTCTCAGCCGTTTTTTAAAAATGGTTATCAAACCTCTTTTTTTTACGGAGGGGAATCTGAATTTGACAATTACAAAGCTTTTATTCTGAGCCACAATTACCAGAAACTGATTGACCGAAATAACTTTAAAGGCGGAAAGGTAACCAAATGGGGACAGTTTGATGAGGCAGTTTTTGAGAGACAGATTGAAGATCTAAATAAGGAAAAACAGCCTTTCTTCTCTACCCTGCTTACGCTTACCAATCATGAGCCTTATAGCTTGCCGGGTACTTACAAGTTTGGAGAAGCAGACAACATTGCAAAATTTAAAAGCACTGCTCATTATACCGATTCCTGTATTAATGCTTACTTAAACAATGCTAAAAAGGAAAGCTGGTATAAAAATACGCTGTTTGTGTTTATTGCAGACCACGGCCATATTTTACCTAAAAACAGTCACGAAATTTATGTCCCTCAACGTTATCATGTGCCCTTACTATTTTACGGAGATGTGATTAAAGATGAATTTAAGGGTGCAAAATTTAATGATGTAGGTAGTCAGGCCGATGTTGCCGCTACAATACTTGCACAGCTGGACATCAGTGCAAAGGAATTTGTATGGAGCAAAAACCTTTTAAATCCTTATGCAAAACATTTTGCATTTTTTAGCTGGGATAATGGGATGGGCTTTATCGATAACCAGCAATGTGTTACCTTTGATAATGTAGGTAAAACAATATTATACAATAGTAATGCTAAGCGTAAAGACCTAACTTTAAAAACACTTAACAGTGCAAAATCATACCTACAAAACGTTTATCAGCAATTTATTGAACTATAAAAATGAACTTTAAACACATTTTTTTTAAACTGGCTTTAGTCTTTACCTTAGGACTACTTGGAAAAGCCAACGCTCAGGATATTAAATGGGCTAAAGATGGTAATTCATATTACGAGGTAAGCCAGGGTGAACTTGTATCTATAAGCCTGCCTCAAAACGAGAGAAAAACTATTGTTAGCAGGAACTTGCTTTACTCAAGCGGTAACAGTGGATTAAATGACATCAAAAGTTTCCAGATATCTGAAGATGGCACCAAAGTTCTGCTTTATACCAACAGCAAAAAGGTTTGGCGTTATGAAACACGCGGAGACTACTATGTAGCCGATTTGAAAACCAATCAGGTTACCCAGGTTGGAAAAGATAAGCCTGCTTCGTCGTTAATGTTTGCTAAATTTTCTCCCGATGGGAATAAAGTTGCCTATGTAAGCAGGCACAATCTGTATGTTGATGACTTAATGACTAAAACCAGCAAAGCGCTTACAACTGATGGTACTGACAGGTTAATTAACGGTACTTTTGATTGGGTATATGAGGAGGAGTTTGATTGCAGGGACGGTTTTAGATGGAGCCCTGATGGTCAGTCTATAGCTTACTGGCAGTTAGATGCTTCTAAAATCAAAAACTTTTTAATGATAGATAACACAGATTCTATCTATTCATTTACTATTCCGGTTGAATATCCTAAAGTTGGCGAAAATCCTTCATCCTGCAAAGTTGGTATCGTTAACATTGCTTCGGCAAAAACCAATTGGCTGGATGTACCCGGAGATCAGATTCAAAACTATATCCCTAGAATGGACTGGATTCCAGCCAGCAATGAAGTAATTTTACAGCAATTAAACCGTGAGCAAAATGTAAGCAAGTTATTTGTTGCTGATGCAGGAAGCGGCGAGGTAAAAAACATTTATACAGAAACTGATAAGGCATGGATTGATGTTGCCAAAGGATGGGACTGGATAAATGGTGGTAAAGAATTTATCTGGATGAGCGAAAGCGACGGATGGCGTCATCTTTACCGCATCAGTAAAGACGGTAAAAAGCATACGCTAATTACCCAGGGTAATTTCGATGTGATTGAGAATTCATTAATAGATGAGAAAAATGGTCAGATCTATTTTATTGCTTCTCCAACAAATGCTACACAGAAATATTTATTTAAAACCAAGCTTAGTGGTGGCAAAGCTGAAATGGTTACCCCTTCTATTCTGAAAGGCACCCACTCTTACGAGATATCTCCTAATGGAGTATTCGCCCGTCACACTTATCAAAGTGCTATAGTACCCCCAATTACTGAATGGATGAAACTTACTACCTTAAACCCATTAACTATGGAAGGTAGTATAACCAATCAGCTTGGGCGAATGAAACCGCCAAAAAACAAAGTAGAATTTTTTAAAGTAACTACTGAGGATGGGGTTGAACTGGATGGATGGATGAAAAAGCCTGATAATTTTGACCAGACTAAAAAATACCCTGTAGTGTTTTATGTTTATGGTGAACCTGCTTCGCAAACTGTAACTGATACTTACGGTGCCGGGCGTAACTGGTTGTATGCCGGCGATATGCCTAAAGATGGCTATATCTATATTTCAGTTGAAAACAGAGGAGCTCCTGCACCTAAAGGAAGAGAATGGCGTAAAAGTATTTTCCAAAAAATAGGCACTTTAAACATCCGCGATCAGGCTATGGCTGCTAAAAAAATAATGGAATGGCCTTTTGTAGATAAAAACAGAGTAGCTGTTTGGGGATGGAGCGGTGGTGGTTCATCAACATTAAACCTGATGTTCCAATACCCTGAAATATACAAAACCGGTATCGCCATTGCGGCCGTAGGAAATCAGCTAACCTACGATAATGTGTACCAGGAAAGGTATATGGGTTCGCCATTAAAAACCAAAGAAGCCTACGTTAAGGGCTCTCCTATTACATATGCAAAAAACCTGCAAGGTAAGCTTTTGTACATCCATGGAACGGGTGATGATAACGTACATTATCAAAATGCAGAGATGCTGATCAATGAGCTGATAAAAAACAGAAAAGTATTTCAACTAATGTCGTACCCTAACAGAACGCATAGCATAAATGAAGGCGAAGGTACCTCAGAGCATCTTGCCTTAACCTACACAGAATTTTTACAACGAAACTGTCCTCCCGGAGGCAGGTAATACAAGAAAAGGTGGTCATAAAATATGGCCGCCTTTTTTAAAACCTTTTTAGCCGGTATTCCGTTTATATATTGGGACATTTACAAGACAAAAACACCCAAAAAATACTGCATATTTGCGAAAAATCATGTAAAAATGACGATAGCATACAATTTTTTATACTGTCGAATATTAGTTTTGCATAATTATGGCGCATAATTTGATAGTGAGTGATCGCTGTCAAAAACCTTATGATAGTAACATTCTAAATCTAATAATAAGATATTAAGGCATATACATGGAGAAAAAAGCTGAGAGCCAGGAAACCTCAAATGATGAAGTAAAAACACCTGGTAAATTATCCAGAATGTTTATAACGTTTTATGATGTTTTTCAGTTTATGGGCCGCTTTTTTAAAGAAGGCTTTTTGCCTCCTTATGAGGGTAAGGAACTAATGAAGCAGTGTTATGACATTGGCTACCGCTCTTTAGCGCTTATTTCACTTACCGGATTTATTACAGGCATTGTATTTACCAAGCAATCCAGACCATCACTTGCTGAATTTGGAGCAACTTCATGGCTTCCATCATTGGTAGGGATTGCGCTCCTGAGAACACTTGCTCCCCTATTAACTTCTCTTATTGCTGCCGGAAAAGTAGGTTCAAGTATTGGAGCCGAATTAGGATCAATGAGGGTTACAGAGCAAATAGACGCTATGGAAGTATCAGCAACCAATCCGTTTAAATTTCTGGTAACCACAAGGGTGCTTGCATCAACAATTACTATCCCTATCCTTACATTCTACACTGCAATGGTAGGTATGTTGGGTGCATTGTTAAATGTTTCACTAAGCGAGGGCACAAGTGCAAAGGCGTTTTTTCAGTCTTCTTTGGAATCGATTAGCTTTTTAGATATTACAGCATCCACTATTAAGGCTGTTATATTTGGTTTTACAATTGGAATGGTAGGTTGCTACCAGGGTTATAACTCATCAAAAGGAACAGAAGGTGTAGGAAAGGCTGCAAATTCAGCAGTAGTTATTGGCATGTTCCTTATTTTTATTGAGGAAGTGGTTTCAGTACAGTTTTTTGGTTTATTCAGGACCTAATTTTTAAGCTATGGAAGAAAAAAAGCCCCTGTCAGAACAAGAAAAAGTAATAGAAATTAATGGCCTTTATAAGTCTTTTGGCAACTACCATGTTTTAAGAGGTGTTGACTTAGAGCTTTATAAACGCGAAAACCTGGTAGTATTGGGAAAATCAGGTACTGGTAAATCTGTACTGATAAAAATTGTGGTTGGGCTGTTAACTCCCGATCTTGGAGAAGTTAAAGTGCTAAACCAGCATGTTGACCAGATTACCTATAAAGAACTGTTGGCACTTAGGCTAAAAGTAGGGTTTTCGTTTCAAAACAGTGCACTTTATGATAGTATGACTGTTAGAGAGAACCTTGTATTCCCTTTGGTTAGAAATCAAAGAAAACTGACAAAAGGTGAAATAACCAGTTCTGTTGAAGAAATGCTGGATGCAGTTGGGTTATTGCATACCATTAACCAGATGCCTTCGGAATTATCAGGCGGACAAAGAAAAAGGATTGGTATTGCCAGAACATTGATATTAAGACCGGAAATTATGCTGTATGATGAACCTACAGCAGGACTAGATCCGATAACCTGTCTGGAAATTAACAGCCTGATTAATGAAGTACAGGAACGCTTTCACACCAGTTCGATCATCATTACCCATGATTTAACCTGTGCAAAAGCAGTAGGCAATAGAGTAGCGATGTTATTGGATGGCAAATTTGAGCGTCAAGGTACTTTTGATGAGGTATTCAATACAAATGATGAACGGGTAAAACCATTTTACGATTACAATTTTATTCAATAGAAATTATGCAGGCAACAGACATACGCCGTAAAATTATAGTTGGAGCGTTTATTCTCCTTGGCATAGCGATATTTATTTTAGGGGTTTTTACATTAGGAAGTCAGAAGAAAGCATTCGTAAAAAGCTTTACTGTTGATGTTGTTTTCAACGATATTCAGGGGCTTAAAACCGGTAATAACGTATGGTTTTCGGGTGTAAAAATAGGGACCATAAAAAAAATCCAGTTTTATGGAACTTCACAGGTACAGGTTTTCTTAAACATCGAAGAAGAAGCACATAAATACATTCATAAAGATGCATCGGCTAGTATCAGTTCCGACGGTTTAATTGGAAATAAGATCATTGTAATTACTGGTGGAACACCAAAATTCCCTTTCGTTGAAGATGGTGACAGACTTCGGGTGAATACCACTTTATCAACAGATGATATTATGAAAACATTCCAGGTAAATAACAAAAACCTGGTTGATGTAACGTCTGATTTTAAAATTCTGGCAAAAAGCCTTGTTGAGGGAAAAGGAACAGCAGGAGCTTTGCTAACTGACGAGCAGATTGCTTCGGATTTTAAAGCGATAGTGGTAAACTTAAAAAATACAACAGCATCTGCAAATAAGATGGCTACAGAATTGGATAAATTCACAAAAACACTAAATACCAAAGGTGGCTTAGCCGACAAATTACTCACCGATACTGCCGTTTTTGCCAAACTTCAGGCATCTGTAAATGAATTACAAAAAACTGCAGGCTCAGCGGCTGCACTTACTGAGAACCTGAATAAAGCTTCGGGGAAATTAACCCAAACAGACAATGCTGTTGGCGTATTACTAAATGATCAGCAAACTGCAGAACAGGTAAAATCTATTATGAAAAATATGGAAACCAGCAGTAAAAAGCTTGATGAGAACCTAGAAGCGCTACAACATAACTTTTTATTAAGGGGATTCTTTAAAAAGAAAGCTAAAGCAGAGGCCGCTGCTGCAGAAACTAAAAAGGAATAAGGCTATTTAAAATATATTTTAAATGTTGTGCCTTTATCCACTACACTGTTTACGGTTACTTTGCCTCCCATGGCATCAATCTGATTCTTTGTAATAAAAAGCCCTACTCCTTTCGAGTCGGGCCTTTTATTAAAGGTTTTATATAGCCCATAAAGCTCCTTACCATGCTTTTCCAGATCTATTCCAATTCCATTATCAGAAATCTGTAAAACAGTTTGTGAATCTTCGATAAATGAGACCAATTCAACAACCGGCTTTCTTTCAGGATGACTATACCTGATTGCATTAAAAATAAAATTCAGCAAAACACTTTCCAGATAAGCAGGATTATATTCTACAATTACATCCTTAGCCACATTATTCTTTATAACTGCTTCAGTTAAAATAACCTGGTCGCTCAATATATTAATGGTTTTGTTAATGTAATTCCTTAAACTAAGTCGTTCTTTTATTACATCTATGCTGGTCTGGATATTAACCACTTTGTTCAAATTCAGCATGGTTTCATTCAAAAGACCCGAAACTGTTTTAAGGACTTCAATCATCTCGGTTCTTTCCTCTTCAGAATCACTTTGCCCAATTAAATTGGTAATAGCCTGAATATTGGAAGTATGTGACCTAAGGTTATGCGAAACGATATATGAAAAATTAAGCAACCTTTTATTTTGTTCTGTAACCAGGTTAAAAGAATGGTTTAAAGCATCCTGCGCTTGCTTATTCTCTCCTACATCAATCATAATTCCTCTCAATAAAACCGGTTTACCATCTTCGGAGATTACATTTACAATATCCCTTAACCACATCACTTTCCCATCCTTTGCAATCATCCTGTACTCAAAATCGTGCTGCATGTTGTTCCTTGTAGAAACCGTACAATACTCAACAGCCCAGGCCCTGTCGTCCAGATGAATATGATCAGCCCAGAAAGTAGGGGTCGATAGCCATTCCTCAACAGTGTAACCTAAAATATCTTCAACCTTTTTACTGATAAATGTAAACTCAAAAGTATTTGGATTTGCCTCCCAAACTATACCGTCAATTGTATTAATTAACGATTCGATTCTTAACTGAGAGTCCAGAACAATCTTTTCTGCTGCCTTGCGATCGGTAACATCCTCAACAATTACAATATGGCTGGTAGGTATTCCATTACCGTTCCACAATGGCGTTTCCAGAATATTACACCATTTTACATCACCCTCTTTATGCTGATACTTTTTTTGAACTTTATATTCCTTAATTATCCCATTCCCTAAAGCTCTGGTATTTTTTTCTTTTCTGCTTTGGGGATTTGGAACAGTTATATCCTGAAAACTTAAATCTAATAGCTCTGATTCCTCATATCCAAGTATACTGCATAATTTCTTATTTACCTTTAAAAACCTTCCCTCAGTTGGGGTTATTAAGGCTATACCTATGGCAGCCTGGTCAAATATGGTTTTAAATTTTGTTTCCGTACTTATCAGCTCTGATTGCTGACTGCTTACCAGGTTCTGTAATTCAGTAGTTTTTTTAACTACCTGGGCAACCAGTAAACTGGATAAAATAGCCAAACTTAACCCAAAAAGTAAAGGATAAAGTATTTGTAATGGAACTTCGCCATAATCGGCGGGGATAATGTAAAGCTTCCAATTCGTTGTAGGAAAAACTGCAAACTGATAGTCCTCTTTAAAAAAATCTGTATTTCCCTTTAAAAAAAACTCCTCTTTTCGGGTAGCGGCATCTATCATCGAAAACTGAAAGTAAAAATTATTGTTTTTATTGCCGTAAATACCAATACTATTAAAAAATGCCTCCTGCTTAATAACTACTGCCGAAAACCCCCAGAACTTATTTTCACGATATATAGGTAATCTTCCAACAATTCCCATCCCGCCTTGCTTCAATTGATAAGGGCCAGCATAATACATCATTTTTGAGGCTATAGACTTATTGGCCATTAATTTCGACTCTTCTGATTTTTCGAACAGATCCAGGTCTATTGCCGACTCATTGCCTTCTAAAGGATATACATGCTTTATAACACCCTTAGGCAACAACTCCATCACCTTATAATCAGGATTAGATTCCATTAATTTAGCAGCAACAGACTCAAAATTCTTTGGAACACCCTTGTCATTTAAAGTTAGCGCGAGGGATAAAGTAGTGTTATAGCCATTGTTCAACACCAGCTGAACATTCTGTTTAACAACATTAAGTGCACTGGCCATTTCCAGCCGTCTCGTCTCCTTAATAATCTGATATCTTTGAGTTACCAGCAGGCTTATCAGCCATAGCAAAAACAAGAATACACATAAACCAATTACCTTGGGCTTGCCTAGCAGCCACCCAATAAACTTCGCTAATTTTTCTTTGGGACGCATCGTTTCTTATTAAAACAAATATAGTTCTTTAAAAACAAACTAGGCACTGCTCTTTGTTACAAAAATTGCCTTTAATTATACAAGTTTCCTTATTTTTGCTTTATAAATACGGCTATGATTTTCCTCGAAAACGAACATTTAAAAGCATCTTTTTCAAGTAAAGGTGCTGAACTACAAAGCCTTGTTAGCAAAGCTACAGGCGCAAATTATCTCTGGGATGGTAATCCGGAATATTGGGGCAAATTTAGTCCTGTACTTTTTCCTGTTGTAGGCGCATTAAAGAACGGCACATATCTGTTTGAGGGAAATGAGTATAAACTTCCCAGACATGGCTTTGCAAGAGATAATGAGTTTAAAGCCGAAAAAATAAGCGACACAGAGGCTGTATTTACACTTAATCAAAATGAAGAAGCTTTAAAAGTATACCCCTTTAATTTTACACTTAAACTTCACTATAAGCTTATTGGCACAAATCTTTCCTGCACTTATGCAGTTTTAAATCCTGGCACTAATGAGTTGCTTTTCTCTATAGGTGGCCATCCTGCTTTTGCTGTACCAACCAACGAGAAGCTTAATTACAATGATTACTTTCTAGAGTTTAATAAAGATGAAAACCTTACTTATTATAAAATTAATGGCGATTTAATTGGCGATGAAACAGATGTTATTTACATGAATAATCATTCATTGCCCTTAACTCATCAGCTTTTTTATAAAGATGCGCTGGTATTTAAGACGCTGAAAAGTGATACCATATCTCTAAAGAATACCAATAATGCACATGGCTTGAGTTTTAGTTTTAAAGATTTTCCATTCTTTGGAATCTGGGCTGCTAAGGATGCAGATTTTGTATGCCTGGAGCCATGGTGTGGCATTGCCGATGGAATAAACCACAATCAGGAACTTAAAGATAAAGAAGGAATTATAGTCCTGCCTGCAAAAGGTAATTGGGAACGTACATGGTCTGTAACTTGCTTTTAATCCTGCAAAGGGAGTTCAACTATAAATGTTGATCCCTTATCATGACCATCACTTTCTGCCCATATTCTGCCGCCGTGTGCTTCAACTAGAACCCTTACAATAGAAAGGCCTAAACCTGTTGAGTTTTCGCCACCGGTAGGTTGTGCACTTAATCTAGTAAAACGTTGATATAGCTTATTTTTGTCATCATCCGTAAGACCTTGCCCCTCATCTTTTACTTTTATCAGAACCCTGCCTTCCAATTTCTTAACACGAACTTCTATACTCGTATTAACTGGTGAATACTTGATGGCGTTATTAATAAGGTTGTCCAATATCTCCGACAATTTACCCTCATCTCCGATTAAGATTACTTCATCTTCAGCAACAAATTTTAAACTTTGATTCTTTCTTTCTGCCAGCGGCAAATTCATAGAAATCACATTGTTAACCAGCGACGATAAATTCAGCTTAATGAACAACAATTGTACTTTCCCGGCTTCTGCAGTGCCAGAAAGCAGTAATTCATCAATAATACGAACCATATTTAGACTGGCCGTTTTTATCTGTTCGCACATCTTATCCACCAATTCCGGATCATTCTTTTTTAACTTTATTAAATCAGCGCGCACTGGTATGGTAGTCAGCGGATTCTTTAGATCATGGGCTGTTGTATTTAAAATCTGATTGGTTTGCACCCCAGCAAGCCTCGATGCAAGTTTTAACTCGATCTGATCCATAACTATATCTCTTAAATCGCATAAAATTGCTTCCTGTTCAGGTCCAAATGTTCTGGGTTCCTTATCGAGAATACAAAACGCTCCAAGGTTAAAGTTATCTATTGTTTTTAGCGGAAGTGCTGCATAAAATTTCAAATCTACCCCACCAAGCGTCATTAAAGTATCCTTATTAGTGTAAAGGCCATCAGATAAAACAGCATTTGCACACAGCCCAACTTCGCGGCTTACCTCTTCAATATCAACACCATACTTTGATTTAAACCAGATTCGGTCTTTGTCAACTATACTTATTATAACTATAGGAACATCAAACAGCTTGGCAGCTAATTTAGTTAGCTTATCAAAAGAACCATCGGGCGGGGTATCCAGAATTTCATACCTGTGTAAGGCTTTTATTCGTTCATCCTCAATTGAGAATTTACTTTGACTTGATTCTATGGCCATTTAATAATAAATTAAAAATTCATAATTGGCTGTCATTTGCAATATAATACAAATCCAGATTAAACTCAAAGTTTATATTATTTAATTACAACGGTTTTTTTGCTGACTGAGTATGCATTAAAAACACCCAGTGCCTTATTATTAAAATTAGATGGCGGATTGGCCGGGGCAACCGGAGGCCCGCCACCACCGGCATTTTGTTCTAAACTGTAAAAGTACTTATAAACGTTTCTATCTATGCATTGAAACTCAACATTAATTGTATCACCATGCACAAGATCCTTTAGGTCGTAAAATATCACATTCGATATTTTATTGCCATCATCAAACCTATCTTCACTTACAGCATCATCCTGTACCTTACCTTTAATGGTTAAAATATACCTGTATTGGTTTTGTACACCCTTAGGGTCGTTATAATTAGCGGCTACATAAGTGTTTTTTGTACCAAAAAAGCTAAAGTCTTTAAAGGTTAAAGAATCCAAAGGAACTTTACCGGGCATAGTAGAACTGGCGGTATAAGTTTTACCCTCAAATGTAACATCTAATGTATATTTCCTGCCAGACTGTCCTCTAAATTTAGGGCTCTGGTATACCCCTTTTGACACCTCAACATATTCCATTATGGTGCCTTCTTCATTTTTTAAAAGCACTTTTGCACCATTAACTCCATTAAACCTGTTGGCATCGGTAAAATCATATGTTTTAGAAACTGTTACCAAATGGTTATCTAATCTGTCACTTAACCCGCCATATATTACCAACTGTGGCTGTGCATTGTCTAGCTTTAAATCAATAACCTTTTCACAGCCAGGCAGTACACTTAAAATCGCTAAAACAAACAGAACTATTGGTATGCTTCTCTTTTTCATTTTATTAGAATTTAAAATTCCAGGTTACCGATGGAATCAGGCCAAACAAAGTGGTACGCACCACTTCTGTTTTTGAAACATCATCCGGGTTATCTCTAAAATCAATTGCAAATGCATTTTGCCTGTTATACACATTGTAGATACCAAACGACCAGCTCGACTGGAGCTTCCTTCCCGGCTTTCCTTCAAGGGTAGCAGAAACATCAAGGCGATGATAAGCAGGTGTACGGTAGCCATTTTTTTCTGTATAATAAAATGCAGTACGTCCATTTATCTGATATTTTCCACTTGGATAGGTAACTGCATTTCCTGTATTGTAAACAAAAACAGAAGAGAAAGTCCACCTGGCGCCTGCTTTATAAATACCAACCAATGATAAGTCATGTGTTCTGTCTTGCTTTGCATAAAACCATTTCCCTTCGTTTATAGCATCAAACTGACGTTGTGTTCTCGACCACGTATAGCCAATCCATCCATTAAACTTGCCAAATCTTTTCTTCAAAAAAAGCTCTATACCATATGCTTTACCATCGCCATACAACAAATCGGCTTCTACATTACCATTACCTCTTAAATCGGTTCCGCTTCTGTACTCAATTTGGTTTTGCATCCATTTATAATACAACTCTGCAGAAAACTCATAGTTGTTATCACCAAAGTTTCTGAAATATCCTGCTGCTATCTGATCCGCAATTTCCGGCTTCACATTATTGCTGTTCATAATGTAAAGATCAGTTGGAGAAGTTGATGTTGAATTAGACATCAGGTGTATATTTTGAACATTCCTGGTATATGCGGCTTTTAATGAACTTGCAGAGCCTAACTGATAGCTTGCAGAAATTCTCGGTTCCAGATTAAAGTAGGTTTTAACCACTTCGCCCGCATTATAAGAGGTTGTTCCGGTTGTATTTCCATCTTCATCATAAGTTTTAAAATTGCCGGGGCCTAATAAAGAGAAACCACTTAACCTAAGTCCGTAAACCAGGTTCATTTTATCGTTTACCGCCCACTCGTCAGATAAGTATGCTGCAAGTTCCAGCCCCTTACGGTTTTCGTAAGTAGTTGCATTAACACTCGATGCGTCACTTGCTGTAAGTTTACCTGGTGCAATTGTATGATGAATGGCATTTAAGCCAAGCTTTAAACTGTGCGAGCTGCTTAAGCTATATTCAAAATCCTCTTTTAAATTAAAATCCTTAATAGATGAATTTACTTCGAAGTTGTTCTCTTCCATTAGATTTTGAATCACATAATTATAATTACTGTATATCAGAGAAGTATTTGAAAACAGCCGGTCGCTATACAAATGGTTCCATCGGAGGGTAAACGTAGCATTACCCCAATTAAAGCCAAATGCATCTGTAATGCCAAGTTTATCACGCCCAAAATAGCCCGATAAGTACAGTGTATTTTTATCGTCCAACTCATAATTGGCTTTAGCGTTTACATCATAAAAATACAGCGTGTTACCACTTATTGCACTATCAGGTGATAATGCTAAAAAGGCATCCAGATAGGTTCTGCGGGCACTAACCATAAATGAGCCCTTATCTTTAACAATTGGCCCTTCTACTTTTAATCTTGATGAGATCAGACCAATTCCCCCTTCGGCAGTATAATCCTTACGGTTTCCATCATTCATCTTAATATCCAGCACCGAAGCTAATCTGCCTCCGTATTGTGCCGGCATGCCCCCTTTATAAACACTTAAATCTTTAATAGCATCAGAATTAAAAGTAGAGAAAAAGCCAAGCAGATGCGAAGCATTATATACAGGAGCTTCATCCAGTAGTATCAGGTTCTGATCTGTAGACCCACCCCTTACGTAAAATCCGCTATTTCCCTCTCCTGCCGATTTAATTCCTGGTAGTAACTGCAAGGTCTTGAGCACATCACGTTCTCCAAGTAATACCGGTACATTATTGATCTCTCTGATATTGATTTTCTGAAGCCCCATTTGCGGACTACTTACATTACCATCTCTTTTATCAGCTGAAATAACCACTTCATTTAACTGATTATCAGTCGGGAGCACAAAACTCTGTCTAACGTTCTTTGAGATGGTTATAGATTGTTTTAATGTTTTATAGCCAATAAAACTTACAGAAAGTTCATATACTCCTTCCAATGCACTTAAAGAATAAAACCCATATGCATTAGTTACAGTACCGGTTGCCTCGGTACCCGTAAGTATAATACTGGCACCAATTAAGGTTTCTCCAGTCCCTTCGTCGGTAACTACACCACTAATTGTAAATTTATTCTGAGAAAAAGCAAATTGACAAAAACATATAAATAATAAAAGTATCGGTACAAATCTCTTCGCTATTGGCATATATACTTAGTCTTTCGTAAAAATAGAAAAGAAAATCTATTCCATCACTACTATCAAACTATTTACCTTTACCTGCTGTCCATAATATCGCATTGCTTACCATTCTTTTCCAATCGCTGTTCATAAGCAAGTCTGGCGAGTGCCCCATAAAAATATAAACATTCTTTGCCTTTACCTTTGTGTTTATCCATACCACAGGATGGTCGCCCATTTTGAACTTAGAATCCGGTCGGTAGCTCGATTCATCTACATTGGCCAGCACATGCACATTTAACCTTGGGCTTTTATTGTAAGTATACCATTCTTCTGTGTCTACTTTAAATGATGGCGATACCCCATTCATTACCGGATGGCTTTTATCCTCTACCCTTACATTGGCAGATGCAAAGTCAGCAATATAATTCGTGAACCTTATACCGCCCATAAAATTAGAAAACCAGTTCCACATAGGATACCCATCAAACTCACCAAGCAAGGTAGCATGATGAAAGCCTAGCCATCCACCCTTCCCATTGTCTATATAATCTTCAAAGGCTTTAACCGCATTTGGTTTCCAGGCATAAGGAGGGTAATCTAATTGAATAACAAGCTTATACTGCTTTAAAAAGGTACTATCTATTTTATTTGTATTGTCAATATAATCAATTACAAAGTGATGCTTTTTAGCAAATTCATCTAACCATGGCCGCGCTGCTTTAGTAAAAGCAATATGGTGACCTCCATTTTCGGCCAAAGCCAAAACTTTAAATAGCGGCTTATCAATTTTAGGTTCATTTAATGTCTCTATTGCCGTTAATGCCTGTAAAAACCATGCAGCGTGAGGTATCCATTGCTCTGTCCACCGCCATTCATTTCCTCCCGCCTCTGTTTTAAAATCTATGCCACTCCCATCGGCATTTCCGTCTTTCCCTGTAATGCCATTAGAAATCCCTCCCTTTTGAGATCCATGACCAAACAAACTCGCCATATAAGGCACATTTTTCTGTCCAAAGCCATACATAAAACACATAGAGTAAGGATTGCTGCCCAAAATCCATGAAAGTTGCTGTTCGGCATAAAGCTCAATATCTTTTCTTACCCCCCAACCGCTTTTTTCAGGGTAAATGAGTCGACCACCAAGTAACGATGCAGTAGCTAAGGAACCCAGGCGTGCATTTTCTCCCTGCCACCACCAGCCTGTTTCATTTTCATGAGGTATAAAAAAGCCTTGCTTCACCTTGCCATTTAGTTTAAAGTACTGCCTTGCATATCCAAAGGGGTTATTAACAGATTTGGTAACCTCCAAATTACCATCTATAGCTTTCTTTATTACAGCAAGTGTTTGCGTTCTGTATTTGGTTTCCTGTTCCTTATCAAGATAACGAACCAAAGCAACAACCGGTAACCCAGCATCGGCTGCATGCCAAAAAGGTCTGTCCTTATCATCGGCTATAAAATATCCCTTATCAGTTATTCTATTCCTTAAATTTGAGGCTCTTTTACGTGCTTCTTCTTTATAGTAGGAACTATCTGTGGCTACCCACAATTCTGTAGCGGCCATTAATGCGCAATAGTCATCAATAATGTTCTCCTTTCCATCATCAGTATATTTCAAATTATTTACAGCCAAATGTGCATATGCTCTTTCAGCAGCTTTAAGGTATTCATTAGCCTGATAATCACCATTTCTGCCCCATAAAGAAATGCGGGCCAGCGAAGCAATTGCCATACCTCCTCCTTCTCTAAATGCACATTGATAGTCTGCTGTAGTAACGCTGTTCGCTTCCAATCCTACAATTCTTCGGGCACTTGCATCCTGTTTAAAATAACTAAATACAGTCATGTAAAAATATCCCTCATCAGATAAAGACCGCATCATGTAATCGGCACCCCATAGCGCTTCCGCTTGCAAATCCTCTTTCATTTTCAGTTTATCCAGTAGCACTGGCATCTTCTCGGTTGCATTAACCATTGACCATACAACCAAAGGGATCTGTTGTGGCGACATAAAGTTTGCATACGCCAAATGAGAAAAGTATTTGCTGATATCTCCCGATGCATCACCCCAGCCCCCATGTACATCTACTCTTTTTTCACTACCAAAAAGCAACATCTTTTTATCGGCTTCTAATTCCTGAGGGGTGTTGGCACGCTGCTTTTTATAATAATTGATAATGCTGGGCAGGGTATTCACCGCAAGTGCCTGGGCTGAAATATCAAAGCTTGCCGAAGTACAATGCTTCCCTTTAAACAGCACATCAATTTTATATTTCCCCGGCTTATTAAATGAAGAAAAATCAGCTGTATAAAACTGGCGGTCAGGAAACCATTCCGCAACAGAGCCTGCGGTTTTAAGAGCGGCACTAAAACTGATCTTTTGATCAGAAGCATTAATCAACGTAAACTTTTTTAATTCCAAAGAGCCACCTTCCAGGCTAATTACAGCCTGCTTTGGTCCTGCTAAATCGTAAGCCACCTGGTTAACGTGAATTACAGGTTGCGCTTTAATGGCAAAAGCAGATGCAAAAAGAAATATTAAACTTGCGATGGCAAATTTCAAGCGTTTCATCATTTTTTAGAGAGGTTTTAAATACATCGGCAAAATTGCTTCATGGCATTCTCAAAATTAGCATTATTTTCTTCCCCTAACAGGATTCGTCAACCACTATTTAACACAACAACCTAAAAAACAACAGTTTAACATACAGCTGTAGTATTATTGTAGGGGCTATTAAAATGCTCCGAAACTTTAACTATCTTGATTTTGTTTATTACCACATGGCATTAATTAAATTTACAAGCAAGGGTATTTATTGTACACAAGGTGATTTTTATATTGACCCATGGAACCCCGTTAACTACGCGGTAACCACTCATGGGCATTCAGATCACGTAAAATGGGGTAATAAAGCCTATTTATGTCATGACCTTACAAAGTCAATTCTTAACCATAGGTTAGGCCCCGACCTGAATATACAAACCTTGCCATACTATAAGCAAATTACCATTAATGGAGTTAAATTAAGCCTGTTTCCGGCAGGGCATGTTATAGGCTCAGCCCAGATAAGGCTTGAATATAAAGGCGAGGTATGTGTAATATCCGGCGATTATAAAGTAGAATACGATGGAATAAGTACCCCATTTGAGCCTGTGAAGTGCCATACTTTTGTTTCTGAAAGCACTTTTGGTTTGCCTATTTATAAATGGCAGCCCCAGCATCAGGTTTTCGATCAGATTAAAGATTGGGTATCAGGAAATAAGGACAAGAACAAAACTTCGGTACTAATGGCCTATAGCCTGGGCAAGGCCCAAAGGCTTATAAAAGGGTTAGCAGGTTATGAAGATATATTTGTGCACAGCTCTATTGCAAATTTAAATGAAGGCTTTATAAATGCAGGTATAAATTTGCCTCAAACCATCAGGATTAGCCCCGAAACTAAAAAAGAAGACCTGCAAAAAGGAATTATTATTGTACCACCAGCCCTTGCAGATGGTAAATGGATAAAATCGTTAACAAATCCGGCTACCGCAGTATGCTCCGGCTGGATGCAGGTTAGGGCTGGCCGGAGATGGCAAAGTGCTGATGCAGGTTTCGCATTAAGCGATCATGCCGATTGGCCAGGCTTATTATCGGCCATTAAAGCTACCCGGGCAGAGAAAGTATTTATAACCCACGGCTATACAGCTACCTTCTCTAAATACCTGAATGAAATAGGCATTGAATCTGAAGAGGTAAAAACCCAATACGGGAATGAAGAGGAGGAGGAAAAATCGTGAAACGCTTTGCAGAATTGATACAACAGCTTGAAACAAGTAACAAAACAAACGATAAAATTGCCGCCCTTGTAGACTATTTCAATGAAGCTGACGACCTGGATAAACCGTACGTAATAGCCATGTTTACCGGCAAACGCCCTAAACGCCCGGTAAGTACTGCTTTAATTAAGCTGTGGGCTATTGAACTGAGTAGGCTACCCGAATGGCTATTTACAGAAAGTTATCATAACGTGGGCGACTTAAGCGAAACTATTGCGCTTATACTACCTCCACCTGCTCAGATCTCTAATCGTAAATTACATGAATGGATAAAGGACCTGGCTTTATTAAATGGACAAGAGGACAGCCATAAAAAAACCTTTATTGTGAACGCCTGGAACAGTTTAGAAACAAGGGAACGGTTTATATTTAATAAGCTCATTTCGGGAAATTTTAGAATAGGTGTATCCAACAAGATGCTTGTAAATGCACTGGAAAAACAAAGCAGCACTGATAGCAGCAAAATAATGCACAGTATTATGGGTAAATGGGAGGCTGCAGACATCTCCTATAATGACCTTATTGCAGGTACTCACGTAAATACCGACAACTCCTGGCCCTATCCCTTTTGCTTGGCTTACGCTTTGGAAGCTGAACCTTCTGGTCTGGGCGAGCCAGGCGAGTGGCAGGCCGAATGGAAATGGGACGGTATTCGCGGACAAATTATTAAGCGGAATGGGGAATTGTTCATATGGTCGCGTGGCGAAGAACTCGTAACAGATCAGTTTCCTGAGCTTCATTTTCTGGCTACTGAATTACCGGATGGCACCGTACTGGATGGAGAAATACTTTCAGTAAAGGATAGCAAAATACAGGCTTTTAGCATACTACAACAAAGACTAAATAGAAAAACTATCAATAAAACCCAGCTTAATGACGCCCCAATAGGTTTTTACACATACGACCTTCTTGAACATAAAGGCCGTGATTTAAGGGAAGAACCACTTGCAAACCGCAGAAAATTGCTTGAACAAACCATTAGCCAATTAGCAGATCAGGGTATTGTAGCATTGTCGCCCGTTGTTATTTTCAGTAACTGGGCGGAACTGGCAGAGCTAAGAGAAGGTTCAAGAGCCATTAATAGCGAAGGTATTATGCTAAAAAAGCTAGATTCATCATATCACTCCGGAAGAAAACGTGGCGATTGGTGGAAATGGAAAATAAACCCTTATACTGTTGATACGGTAATGATTTATGCGCAAAAAGGAAGTGGCCGCAGGGCGAACTTCTTTACAGATTATACCTTTGCGGTAAAGGATGGCGATCAATTAATTACTGTTGCCAAAGCTTACTCTGGTTTAACTGATGCTGAAATTAAAGAAGTAGATAGTTTTGTGAAAAAAAATGCCCTGGAGAAGTTTGGTCCCGTACGCACGGTAAAGCCTGAACTGGTGTTTGAAATAGCTTTTGAAGGTATAGCCGAAAGTAAAAGGCACAAAGCAGGATTGGCATTAAGGTTTCCACGAATTGCCAGGTGGAGAAAAGACAAAAAGGCCGATGAGATAAATACGCTTGACGACCTTAGGCAATTATTACAATCTACTTTATGATACTGGAAAATAGCAAGGGGTATAAACAGGTAATAAACTGGCTAAAACTTAATAAAAAAAGGCCTTTTAAGTTTCAGACCGACGCATGGCAGCATTACGCCGAAGGTTATAGCGGACTGGTAAACGCCCCTACCGGATTTGGCAAAACCTATTCTATATTTTTAGCTGTAGTAATTGATGAGTTAAACAAAAGAGCTGAACTGAAAACCAAAGCACTTAAAAGCAAAACCAAGACGGGATTAAAACTGATCTGGATAACACCTCTCCGATCTTTAGCCAAAGATCTGGCACGTGCCATGCGCGAGGTTTGTGATGAATTGCAACTGGACTGGATAGTGGGCGTTAGAAATGGAGATACGCCACAAAGTGAAAAGCTTAAGCAGAAAAAACAAATGCCAGAAGTGCTGATTATTACTCCTGAAAGCATGCACTTATTGCTGGCACAGAAAAGCACCTTTAATTACTTTGATCAGTTACAATGTATAGTTGCTGATGAATGGCACGAACTGCTGGGCAGTAAACGAGGGGTAATGGCTGAACTGGCCATTTCAAGAATTAAAGGCCTGCTACAGGAACAGCATCCGGAAAGGCTATTGAGAATTTGGGGAATCTCGGCAACAATTGGCAATATGGAACAGGCTATGGAGGTACTGGTACCCTATACTGATCTGCTTAAAGCCATAATAAAATCTGATATTAAAAAGAAAATCGTTATTAAATCAATACTACCAGATCATATAGACATGCTGCCCTGGGCAGGTCACTTAGGCCATAAACTAGCCAACAAACTGATCCCAATTATTAACAAGAGTAAAACCACTTTAATATTTACCAATACACGGGGGCAGGCCGAACTATGGTACCAGACCTTGCTTGCCCAGGATGAGAACCTTGCAGGTTTGCTTGCCATTCATCATGGTTCTATAGATTATGAGTTAAGAAACTGGATTGAAGATGCACTGCACTCAGGAGTGCTAAAGGCGGTGGTTTGCACCTCTTCATTAGATCTGGGTGTTGATTTTAAGCCTGTAGACACGGTGGTGCAGATAGGATCACCAAAGGGTGTGGCCAGATTTTTACAGCGCGCCGGGCGTAGCGGCCACTCGCCAAATGAAACTTCTAAAATCTATTTTTTACCTACCCATGCACTGGAACTTGTAGAAGCCGCAGCAATTAAGGAAGCTGCAAAGACTGAAGATATTGAAAGCAGAGAGCCTATAGTGATGTCGTTTGATACGCTGATCCAATACCTGGTTACCCTGGCCGTAGGTGACGGGTTCGACGACGAAAAGATCTATTTTGAGATTAAGCAAACACATGCTTTTAAAGAAATATTACCACAGGAATGGAATTGGATTATGCAATTTATTACTACAGGTGGAGATAGTTTAACAGCTTATAATGAGTTTAGTAAAGTAAACAAAAGCACAGATGGACTTTGGAAAGTAGAAAACAGGCAGATAGCAATGCGCCATCGCCTGCACATAGGCATAATAGTTAGTGATGCAATGCTTAAAGTAAAATATCTTACCGGAGGCTATATAGGGATGATTGAAGAATCTTTCATATCCAGGATGAAACCCGGCAGCAGTTTTACCCTTGCCGGCAGGGTACTTGAATTTATTATGGTAAAGGAAATGACAGTGCTGGTTAGAAAGAGTAAACTGAAACAGGCCATTAGCCCCAGCTGGATGGGTGGCCGCATGTCGCTAACTGCCAACCTTGGCAGTGTACTCAGAAAAAAATACAATGAAACGCTGGATAAACAGCACAGTGATGAGGAGCTTGATTTTATATTGCCGCTGTTTGAACGCCAGGCAAAGGTATCGCACGTTCCTAAAAGTGACGAATTTTTAATTGAACTGATCAATACTAAAGATGGCTATCATTTCTTTGCTTATCCTTTTGAGGGCAGGCAGGTTCATGAAATAATGGCTGCATTAATAGCCTACCGACTTGGCCGTGTACAGCCCATAAGCCTTTCTATTGCCATGAACGACTATGGCTTTGAATTGCTTAGTGAGCAGCCCATCCCTCTGGAAGAAAACGTCATAAAAGACCTTTTTAGTCCTTTAAACCTTACCGACGACATTGTAGCCAGCATTAATGCAACAGAAATGGCAAGACGAAAGTTCAGGGATATTGCCTGCATATCGGGACTGGTTTTTCAGGGATATCCCGGAAAATATGTTGCCAATAAACATTTACAATCATCATCGTCGTTATTTTTCAATGTTTTTAGCGATTATGATAAACATAACTTATTATTGCGCCAGTCGTACGATGAGGCGTTTTATCAGCAGATTGAAGAGCCTAGACTGGCCGCAGCACTACACCGCATACAAGCCAGCAAGATTGTTGTGGTAAAGACTGATCGTTATACACCACTGTGTTTCCCTATAAAAGTTGACAGTTTAAGGGATAACATGAGCAGCGAAGAGCTAAGCCAGCGCATTGAGAGGATGACTTCGGAAACAGAAAAAAGAGTACAGGTAAAAAGAAAAAAAGCAACACAATGATTATTGACTGTAAAGGCGAGCAACTGATATTAAGTAAGGAAAGGGCTATATACTGGCCTGTAAAAAAAATGCTCATCATTAGTGACTTGCATATTGGCAAATCTGCCCATTTCAGAAAATCGGGCATACAGGTTCCCAACCTGGTAAACCAGACAGACCTGCAAAGATTAACTGCACTTATGTTTGAATTTAATCCTGATACCCTGATTGTTACAGGTGATATGTTCCACAATAACATTAACAGTGATGCAAATGGCTTTATGCACTGGCGACAGCGCTTTGCGAACCTTAAAGTTATCCTGATAAAAGGAAATCATGATACGCTAAAGAATGAAGATTATGAGGCTTTAGACATAGAGGTACACCAGAAAGAGCTGTTGCTTTGGCCCTTTAGGTTTATTCATGATAGGCCTGTTGAACCAGATGAATATTACAGCATAACGGGACACATACACCCCGGGGTAATTATTTACGGCAAGGCTAAGCAGCAATTAAAGTTTCCTTGTTTTTACTTTGGAAAGCATTGCGCTATAATACCTGCTTTTAGTGTTTTTACGGGGTTGAAAATATTAGATGCGGAGCAGGGTGATTGCTTTTATGCCATCACCCCGGCTAAGGTTATAGCTATAAAAGCCTAATTAAGTAATTGCTTACCAAGATTATTCATCCATGAATTGAACATATCCTGTTCAATTTTGATCACTATTTCAGCATGTTTTTCCCAATCCTCATCAAAACTTTTAAGCTGGTTCAACATTTCTTCCAGGTGCCCTTCTTCTTCCAAAATAATCGATTTAACGGTTACTTTACTGCTAGCAGCGGTTAAAACATCCTGATAAATGGGATACAGCTCATCTGCACGCACTTCAATTGCATAGGTTACAAAAAGATAAGCTGCAAACTTTAGTTCATATCCGCTTAAATTAAAATGCTGTTTCAGGTAACGGCAAACTGCTACATCTAAGGCGTTTAAATAGAATTTGGTATCGTTAGGAGCCAACAACTCGCTATTAGTATAGGTTTTGCAAAGATCACCCTCTAATTTACCAAGCTGCTTTTTTAAATAATAAGCGTGGCGATGTTCCTCGGCGGCATGCTTAAGAATAATAAGATTTACGTTTTCTTTATGCTCAGACGCAGAGATTTTTTTGGCACCTGCATTTTCCATATATGATAAGGTATTTAACCATTTGGCATGCAAAAGGTTATCACTTACAATGCTCTCTAAAATCGTTTTAATGTTCATTACTATTTTTATTAATAAAATATAGCCGGTAGCAGGCTACCTTTATATATCGTTTAGTGCTTCAATAATAGCTTGGTAAATATAGTCCAGATCTTCGTTACTGATTACATATGGAGCTAAAATGTAAATAATATTACCAAGCGGCCTCATAATAATACCCCTATCCAGAAAATAGTCATACAGCTGATTCCTTAACCCACTTAAATAAGAAGTATCAGTGCCTGTTTCCCATTCCATCACCAGTATGGTTCCTGCCTGCCTAACATCTTTAAGTTTTGGGTGTCCCTTTATCCGTAAAGCAAATGTTTCGTGCTTAGCTACTACCCTTTGAATGTTTTTAAGCGTTTCTGGATTTAACAAAATATCAAGGCTAGCCAATGATGCTGCGCAAGTTACCGGATTTGCAGTAAACGAATGGCCATGATATAAGGTTTTGAGTTTATCATCGCTCCAGAAAGCATCAAATATTTTTTTGTTACATGTAGTTATCCCCATAGGCATAGTGCCACCTGTAAGCCCCTTAGACAAACAAAAAATATCCGGACGGGTATTTAGTGCTTCGCAAGAGAAGTACTTACCAGTACGCCCAAAACCGGTCATAACCTCATCAGCAATGGTCAGTATTCCATGTTTCTGACAGGTTTCTATTAGCTGGTCCAGGTATTGAGCTTCGTACATTAGCATCCCTCCGGCACCTAAAACCATAGGTTCAAATATAAAACAGGCTACTTCGTTAGAAAGATAATTGATCTTTGATTTGAGCTGCTCTATATTTTGTTCATTTGGCAGATCTATAAACTCTACATCAAACAACAATGAAGCAAAAGGATCAGTAAAAATACTGCGGCCACTTACAGACATTGCGCCAAAAGTATCACCATGATAAGCCTCTTTAAATGCAATAATTTTAGTGCGGGGCTGCTTGGTAGTATTAACCCAATATTGCAAACACATTTTAATAGCCACCTCTACTGCTGTAGATCCGTTATCGCTATAAAACACTTTTTCTTGCTTACCCGGCAATAATGGCAACAAGCGCTCTGCAAGCTGTACGGCCGGCTCATGTGTAAAGCCTGCAAATATTACATGCTCTAAAGTGGTTAACTGAGCTGCAACTTTTGCGGCAATATGAGGGTTCGAGTGCCCATGAATGGTAACCCACCAGCTGGAAACAGCATCAATATAGCGCTTGCCGGTTTCATCAAATAAGTAAACACCTTCTCCTCTTATAATTGGGATATGTGGTGCTGCATCTTTCATTTGCGTATATGGATGCCAGATTACTTTTTTATCCCTTTCAGCTAAACTCATTGGTTTCTTTGTTTAATTAATAGTTCTACTACAGTTTTATCTGTTTTAAAAGTTACATGGTCTGTTTTAAGATCCTGCAGATCAACCCATCTAAATGATTGCAGGGTGTTTTCATCAAAATCGAACACTTCAGTTTTAAAATTCAAAGCTAAGGGGTGCAATGCTTTTACGGTGTAATAAATGCTTAAAATCTGACTGTCGTTAAAAGATGACTGCTCATAGAAGTCTGTAGTGTAAAGGTGATTGAGCACTTCAATTTCGGCATTGCACTCTTCCATAAACTCGCGTTTAAGTGCATCTATCAGCCCTTCGCCCAACTCCAGTCCGCCGCCTGGAAATTTACTGAATATCCTGTCGCCCGATTGCTCGTCGCTAATCAGCACCTGGTTTTCAGCATTAATTAGTAAGCCGTATACTCTTACATTAAAATAACTCATTGATCAAAATGTTTTTGATTTTTAGTGGCATTTTCAATTGTCCATTCAATCTCACCTCTAAAGGCCTCTTCCCGTACCGGACAATCCTTCATCTCACAATAATTACAGCAGGCAGGCAAACAAGGATCTGCATGAATAAACAGTTCCGTTTTGCAGTTTCCATTGCCATTTATAAGCTTATCGATACTTGAAATTTCCTGATGAACACGATTCAGATCAAAATAATAAGGAAGGGTAACGTGGCAGTCTACATGCAGATCGGCGCCATATTGCTGTGCCCTTAGGTTATGCACATCAATCCAGGCTTCCTTACGGTTCTTCTGTAAAATTTCAATAATGTTCTTTACAAGTTCAATATTACTTTCGTCCATCAGTCCACCTACCGAGCGCCTGGTAAGCTTGTATCCATTAAAAATGATGTACAAGCCAAGCAGAATAGAAACTGCACTATCCAGCCAATAAATCCGGGTAAGCTGTATTAAAATTATGCCAACAACCAAACCGGCACTTGTAATGGAATCAGTAAGTAAGTGTTTACCATCAGCTTCGAGGGTAATTGAATTCTCTTTCTTCCCAACATTGATCAGGTAATAACCAATTATTAAGTTTACAATTCCGGTAGCTCCAATGATACCGGCTCCTTCAAAAAGCTGATAAATTGGCTTAGGATAAATTAAATCGTAAGTAGATTTGAAGATGATGATCAGTCCGGCTATGGTGATTAAAGTACCCTCCAGGAAGGCCGAAAAGAACTCTACTTTACCGTGGCCATACGGATGGTTCTGATCTTTAGGAATGGTGGCCAGATAGATGCTGTAAAATGCAAAACTACTGGCCAGTACATTTACAATACTTTCTAAAGCATCGGTTAAAATTGCGTTAGACTGAGTAATGAAATAGGCTACAAATTTTGCCAGCATAAGCACTATACTAACGCATAGAGAAAGAAGTATCGCTTTTTTTTTAGGCTGCACTATATCGAGATTAGCCACCAAAAATACAGTTTCACTATTGAATTATATTAAAAAGTATTTTTTTTAGTTTATAATTCAGTGAGGTTCATATATTTGTTGTTGCACAAAATTAAATTTGCCCACGCACAAATTATTATGACATTTTTATCCAAAAGAATCAATAACCTATCTGAGTCACAGACAATTAAAATGGCTAAGTTAGGCAGAGAGCTATCCGCAAAAGGAATAGACGTTATTAACCTAAGCTTTGGTGAGCCAGACTTCTTTACACCAGAGTTTGTTAAGGAGGCTGCAAAGACCGCCGTAGATGAGAATTACTCATACTACACTCCGGTTTCTGGTTATCCTGAACTACGTAAGGCAGTTGCAGAAAAGTTATTGAGAGAAAATGGATTAAACTACAGTTTTGATCAGATTGTGGTTTCTACAGGAGCTAAACAATCACTTGCAAATGCTGTAATGTGTTTAGTTGATCCAGGAGATGAGGTCATTGTTCCTACTCCTTACTGGGTATCGTACTCCGAAATGATTAAACTTGGTGAAGGCGAAACCGTATTCATCAATGCAACAGTCGAAAACAACTTTAAAATTACTGGAGCTCAATTAGAAGCTGTAATTACTCCTAAAACTAAATTGTTCATGTTCTCTTCGCCATGCAACCCTACGGGATCTGTATACAGCAAAGAAGAATTAGCTGATTTAGTAGCTGTTTTTGAAAAACATCCAAACATCTATATCATTTCTGATGAGATTTATGAGCACATCAACTTTGTTGGTAAGCATGCTTCAATTGCGGAATTTGATTCTATCAAAGACAGAGTAATTTTGATCAATGGCTTCTCTAAATCTTATGCTATGACTGGCTGGAGAGTTGGTTACATGGCTGCAAATAAAGAAATTGCAAATGCTTGCGATAAATTACAAGGTCAAATCACTTCAGGTACGTCTTCTATTGCTCAACGTGCAGCTTTAGCAGCTTACCAGGGAGGTTTAGAAACTGTAAATGAAATGGTTGGTGAGTTCAAAAAACGCAGAGATATTGTTTACGCCTTGTTAAAAGAAATTCCGGGGGTTAATGTAAACCTTCCTGATGGTGCTTTCTATTTCTTCCCTGAAATAAAATCTTACTTCGGCAAAACTGACGGCACTCAAACTATCAACAGTGCAGAAGACCTAAGCTTATACTTACTTAACGAAGCTCACGTATCTACTGTAACCGGCGAAGCATTTGGAAATAACGATTGTATCAGGATTTCTTACGCTGCTGCTGAAGACAAACTTATTGATGCAGTTACAAGAATAAAAGCGGCTTTGGCTAAATTAAGTTAGTATCTAGTACATAGATATTAGTATTTAGACACTGACTATAACAATGAGGGCTATTCCAACAATGGAATAGCCCTCATTTGTTTTTCCAGATTTCTCACGGAGATATTAGAAAATAACAATAGAAAAGCTACCACGGTATTTGGCTAATTACATAATTTAGTAAAGATCAAAATGCTCATCAGCCGAACAAAAACTAAATACCAATATGAAAGTTGCCTTAGCATCGCCACCAATACCTAATTCCTTAGCCGAAGGATTAGCGAATTTAGAAAAACTGGTTAAGGATGCTTCTAAGCGCCAGGCAGAAATTATTTGCTTCCCAGAATCTTATTTGCCCGGATATCTTGGAATGGGATATGCACCTTCAGATCAAAGTGCTGAATCTTTAAAAGCTGCCTTAAATCGCGTTTGTGATATTGCCCGAATTCATTCTATCGCTATTATTATTCCCATGGACTGGCATGGCTCCTCAGGCCTGCAAAACCTTGCCTTTGTGATATCATCTGACGGCAAAACCCTTGGATATCAGACCAAAAATCAACTTGATCCATCAGAAGATAATATTTGGATTCCCGGTACTGAAAGACAAATCTTTGAGGTAAACGGAGTAAAGTTTGGGATCACCATTTGCCATGAAGGTTTTCGATATCCTGAATCGGTAAGGTGGGCAGCACAAAATGGAGCATCAATTGTGTTTCACCCCCAATTTACTGAAGATAAAGAAAATGGGAAACTACCTACAGAATGGGGTAGCATGAACAACCCATATTATGAAAAAGCAATGATCATGCGCTCTATTGAAAATACAATCTATTTTGCAAGTGTAAACTATGCCTCCAAATATATGGAGTCGGCAACTTCAATAATTAATCCTGATGGAACACTTAATGCTTATCAGAACTACGGAACAAGTGGAGTAATTTTTGCCGACATCGATCCCAATAAAGCAACTGGCCTGCTAGCAAAACGATTCAAAAATCAATTGTACTACAAATAAAGAATGATAACGCAGTCCATAAATATTTATCCAAATGACTTAATATTTATTGGACTAGCGAGTTTATGCTGAAGCACCATATTTAAAAACTAAGCCTTCTAGGAAAAGGCATAGGAAATTTTGTGCTTCTTCAGCGCAAAGGATTCCAGCCTTTGAGTAGTAATGCTTAGTTTTTAAGCAAAAATGAAGTCATATTACGAGCGAATTGCTTCTACAGGATCCAGCCTAGACGCCGCATACGCCGGCCAAAAACCCGATATAGTACCTATAATAACAGACACACCTATCCCCAGCATAATGTTCTTCATGAACAAGATCATTTCAAATCCGGCGGCACTGGCAGCCAAAGTTGCCAGGTAAACGAGGAGCAATCCCAGCAATCCTCCAAGCAAACACAGCGCTATTGCTTCAAATAAAAACTGAAGCATAATAAAATAGTTCTTAGCCCCCAGTGATTTCTGGATACCTATAATATTGGTACGTTCCTTAACTGAAACAAACATAATATTTGCAATACCAAAGCCCCCAACAAGAATAGAGAAGCCACCTATAACCCATCCTGCTAAATCAACCATTCCAAACATCGTATCTAGCTGATTAGATGCAATGGTACTCTTATTCAAAGAAAAATCATCCTCAACACCTGGTCTTAGCCTTCTTATTGAACGCATTGTCCCTTTTATTTCACTTTCAATTTCATCAAGTGCAATATGCTCATAACCCCTTACCGTAATTGAGGGGTCGTATCTGTCACTTTCAATATCCATTATACCTTTAGCAAAATTCAAAGGCATTACAATATTTTTATCTTGCGACATCCCCAAAATATCCTCACCTTCCTTTTTGAAAACACCGACCACGTTTAATTTTCGGCCCATAACTATAATAGATTTACCAATAGCAGGTTGTCCGTTAAATAAACCCTCGGCAACAAGGGCACCTATAAGAACAACAGGAGAACCTGCCCTTCCTTCATTATCGGTAAAATATCTTCCCTCCTGAAAATCCAGGGTCCATGTTTTATTAAAATCCTGAGAGGCAGCCCTAATACCAACCCCTTCTACAGAATTACTCCTGTATTTTATTGTACGCTCATTAGCCCAAATCTCATACGACAATCCTTCTGCATGCTCCAGGCGATCTCTAAGCAACTCATAATCTCTAAGTGATGGTTCTGGTCTGTTCACATATTTCCACCAGGGATAATCGCCAAAGCCTCCCCATGGCCATTTCTGAACAAATATGGTTTTAGAGCCCAGTTTATCTATACTTGCCTGCAATTTACTTCTAAAAGTATCAGCGGCAGAAAACACAAATATGATTGCAAAAATACCAATGGTGATCCCCAATAAGGAAAGCATGGTGCGAAGCTTATTTTGGCGGAGAGCATCAAATGCAAATCGAAAACTTTCGCCTATTAGTTTGAGAATGATCATAATTAATGTTTAGACCAAAACTAACCAAAAAGGTTACAGAAAAACATTATATAATATAAAAAATACATTTATGTTTATGATTAAAATCTATCTTGTTTATCTGGATGTAAGTTATTTGCAAAAAAGAAGATTATATTTTGTAAATTTGCGCCCTTAATTATCACATCGAAAAATATGAAGTTATCTCAATTTAAGTTTAATCTACCTGAATCATTAGTTGCCAATAATCCTTCAGAACAAAGGGACGAAGCCCGTTTAATGGTTTTGCACAAGGATAGTGGCAAAATTGAACATAAAATATTTAAGGATATTTTAGGTTATTTTGATGATAAGGATGTAATGATATTGAACAACACCAAAGTTTTCCCTGCCCGTTTATACGGAAACAAGGAAAAAACAGGTGCTACAATTGAAGTCTTCTTATTACGTGAACTGAACAAAGAATTACGCTTATGGGATGTTTTGGTTGATCCGGCCCGTAAAATCCGTGTTGGAAACAAATTATACTTTGGTGATGACGATTTATTAGTTGCTGAGGTTGTAGACAATACAACTTCACGCGGACGTACCATTCGTTTCTTATTTGACGGAACTGATGAAGAGTTCAGAAAAAACATCGAAATTCTTGGTGAAACTCCACTTCCAAAATACATTAAACGTAAAGCTACCGCTCAGGATAAAGAACGTTATCAAACTATTTTTGCAAAACATGAAGGTGCAGTTGCTGCCCCTACTGCTGGCTTGCACTTTAGCAGAGAACTAATGAAACGCCTGGAATTAAAAGGTATTAACTTTGCAGAAGTTACATTACACGTTGGTTTAGGTACTTTTAGATCTGTAGAGGTTGAAGATTTAACTAAACACAAAATGGACTCGGAACAGTTCATTATTGAGCAAAAAGACGCAGATATTGTAAATAAAGCTATTGAAGATAAAAGAAGAGTTTGCGCCGTGGGAACTACCTCTATGCGTGCAATAGAATCAGCAGTTTCTTCGAACAGAACACTTAAGGCGGCTAACGACTGGACTAGTAAATTCATCTTCCCTCCTTATGATTTCAGCATTGCTAACTCAATGATCACAAACTTCCATACTCCTGAATCCACTCTATTGATGATGGTAAGTGCATTTGGCGGTTTCGACTATGTTAGACATGCTTATGAAGTGGCTTTAAAAGAAAAATATCGCTTTTATAGCTATGGCGATGCTATGTTAATCATTTAGTGCTTATTTAGTACATAGTAATTACTATGTACTAAATACTACCTACTAATATCTAATTCTTATGAAATACTACGCCATTTTAGTTGCAGGTGGTTCTGGTAACAGAATGCAAAATGCTATAGCGAAACAGTTTCTATTATTAGATGGCAAGCCAGTGTTAATGCATACACTGGAAGCATTTCATCAATGCTCATTAAGCCCCGAAATACTTTTAGTACTTAATATACACCAACACACCTACTGGGAAGAGCTTTGCAGCACTTACAAATGTGCTATACCACATCAAGTAATAAAAGGTGGTGAACAACGATTTCATTCTGTAAAAAACGGCTTAAAAGCCATTAAAGGTAAAGGAATTGTAGCCGTGCATGATGCCGTAAGGCCTCTGATATCTTCCGAACTTATATCAAAATCATTTGAAATAGCCGAAGAAAAAGGCAATTGCGTTGTAGGCATCACTCCAACAGATTCTATTAGAAGATTGACAGGCAATCAAAAAAGTGAATCGCTAAACAGAAATGAGGTTGCTTTGATACAAACGCCCCAAACCTTTAACCTGGATATTTTAAGAAAATCTTATGAAAAGCCATTCAGGAATGAGTTTACAGACGATGCTTCAGTTGCTGAACATTCGGGTTTCGAGATTAATCTGATTGAAGGAGAAAGAGTAAACATAAAAATCACCTATCCGGAGGATCTTGAAATTGCCTCTGTTTTTCTTAAAAACAGGAAATCAACTCCATAGGGATTCTATTGAATCGGTGAGCGTACTTATAAATTTCGTTGGCACCCTCACCGACCAAAACCAGAACCTATTATGCTGCTCTATTGATAACTTTAAGAATAATTGCAATAACAGCAATAACTAATAAAATGTGGATTAAGCCACCAACATTTGGACCGAAACCATTAAAGAAGAAGCCAATGATCCACAGTATTACTAATACTACGGCAACAAGATAAAGTAGATTTCCCATAACGTTTAATTTTAGGTGTATGTTTTAGATAGATTTCAGGTTGTGTTAAACACTTCCATGACAATTCATGAACAATCATCGTTCCAAAAAAGAAAGGCCCCGGTATGCGGGGGCCTTTCTTTTTTATTAGTTATGGTTAATATTCGTCTTCATTAAAGAAGAAATCGTCCTTAGTAGGATAATCTGGCCATATTTCTTCTATGGTCTCATATGGTTCCCCATCATCTTCCAAAGCTTGTAAATTTTCTATCACCTCTACAGGTGCTCCAGATCGTATACCATAATCTATCAATTCATCTTTTGTTGCAGGCCATGGAGCGTCTTCCAAATGCGATGCGAGTTCTAAAGTCCAATACATATTTCTTTACTATTAAGTTATTCAAATTTATTCGCAAAAGTATATTAAAAAACCTGAGCAAAACAAACTTTTTTTTTACTTTTTTTAAAGCCGCGGAAGCCATATATTTTCTTCCGTTCCAGCATCCAAATTCAGTTTTCGTGCCAAAACAAATAAATAATCGCTTAAACGGTTTAAATAAATAGTCATTTTTTCGTCAACAAAGCTCTCTGTCGCCAAATGTACCGTTAAACGCTCTGCACGTCGGCAAATGCATCTGGCTATATGACAATAAGAAACCACGGTGTTTCCACCCGGCAATATAAAATGCTTTAATTCTGGCAATATTTCGTTCATACCATCTATTTCTTCTTCAAGCAATGTAATGTCGCTTTCATGAAGATCAGGTATTTTCATTCTTGACTTTTCAGGATCTGCAGCTAAAGAAGCACCTACTGTGAATAACCTGTCCTGAATTTGCTTTAGTGTTTCCTGGTGATGCTTATCAATATCATGGCACATGATTAAACCTATGTAAGAATTAAGCTCATCAACCGTACCATAACATTCGATACGCAAATGGAATTTTGGGACGCGGGTACCCCCAATCAATGAAGTTAATCCCTTATCACCGGTTCTGGTATATATCTTCATCAAGAATATTATACTATTTTCTCAAAATCACTACCTATTTTCTCCAGGTTACTAAGTCGTGGTGATACGGTTTTAATATCTTCGTTCTTATAGTCTTTCTCAACCAGACCATCACGCATACGCACAATACGGTGTGCATGCTGTGCAATATCCTCTTCGTGAGTGACCAGAATAATGGTGTTTCCCTTACTATGAATATCCTCAAGCAAGCCCATAATCTCTATTGATGTTTTGGTATCCAGGTTACCTGTAGGCTCATCGGCCAATATAATTGATGGATTATTAATTAATGCCCTGGCAACAGCTACACGTTGGCGCTGCCCTCCGGAAAGTTCATTAGGTTTATGGGTAATCCTGTTACCAAGACCTACGTTTTCTAAAGCTAGCTGAGCACGCTCATCGCGTTCCTTTTTAGAAGCCCCGGCGTAAATTAGTGGCAAGGCAACATTATCTAAAGATGTTGAACGAGGCAGAAGGTTAAAAGTTTGAAATACAAACCCAATCTCTTTATTTCTTACTTCAGCAAGTTCATTGTCAGTCATATGACTCACATTAATTCCATTAAGAATGTATGTTCCTTTACTTGGAGTATCTAAACAGCCCAAAATGTTCATCAGGGTTGATTTACCAGAACCCGAGGGCCCCATTAAAGCAACAAACTCGCCTTTATGAATATCAAGAGTAACTGATTTTAAAGCATGAATAACCTCTGAACCTATGACGTATTTACGGCCTATCTCTGTAATTTGTATTAATGCTTTTTCCATCATTTTTTTCTTTATTAGATGACACTTAACACCCTAATGTTACACCCCAGCTTATTTTTCTATGATTTTAGGAACAAAGAAGAAGCTTTCGTTATGCTTTGCAGCATTCTTCAATCCATCTTCAATTGTAATTTCCTGCTTCACTACATCCTCTCGCCAAATGTTTTCTTCCGGATTCATATAAACCAAAGGCTTTACACCGGTTGTATCCAACTCATTTAACTTCTCCATAAATGTAAGTATCTTATTCATGTCGGCAATCAATGTATCAACTTCTTTATCTTCAATAGCTATTCTGGCTAAATCAGCAACTTTATTTATGGTTTGCTTATCTATAATCATTTATCAGCAAGTTTACTGTTTATTAAATCAAAAACCCGGTTCTTTAATACATCAAAGTCATCTACTCCCAAATCTTCAGTACCTATCGGTTTGTGGATGTAAATATCGCAAATTCCCGGACTTGTTCCATATTTTGAACCATCATCCCACATTCTTTTCCAAATATTAACCATACTTACCGGAACAATAGGTATATTTTTTTCAATAGCCAGCCTGAAGGGTCCGTTCTTAAACGGGATTGTTTTAGGGGGATACTGATCTTCTATCCTTCCTTCCGGAAAAATAATCAGACTCATTCCCTTTTCCAGATTATCCCCTGCCTTTTTAAACGCTCTGAATGCCGATATCTTACTTTCCCGCTTAACCGGAACATCAATAGTATTAAAAAACAGCTTTAAAACAGGGTTAGCCAGCAATTCCTCTTTCCCCATAAAATGAAAGCGCCCCTTTGCAATTACGCAAAGTATCATAATATCAAAATTGGAAGTGTGATTTGCACAATAGATATAAGCCTGATCGCTTTTTATAACTCCCTCGAACTTAACCCGATATACCAATCCTATAAAAAAACTACAAATCATGCTGTTCCATTTACGCAGCCTGTTCATCAGATCGTAATACTTCGGATTTCTTGAAGCCAGATAATAAAACGGATAAAACAAGGCCGAAAATACAAAAAGAACAAATAAGGAATAAATGCGGTGCAGGTGTCTGAGAAGTTTGATCATTAAATTCAAACATACAAATTTTTAGAATTCAAATCATTAAAGTAATGGCGCTGTGAAAATAATTAGCCAATTAAAGAAATAAGGATAAAAATGAAATTATAAGCAGGTCGAATTACGGTTTTTTATTAATTTCGGCCTATGAAAGAAACGGTAGTTAGTGGCATTCGTCCAACAGGGAAATTACACTTAGGAAATTATTTTGGTGCAGTCACCAACTTTGTAAAAATGCAGTATGATTACAACTGCTATTTTTTTATCGCTGATCTTCATTCTTTAACAACTCATCCCACTCCTCAGGATCTGCATGGCTACGTTAGGCATGTTCTGGTAGAATACCTTGCCTGCGGAATTGACCCGGAAGAAACAACAATCTATATCCAGTCTGATGTTCCGGAAGTTGCTGAACTGTATTTATACCTTAATATGAATGCTTATATGGGCGAGTTGGAAAGAAGCACATCATTTAAAGATAAAGTAAGATCTCAGCCAGATAACGTTAATGCAGGTTTATTAACCTACCCTACCTTAATGGCTGCTGATATTTTGATACATAAAGCTACAAAAGTACCGGTTGGAAAGGACCAGGAACAACACCTGGAATTTACACGTACTTTTGGGAACCGCTTTAACAGGCTATATAACTCAGAATATTTCCCTGAGGCTTTTGCATTTAACTATTCACAAAATCTGGTTAAAGTACCCGGATTAGATGGCAATGGAAAAATGAGCAAATCAAGCGGAGAAGGAAACTGCATCTATTTATCAGACAGTCCTGAAGTTATCCGTAAAAAAGTATCGCGTGCAGTAACAGATAGTGGGCCTTCAGAAGAAAATCAAACAAAACCTGAAGCGATCCAGAATCTTTTTGATTTAATGAAAATTGTTTCGCCTGCTGATACACTTGAGCATTTTGACGGATTATACAATAAAATGGGAATTCGTTATGGCGACTTCAAGAAACAATTGGCTGAAGATATGATTGTTTTTAATACACCTATACGTGAACGTATAGAGGAGCTTTCTAAAGATAGTTCATACTTGCGTCAGGTAGCCATACATGGCGCTTTAAAAGCAAGAGAAAGCGCACAAAAAACGATAAGAGAAGTTAGAGAATTAATTGGTTTCAAATCATTTTAACTTATTGGGTAAAATAACTACCTTAATAATCTTCAATAAAAGTATATGCACATAGCGATAGTAGGAAATATAGGAGCCGGAAAAACCACTTTAACCGGCTTACTTGCTAAGAATTATGGTTGGGAAGCTTTGTACGAAGCTGTAGATAATAACCCTTACCTAGAAGACTTTTACAGCGATATGAAAAGGTGGAGTTTTAATCTTCAAATCTACTTTCTTAATAGCCGTTTTCAGCAAATCGTAGACATACAGAACTTTAACAGAAACGTTATACAGGACAGGACTATATATGAGGACGCTCATATCTTTGCAGATAATTTGCATGATATGGGATTGATGACGACCAGAGATCATCAAAACTATAAGGCAATTTTTGCCAATGTTACCTCGTTCATTAAACCTCCTGACTTGCTTGTTTACCTTAGGGCATCTGTACCAACCCTTGTAAACAACATCCAGCGCCGCGGCAGAGAATATGAAGCTGGCATCAGAATAGATTACCTTTCTAAATTAAATGAAAAGTATGAAGCCTGGATTAAAGACTATAAACTAGGGAACCTGCTTATTCTTGATAAGGATAAACTGGATTTTACCAACAACCCTGAAGATCTGGGAACGATAATACAAGCTATAGAAGCTGAAATAAACGGATTATTTTAAATGAAAATTCTTGGAATTATACCTGCCAGATATGCCTCAACCCGCTTTCCGGGCAAACCTTTAGTTCAGATCAAAGGAAAAAGTATGATCCAAAGGGTTTATGAACAGGCCGGCAAAGCCAAAAGCTTATCGGAAGTGATAGTGGCAACCGACGATGAACGTATTGCTAATGAAGTACAAAGCTTTGGGGGTAAGTTCATTTTCACTGCCAGTACTCATTTAAGTGGTACAGATCGCTGTGCAGAAGTAGCTGCTACTGTTTCTGGCTATGATGCAATTATAAATATACAAGGCGATGAACCATATATAAATCCGGAACAGATTGACCTCCTTGCTTCCTGCTTTATCGAAAAGGATGTGCAACTGGCTACATTAATAAAAAAAATACATACAGAAAACGAGCTTTTCAATATCAATATCCCTAAGGTTGTTATTAATACTAAAGGTGAGGCTACCTATTTTAGCAGGCAAACCATTCCATATGTAAGAAATCAGGAAAAGGAAAACTGGTTAAATACCCATCAGTTTTACAAACATATTGGCATTTATGGTTACACCTACCCTGTTCTTTTGGAAATTACCAAACTCGCTCCTTCATCTTTAGAACTTGCAGAAAATTTGGAACAATTAAGATGGATAGAAAATGGATACAGGATCAAAACCAAAGTAACAGAAATTGAAACTATTGCTATAGATACTCCTGAAGACCTTATTAAAATAAACAACGGCGTATGAAACAGTTAATAACCTGCTTTTTTCTCTGCACTATTCTTTTAATTGCCTGTAACAGTACTGATAAAAACAATGTAGCAGCAAAAGATCTGGTTAAATCTGTAACTAAGCCTTTTAGTGACTCTTTAAAAGCTGACACCTTTAAGGTTCAAATATTGGGTGATAAACCCGAAAATATGTATCTGGCATTTTCTATTAACTCTTTTGAGGGCAAACAGATTTATGATGTAGATATTAAAGCTGCTGAATTATTCAAGAATTATATTGCTACCATAGATCTTACCAAAAAGAAAAACCAGATCAAATTTCTGGAGGATGAAGTGAACCGTTTTTTTGACGATGAGAACTTTATGGAGCCTGCAGTAGATGAAACTGATACACCTGACGAGAACGTACCGGATAAAGAATTTTACGAGGAACTTAAAAAAACCAGGTTAAATGGTTTTATTTACCGATTAGGTAAAGAGACCAAAAATTATATAGCCTGGTCTGAAAAAGAAAGTAAGGTAAAAATCTATTATACCTGCTGCACCAAGTAAAATCTTATATTTTAATATAAATTCCTATCAACACAATAAATGCTTATTTGATACGTTAAAAGGCATTCTTCTAAAATTGTTGAAAATAATTGAAAAAAATATTATGATAATTTTAAATTTAACACTATGTTTATATAACGAAATAAAAAGAACCACTTAATAGCTTATAAATAAACAACCTAGAATATTCTAACCAAATATACTTTAAAGAAAGAGCCCGAAAATTTTCGGGCCTTTTTTTTATCTGTCTGTCATAAAAACCTCAAGTTGTCAAAAAACATTATTTTAGCTCTAATAATAAATGTCATCCGATAATTTATGCTTAAGAGGTTATCCATTTTCATTTTCCTAACCCTATCTTACCTCACCGTAACTGCCCAAAAAGCAACCGTTACAGGGCGGGTTATTGATACATTGGAAAAAAGAGATCTGGAGCATAGTTCAGTACTTTTATTAAGATCAGCTGATTCTATAATGGTTAAAACAACCAGAACAAACTCAGAAGGAAGGTTTGAATTTAAAAATGTTGCCAAAGGAGATTATAAACTGCTGATCACCTTTCCTAAAATGGCCGACTATATTACTAACCTGAGGCTTTCTGATACTTCGCATATTAAACTTGGCGACATAAAAATGGAGCTTAAATCAAAACTTTTAAGTGAAATAGTAATACAGGCAAAAAGCGCTGTACGCATGAAAGGTGATACACTGGTGTTTCAGGCCGATAGTTTTGCTGTGCGTACCAATGCCAATGTTCAGGAATTACTAAAAAGGTTGCCCGGGGTTGCTGTAGATAAAAATGGGAATATAAAAGCACAGGGTAAAGATGTTAAAACAGTTTTAGTTGACGGTGATGAGTTTTTTGGCGACGACCCGCTGTTAGCTACAAAATATTTAAAGGCCAATGCGGTTGAAGAAGTTCAGGTTTTTGATAAAAAAAGCAAAGCAGCTGAGCTTACAGGGATAGATGATGGTATAAAAAATAAAACCATCAACATTAAATTAAAAGAAAATGCCAAGAACGGATATCTGGCATCGCTGGATGCAAATCAGGGCAACAATAAGTTTAGAGATTATGGTGCAATGATGGGTATTTTTAAAAGTAAACTCAAAGCCGCGGTATATGGAACTTATTCGAATCTTACTAACGATTCTAAAATTAACCGGTCTATGCGCAAGCTTAAAGGTGAAGATTACGATGTAATTGAGGTTGGTGACGATGGCAGTTCGGTAATGTACTCTTCTGGGGGTGATGACGATGAAGATTACAGCTCCCCTACCAGTGGCTTGCCTAATAATTTTAATATGGGCGGGCACTTTGCCGATAGGTTTGAAAACAATACCATGGGTATAAAACTTAATTTTAAAGGTTTTGATTATAAAAACAAGAACATAAGAACTTCTAAATCAGAAGAACTCTTGCCCAACGGATCGTTATTTTCAAGTTCAGGAAGAAAGGAAGACAGGTCGAAAAATACGGGCGAGAGTTTAAGGGGTGGTTATACCTATAATATAGATTCACTTTCGACACTAAAAATAGCTTTTGGAGCAAAACAAAACAGAAATCAGTTAAACTCCACCAGTGATGATTTTACAAGAGATCAGAGAGGCCTATTTATCAGTACCAACAGACAAACCAATACCGGATCAGGCCACAGTGAGGCTTTTAATGGAAACATCAACTGGTCAAGAAGATTTAAAAAAAGAGGAAGAACACTTTCAATAGACCTCCAGCCGGAGAACCTGTCGAGTAAAAACATTGAGAAAAGTATAAATCAAACAAAATATTACGATAATAATGGTAGCGAAAACCGGGTCGAAAACACCAACCTGAATAAAGACAATGCAAATGAACAAAACTCAATAGGCACAAGAGTAAGTTATACTGAGCCCTTGTCAAAAAGATGGACTTTAGAAGCCGGGTACAGCTTTAAAACCATATCATCAAGCAGTTACAGGCTTGTATCAGACAATAACATCAACAAAATAGACTCTTTAAGTAATAACTTTAAGTTCATCAACTTTTCGAATGTTGGAAAAATAGTAACACAGTACAGGGTTAAAAATTTCTCTATATCAACAGGTATGGAGGCTACACAAACTAACTTTGAACTTAAAGACCTGGATAAGAAAAGTGATTTTGATCGTAACTATTTAAACTTGTCGCCCAGCACAAACCTCTTTTATAAAATAGACAACAACAGCAACTTATCTGTAAACTACAATGGTTATATGCAACAGCCAAGCATTAACCAGATACAACCAGTTAGACAATTAAATAATCCATTGTTTCAAATTGTAGGTAATTCATCCTTAAGGCCATCTTTTACCAATAACTTTAGCCTTTCTTACAACAGCTTTCAGTTTTCAACCGATCAGTACATATCTGGCTATTTTAGTTATGGCTTTACCAATAATGCTATTGTAGATACTGAAATAGTTGATGATTTTAATAAAAGGATTTCGAGCTACACCAACCTTAACGGAAACAATTCAATAGCAGGAAATGTATATTATTCCAAAGGTTTTCCGAAGTTAAACTTCCGCTTTGGAGTTGACCTTGGGTTTAATACTGCTAATAATCAGACTATTTTAAACTTTACCAGAAATAAAACCAGGAATACCCAGTTCAATTTAAGAACATCATTTAATTACTATACCCATAAGCTTGATTTAAGTTACACCCCATCGGCCAGCTTTATGTATGGCAAATCATCTATTGGTAGCTTAAATGATGGTAAAAGTTTAATTCATGACCACGAATTTTCTGCAACAGTACAATTACCTTATAAATTTGAGTTTAATACCACAATGTCCTTATCATTTCGCCCGGCCAATTCATCTTTCGATAGAGATTTGGATGTTGCAATATGGAATGGCTATCTTGCTACCAAGGTATTAAAAAACGAAGCGCTTGAAATTAAACTATCCATTACTGACATTCTTAATCAAAAAATTGGGTATAACAGGTATGTTGGTGGAAATATAAAAAGTGAAAGTACGTTTAGCTATATTCCTAGGTATGTATTATTTGGGATAAATTGGAATTTAAGTGGTAATTTTATTAAAAATTCCAGCGTTAAATAGCTAATAAATGAATAGGCCGGTTTTTTTTATTTCTTTTCTGTGTACTGCCTTTTAAATTGCTTGCCCAGCAGCTTTTTATCCCAAACGGAAAAATTACGTTCGAGAAAAAGATAAACATGGTGCGTGCCCTGTCGGAATTAGGTCTTTCAGACGATGTTAAAGCAAGCATGACCAAATATAAAAGCAACAACTGGGACCTTTATTTTGACCGCTCAAGATCTATATATAAAGCCCAGAAAAAGGACGACAATGACGATGACCTTATGTATTTTATGAGTCCTGGCGAATCAACCAATCAACTTTATGCAGATTACACCAACAAGACCAGGGTACTAAAGAAAAACCTAATGGGCGATGATTATCTGCTAAAAGATACCATACCTAAAATAAACTGGAAAATTATGCACGACATCCGTATTATTTCAGGATATGAATGTAGAAAAGCAATAGGCAGAATTAACGACACTGTATATGTTGTTGCTTTTTATACAGACGAAATTTTACTGCGTGGCGGCCCCGAAGGATTTAGTGGTTTACCCGGTATGATATTAGGCCTTGCAATACCCAGATTAAATACTACCTGGTTTGCTACCAAGGTTGAAGCGTTTACAAATTTCAATAACGAAATACAGCCCCCTACCAAGGGTAAAAGAGCCGAAACAGACCGTGAATTGAAGAAGTTAATTGAGCTATTTACCCGATACAACGGAAATAAAAACGAGAAACCCGAAGAAATACTTAAAACTATATATGGTTTTGTACTTTAAAAAGGCACCTATATATAATTGCTAGTCAGCACGTACACCACAAATTACATTAAGAAATTTATTGAAACATTTTTTGCTTTACGAATATTTAAAAAAAGAGCCTTAAAGCTTCGGTTTATTTGCTAACTTTGTATCCCGTACAAAAACAATAAGGACAGTATAAAAAACTGCCTTTATATCAGAAATTCACAAACATGACTAAGTATATTTTTGTTACGGGCGGTGTTACTTCCTCTTTGGGTAAGGGCATCATCTCCGCTTCATTAGCCAAATTATTACAAGCACGCGGCTACAGTGTAACCATTCAAAAGTTCGACCCGTATATCAATATCGATCCGGGAACGCTAAACCCTTACGAACATGGCGAATGCTATGTTACTGAAGATGGCGCAGAAACTGACCTTGACCTTGGACACTATGAGCGTTTCTTAAATGTTCCAACTACACAGGCTAACAACATTACTACTGGTCGTATTTATCAGAATGTAATTAATAAAGAAAGACAGGGCGAATACCTTGGTAAAACTGTGCAGGTAGTACCTCATATTACTGACGAGATCAAAAAAAACATGCGCATTTTAGGCGATAGCGGTAAATATGATATCGTTATTACTGAGCTGGGCGGTACCGTTGGCGATATTGAATCTCTTCCTTTTATTGAAGCTGTACGTCAGTTTAAATGGGAAGAGGGCGCTAATAATGCTATAGTTATTCATTTAACATTAATCCCTTTCCTTGCAGCTGCCGGCGAATTAAAAACCAAACCTACACAACACTCTGTTAAAGCTTTGCTTGAATATGGTATACAGCCAGATATTTTGGTGTGCCGTACTGAGCACCATATTTCACAGGATATCCGTAAAAAGATTGCATTATTCTGTAATGTGAATGTTAATGCAGTTATTGAATCTATTGATGCATCATCAATCTATTCAGTTCCGTTGTTAATGATGAAAGAACAGCTGGATAAAACTGTACTTACTAAATTAAAACTTGCACATAAAAACGAACCTGATATGGAAAGCTGGAAAGATTTCCTTGGTCGTTTAAAAAACCCGACCTCAGAAGTAACTATTGGTGTTGTAGGTAAATATGTAGAATTACCTGATGCGTATAAATCTATAACCGAATCTTTTGTTCATGCAGGTGCAAAAAATGAATGTAAAGTGCGTGTTCAGTACATCCACTCAGAAAGTGTATACCCTGATAATGCAAAAGAAAAACTTGGTCACCTTGACGGCTTACTTGTTGCCCCTGGTTTTGGTAGCAGAGGTATTGAAGGAAAGATTGATGCAATTCAGTATGTAAGAGAAAACAATGTTCCTTTCTTTGGAATTTGTTTAGGTATGCAATGTTCAGTTATTGAATACGGCAGAAATGTACTTGGACTAAAAAATGCAAATACTACCGAAATTGATGAACACACTGAGCATCCGGTAATTAATATGATGGAAGACCAAAAGAATATTACCAATAAAGGTGGTACTATGCGTTTGGGTTCTTATCCATGCGACATTAAAAAAGGCACTAAAGCTTTCTCTGCTTATGGAAAGCAACACATTACCGAGCGTCACAGACATCGTTATGAGTTTAACAATGCTTATTTAAGTCAGTATGAAGAAGCTGGAATGATTGCTTCAGGTATCAATCCTCAAAGTAATCTTGTAGAAATTGTGGAACTTAAAAACCATCCTTTCTTTGTTGGCGGACAGTTTCACCCTGAATTAAAATCAACAGTTGCTAATCCTCACCCACTTTTTGTTAAATTTGTCGCCGCTGCGATGGAGTTTGCGAAGAAGAAAATAAAATAATACGCGTTTAATTAACAATAATGGATAGAAATACGTTTACAGGATTATTCCTGATCATGATTGTTCTGGCAGGTTCTTTCTACTTTTTTAAGCCAAGCGAGGCTGAAATCAAGAAAGAAAAGGAAAGAATAGCTGCTGATTCTACAAAGAATGCAACAGCCAATACCGCTGCAACCCAAGCTGCAGCTACAGTTGCTGCATTGCCAGCTGTTGATTCTGCGGCATTAAAAGGCCCTTTTGGTGGCAATATATCTGGTACAGAGCAAACCAGCGTTTTGGAAAACGAAAACTTAAAATTAACTTTCACAAACAAGGGTGGTAAAATCCTGTCTGTACAAGTTAAAGGACAAAAAACCTACGACGGTAAACCAGTGGTGTTGTTTGATGGCAACCAGAACAAATTTGGTTTAAACCTAAACATAGGAGGCAAAATAATAAGTACTAACGATTTGTACTTTACTGCATCTAAAAATGGAAACACCAGCGTAAGCATGCGTGCAAATTACGCTGGCGATAAGTACATTGAATATGTTTACGATTTAAAACCAAATAGCAACAAGGTTGGATTTAACATCAACCTAAATGGTTTAAATCAGGTTGTTCAAAACAATGCGATTACCTTAAACTGGGAAACTACGTTACTTGAACAAGAAAAATCAGGTAAAAAAGAACAGGAGCATTCAGCACCATATTATAAATATGCTAATGAAAACCCTAGCCATTTAAGTGTTGCCAAAGATGAAAAAGAAGAATTAAAAGAAGGAAAAATTGAATGGTTCTCTTTCAAACAACACTTTTTCTCGGCAGTATTAATACCAGCAGTTCCTTTTGATAAAGGTGATCTTGAAGTTAAAGTGAGTACACAACCAGGTCAGATTAAATGGTATGGTGCCAATATGCAGCTTACATTTAACCAATTGGCTGCCCAAAGCTATGCCATGGAGTTTTACTTTGGAACCAACAAATTCTCTACTTTAAAAGCTCAGGGACATGAGTTGGAAAAGCAAGTAGATATGGGATACTGGCCATTAAAATACATCAACAGATTTATTGTATTGCCTGTATTTAACTTCCTTGAAGGTTTTGGATGGAACTATGGCTTAATTATCCTTTTGCTAACTATTATGCTAAAGGTAGCCATGTCGCCACTAACTTATAAATCATACCTTTCTATGGCCAAGATGAGAATCTTGAAACCGGAAATGGATGAAATTAAAGCAAAAGTAGGCGAAGACAACCCAACCTTATTACAACAAGAATACTTGAAACTTTATAAACAAGTTGGTGTAAATCCATTAGGTGGCTGCTTACCAATGTTACTTCAGTTACCGTTTGTAATGGCCTTCTTCTTTTTCTTCCCTAACTTATTTGAGTTAAGAGGCGAAAGCTTCCTATGGATGAAGGATCTTTCTACATATGATGATTTCATTAAATTTGGTGTAAATATCCCTGTTTTAGGTAACCACTTAAGTTTAATGTGTATCCTGATGACGGTTTCGACATTAATTTATACCTATTTTAACAATCAGATTTCTGGTGCAACCGGTCAAATGAAATATATCGGTTACATTATGCCAATTGTGTTTTTAGGTGTATTAAATAGCTACCCTTCAGGTTTGAACTATTATTACTTCCTTGCCAACATGTTAACTTTTGCTCAGCAGTTCCTGATCAAATCTATGGTTGATGATGAGAAAATTCATAAAACATTACAGGACAATAAAGCAAAGCCTGTAGCAGAGAAAAAGAAATCAAGATTCAGTGCCAAACTTGAGGACTACATGCGTCAGCAACAACAAGCTCAGATTCAACAAAAGAAGAATAAGTAATTCTCCGCTATTATAAAATACCAAAATGGGGTGTATCATAAAATTTGATACACCCCATTTTTTTGTAAAATTTGATATACAATAAGGATATGTCTTAAAATTTTCTAATTTTTAAGCTTCTAGAACTAAACCGGGATAAAACAAACTTTAATTATGCAGAAATATCTACTTCTCACTCTCCTATTTTTTACAACGATCAGCTTTGCGCAAAAGAAACCACTTGACCATACAGTTTATGATAACTGGGAATCTATTGCTTCCAGAAAGTTATCAAATAATGGAAATTGGTCAGCTTACGCCATCGCAGTTCAGGAAGGTGATGCAAATTTATATTTAACTAATCTGCTAACCAATGCAAAAACTAAAATAAACAGAGCTGAAAATGCCCAGTTCAGTACCGACTCTAAATTTGTTGTTTTTGCCATAAAACCGTTTTACTCGGCAATTAGACAAGCAAAAATTAAAAAGAAAAAACCAGAAGAGATGCCAAAAGACTCTTTGGGAATTGCCAACCTTACCAATCTTGCCATTGCAAAAGTAGCTGGCGTAAAATCATTTAAACTACCTGAAGATGGCTTGGCACTATTAGCCTACCAGTTAGATAAACCAGCAGATACCTCAAAAAAAGACACTACAAAAAAGGATGACAAAGAAGGTTCTGATATGATTTTCAGAAACCTTGCAACAGGTACTGAGCGTACTTTTAAATATGTAAGTGAGTATGTTTTCAGTAAGGATGGTAAGCAATTGGCATTCGCATGTACAGGTTCAAAAAAAGATAAAGCGGCCCAAACAGGGGTTTTCCTTTTAAATACAGAAAAAGGTACGCTTAAAACATTGGTTAACGGAAAAGGTAATTTTAAAAACTTTGTGTTTGACGATGAAAGTGAATCCGTAGCATTTCTTGGAGAGAGAAGTCCAGAAAAAGCAGAAATTAAAGACTACTTTATATATTATAATTCACCATCATTAGATACTGCACAAGTTTTGGTAGACAATGAGATACCTGGCTTCCCAGCCAAATGGGCGGTTAGTGGCGACGGAAAATTAAGCTTCAACAAAGAAGCAACCAAGCTATTCTTTGGCATCGCCCCTATTAAAAAACCGAAAGACACTACGCTTATTGATTTTGAACATGCCAAGCTCGATGTATGGAGCTACAAAGATGATTACCTGCAGCCAATGCAGTTGAAAAATGCTGAAAAAGAATCGAAAAGAACATACTTAACTGCTATCGAAATTTTTAACAGCGACGTTAAAGTAGTGCCTTTAACAGATCTTAAACTTCCTGAAGCTAAATTAATTGATGAAGGTAACTCTAATTATGTACTGGCTGCAACAGATTTTGGAAACCGTATCCAATCACAATGGTCTGCAAATTCCATCAAAGACTATTATCTGGTAGATACAAAAACAGGATCAAGAAAAAAGATAATTGAGGGACTTATTGGGGATGCTAAACCTTCGCCTTCCGGAAAATATATACTTTATTTCGACAAAAAGACAGCCAACTGGTATACTTACAATATTTTAACCGCTAAGGTTACTCATTTAAATAATGGTTTAAATGTTAAGCTTGTTGACGAAGAAAATGATGTCCCAGATCAGCCTGATGCTTATGGCCTGGCTGCATGGACTGAAGAGGATAAGGCTGTTTTATTGTACGACAGATACGATATATGGGAGTTTTCTCCGGATGGAAAAAACGTGCCTAAGAACATCACTAATGGCTTTGGCAGACAAAACAACATTACCTTCCGTTATCAGCAATTAGATACCAATGCACGCTTTTTAAGTAAAAAAGAGGTAGTATTGCTTGATGCTTTTAACCATACAACTAAAGAAAACGGATATTACATAAAAAACATTGGCGACAATAAAAGCCCTGAGCTTCTTGTAATGGCTAAGTTTAAGTATTCAAATTTAGGAAAGGCTAAAGATGCTAATCGTTATATTTACGATAAAGCAAACTACTCCAATTCTCCCAATGTGTTCGTATCAACCGATATGAAAGCCGAGATTAAGTTAAGTAATACCAACCCACAGCAGCAAAACTACAACTGGGGAACTGCTGAGCTGGTAAACTGGACAACCCCCAAAGGTTTTAAATCAGATGGTATTCTTTACAAGCCTGAAAACTTTGATCCGGCTAAAAAATACCCGATGATTGTATATTTCTATGAAAAATTATCGAATGGGTTATATACATATCAGCCGCCGGCTCCAACCCCTTCCAGATTAAACATCTCCTATTTTGTAAGTAATGGATATTTGGTTTTTGCTCCAGACATTAGTTACGAAAATGGATATCCAGGAAAATCTGCAGAGGAATTTATCAATTCAGGTGTCGAATTTTTAAAGAAAAATCCATGGGTTGATGGAACTAAAATCGGTATTCAGGGCCAAAGTTGGGGAGGCTATCAGGTAGCTCACCTTATCACCAGAACCAATATGTATGCTGCAGCCTGGGCAGGTGCACCGGTAGTAAATATGACTTCTGCTTATGGTGGTATCCGTTGGGAAAGCGGCATGAACAGACAGTTTCAATACGAAAAAACACAGAGCAGAATTGGTGGTACATTATGGGAAAAACCAGAGCTCTATATAGAAAACTCTCCTTTATTTGCCTTACCTAAAGTAACAACACCTGTAGTAATTATGGCCAATGATGCCGATGGTGCTGTGCCATGGTATCAGGGGATTGAAATGTTTACAGGTTTAAGGAGGTTAGGCAAGCCGGTATGGATGTTAAACTACAATAATGAAGCACACAACCTTGTAAAACGCCAGAACAGAAAAGACATTCAGATACGCGAGCAGCAGTTTTTTGATTACTATTTAAAAGGGGCCAAAGCTCCGCTATGGATGACCCAGGGCATACCGGCAACTGAAAAAGGTAAAACATGGGGATTTGAACTTACTGACGAGAAGCCATAGGGATATATTATTAAAAATCCCTACATTAACATCGTAAACCTAATTTCCCCTAATGGCATTAAGCAGAATCTGGTCGGCCTTTATCATTGTTGCAATTGTTGTAGCCTCTGTAAAGTGCTTCTTTTTTGGACAATCTGACATATTTAACTGGATGGTCATTGGGAAAGCCAGTGACCCTGCAAATCCACTGAAACTTGATGGTATTATCGAAACCTGCTGGGTTTCTGTAGAGTTATGTCTTAAACTGGTAGGTATCCTGGCCTTGTTCATAGGTTTAATGAGCATTGCAGAGAAAGCAGGAGGAATTCGTTTGTTATCTCGTATAGTTGGGCCCTTCTTTTCTAAATTATTCCCAGATATTCCAAAAGGCCACCCATCTATGGGCCATATGATTATGAACTTTTCTGCAAACCTGTTAGGTCTTGATAATGCAGCTACTCCATTTGGTTTAAAAGCAATGGAAAGCCTGCAGGAATTAAACCCAAGTAAAGATACTGCATCAAATGCCCAGATCATGTTTCTATGTCTGCATGCAGCGGGGTTAAACTTAATTCCAGTTAGTGTTATTGCGATCAGAGCATCTCAAAATGCCTCTAATCCCACTGATATTTTTATTCCCTGCCTTATAGTAACTTTTGTGGGTACAATAGCAGCAATGCTCATTGTTTCTTTCAAGCAGAAAATAAACCTGCTGCAACCAGTAGTTATAGTCTGGATATTGAGCCTGTCATTCATTATTGCACTGTTAGTTTTATATATCGTTTCACTTAATGCTGAAGGAATAAAATCATTTTCAGGAATTTTAAGTAACGGACTTATACTACTTGTTTTCTTGCTGATTATTCTGGGTGCCCTTTATAAAAAAATTGATGTTTTTGATGCTTTTATAGAAGGTGCAAAAAATGGATTCGAAACTGCTGTTAAAATCATCCCCTATCTGGTAGGGATGCTGGTTGCCATAAGTTTGCTTCGCACAAGCGGTACCTTTGATGTAATAATTGGAGGAATTAAAGATTTCTTTTCATTTTTAGGAGCAGATACCAGATTTGTAGAGGGCTTGCCTACCGCTTTAATAAGGCCGCTTAGTGGTGGGGCTGCCAGAGGGATGATGGTGAGCACAATGGAAACATACGGGCCAGATTCATTTGCCAGCAGGCTTTCAGGAATATTCCAGGGTGCTTCTGATACCACCTTTTATGTAGTTGCTGTTTACTTTGGTTCTGTAAGCATCAAAAATACCCGATATGCCATCGGAGCAATGCTCCTGGCAGATCTTGTTGGTGTATGTACAGCAATTGGATTAGCTTATCTATTTTTTGGGTAGTTCAGTTGAAGTTATTCTACTGATGATCTGTTCCAAAGCAGATGGTTCTAAACTGGTGTGCTTAGAAAACCTCCATGTAGAAGTAGCATCTAACCAAACGCAGAAAGAGCGATAGCCATCTACTATTACGGCATAGGTTTCATGAAAATCATCCTGTATGCGCATACAGAATCCGTTTATGGGCTTGCCATGAACATCAAACCTGAAATTTAAATAGCTGGTTAACATACTCATATCTGGTTAGTTACATATAGAACAAATTAAGTCATAATATGTTTAATCTATTTTAACTGACTGCTATATTATTGTTAAATACCAAAGCTTAACTTAGGAATGCGAATACTTAAATTTAATTGTAGCTTTATCGGTATAACTTTAATACACAATGGCAGACAATCAAATTACCGCAATTACAGAGCTAGACAGATCTCATTATAAAACCAAAGTTTACGCAGGGGGGCATTTTATCTATTCAGATGAACCGGAATCAATCGGCGGGACAGATGAAGGCATGACGCCTGGAGCATTGCTACTGGCCAGCCTGGGTAGCTGCACAGCCATTACCGTAAGAATGTATGCAGATCGTAAACAATACAACCTGGATTCTATTAAAGTAGAATTAGCAATTTGTCAGGAAAAGGAAATGAATAAGGAAACAACCATTACACGAAAAATTAAACTAATTGGAGCCCTAACAGACGAGGAACGCGCACGTTTAATGCAAATAGCAGATAAGTGTCCAATCCATAAAATACTAACTAACCCAATAAAAATTGAGACCTCTTAATACTGTTAGCTAACTATATACAATTTAGTACTATGTATACAATAATTAGTACAGTACAATAGATTAAGCGGCAAACTGTGCCTTCACTTTTCTAACCAGACTATCTATATCAAATGGTTTTGAAAGGAAATCATTTGGCGAGCCTGGTAACTGTAAAAAGCTCTGAAGATTGTGGCTGGCTGATATCATTACCACAGGGATATTTTTAAACAAAGAGTGTGATTTTATTGCTTTACAAATATCTCTGCCATCAACTCCACCAAGCATAACATCCAGCAACACCAGATCAGGTTTTAACGATGATATTACATTAAGTACATTTCTTCCATTGGTTAAAGTAGATACTTCAAATCCCTCATCCTCTAGTACAATCTTAATAATATCAACTATATCCCTATCGTCATCAACCGCTAATATTTTTCTAGACATTTCATTTTCCCTTTTCCTTTAGTATTAGCCATTTATATGCCACTCTTATCATTATTGTTAATTATATATTAAAAAATGATCTGGGACAATTTTTGTGGAACTTATTTACTAAAAACACTAAACCTCAATAATTTTATTAATTACTAAAATTATTAGCATATTTACATTTTACAAAGGCTTATAAAAATCATGCTTTACGCGGTAGTAGATATAGAAACAACAGGTGGCTTTGCTTCAGGAAATGGAATCACAGAGATTTCGATCTTAATTCATGATGGTGTTTCGGTAATTGATACTTTTGAAACACTAATCAATCCGGCACGGGAAATACCTGAATATATCCAGGCGTTAACAGGCATAAGCAATGAAATGGTAATGGATGCACCCGTGTTTAACGACATAGCACCAAAAATATATGAACTATTGCATAACAAAACCTTCGTAGCCCATAATGTAAATTTCGATTACTCCTTTGTTAAGCATCAGTTATCATTAGCTGGCTATCAGCTTCAGGTCAATAAACTTTGTACGGTAAGGCTAAGTCGTAAAATATTACCAGGGCACCGTTCTTATAGCCTTGGTAAACTTTGTACTGCTTTAGGGATAGAAATAAACAACAGGCACCGCGCAGGTGGAGATGCTACTGCTACAGCAATTCTATTTGGTATGCTATTACAAGCCGATGCAGAGGGAATTATCAACCAATCTTTAAATAAGGCTTCAAAAGAACAGGTGCTACCTCCCAATTTGCCAAAATCAGAGATAGAAAAACTACCTCTAAACCCTGGTGTGTATTATTTTAAAGACCAAAAGGGAAAAGTTATTTACATTGGAAAAGCCAAAAGTATAAAAAAGCGTGTTTGCTCACATTTTACAGGTTATAGCACAACTAAGCAACGTCAGGATTTCCTTAAAGATATTTACAGTATAGATTTTGAAGTATGCGGTACAGAGCTGATGGCCTTTATTTTAGAAGCCTCTGAAATAAAAAAATTATGGCCGGCAAACAATCGTGCATTAAAACGTTTTGAACAGAAATATTGTCTCTATACCTTCGAAGATCAGAAAGGCTATTTAAGATTAGGTATTGATAAGTTTAAGAAAAGCGTACCTGTCCTATATAGTTTTAATACTATACTGGAAGGACATAATCTTTTAAAAGCATTAATAAAAGAGCACTTATTATGTGAAAAGCTCTGTTTTATTCAAAAAAACAGACAGGCCTGCACAGCCCATCAAGAAGGTAACTGTGCTGGTGCTTGTGTGGGTAAAGAATCGGCTGCTGCTTACAACGTACGGGTCAAATATGCCATTCAGGATCTAAAAAAAATGTTGCCAACTTTTGCTGTTATTGACAAAGGAAGAACTGAGGATGAACAAAGCTGTTTACTTGTTGAAGAAGGAAAATTCTATGGCATGGGATACATTTCACATCATACTGATATTAATGCACCTGAGGAGCTAAAATCAGCTCTGCAACCCTACCCTTCTAACGACTATATACTTCACATGATACTATCTCATGCCGCACAATTCCCCCAAAAGAAAATAGCAATTTAAACTAATGGCTTTTCTTCTCTATTTTACTGTGAATTTTTAAAGTCTCCTTTAAAGCTGCAGAACCATACCATGGGTAATACTCTGCTGTCATTACTTTACTTATAATTACAGGGTCTGTCTCTACCAGCTTCTGTGCTTCATCAGAGCTTTCTACATCAAAAATAAAAATACCGCGATAAGCATTCTCATTTTTACCAAGCGGTCCGGCAACAATTAGCTTTCCCTCCTTAGCCAGTCTGCCTATATTATTCATATGTCCCTTAAAAATACTATCTAACGAAGCTTTAGGTAAATCTTTAGCACTGCCTGTTTTTAGAATTACCAGAATATACTTCTTCATTCCGTAATCATCAGCTTTAAGCTCCTTAGCTAATTTTTCATCGTAATTTTTATTTACCTCCTGAGCTGCCGCATTATAAGAAATAAGTGCAATACAGGTTAAAAAGGCCATTATTGTGATTTTTTTCATCCTAATATAGATTTGGTGAAACTGATTGCAAATGTATATTGAATTTAACGATTATAAATTGAATTTAAGAAAATATAAAGGGAGCTGTATAATATCAGAAAGTGCAAATAATAACAAATTAATGGCAGTATATTTTTCAAACCAACGCGGTAAATTCGTATTAATAACCTTTTGTAAAAACACATGAAGACACAAATCACACAGCAACAAATTGAGGATTACAGAAAGAATGGCTTTTTGCTTATTGAAGATTTTTTAGATAAGGATGAATTAGAAATCTGGCGCGAAGCGGTTACCGAGGCACTCGTTCAGCGCGACGGCAGAAAACTCCCGGGGAAAGACACTAAAACCGGTGAAGAAGATGGTATTAATAAAAATGCCGACTATTTTGGAAAGGTATTTGATCAAATGCTCAACCTATGGCAAACCAATGAAAAAGTAAAACAGTTAATACTTAACGAAAACCTGGGTAAAATGGTTGCCGATTTATCTGGATGTGACGGAATACGGATATGGCATGATCAGGCCTTAGTAAAACGTCCATGGGCCAACCCTACTTCGTGGCACTTAGATACTCCTTTTTGGTCCTTTTCCGATCGTCGTGCTTTATCCATCTGGGTTGCGCTTGATGATGCTACACTAGAGAATGGATGTCTGTATTTTCTTCCTGGTTCTTACCATACTACTTCTTTTGAAAATCCTGGTATCGGAAAAAATATGGATGAGGTATTTAAATTTTACCCCCAACTCTCTTCTTATGATTCCAAGGCTGTCCCTATGAAAGCGGGTAGTTGTTCTTTTCACAATGGCTTAACCATACATGGGGCAGGAGCTAACATGACCAAAGGCTTCCGCAGGGCTATGACCTGTGCTTTTATGCCTGATGGCGCTGTATTTAATGGGATACAGAATATCCTGTCTGATGAGCAGGTAGCTAAATTGAAAGTAGGCGACCTGCTGAAAGATGAGGAACAAAATCCATTGATCTATTCTAACCCCCCTACTTTCCCCTCGCAGAAATAAACTCTGAAACATATTTAATTTGAGATGAATGCCACTATTGGCTTCCAAAATCTTTTTAAGTATAAATCTCTATAAATGTTACTGTTTTGCTTAATCAAGATAGGGTAAAACTGCATACAGTATTTCCCATTGCCTGATTTGATTTCGGCTCTTAAAACAATTTCTTTTGATCATTGTTTTCCTTTCAAGCATATCGACCAAGCTTAAAACCAAAATATAAAACCGTATGAAAAATCTTACAATGAAAACAACCGCATTTCTGGTTGCCCTGGTGTTCATGGCCACTACATTTTCAGGATGTAAAAGTGGGCCAAAAGACGATGCGATAAAAGCAGCCGTTGAAACTGCACTACTCTCAAACCCGCACATATCCGAAGCGGCTGTAACCGTTGAAAAAGGCGTGGCTACAGTATCAGGACAAGTTCCTGATGAGACAATCAAAGCAGAAATTGATAAAACTGTAGCAAAGGTGGAAGGAGTCAAATCTGTTGTGAATAATCTTATTGTAGTTCCCGATACACCGAGTGTGCCTGTAGCTGCTACAGATGTCCTTACAAATGCCGTTAAAGATGCAACAAAAGACTTCCCTACAGTAACTGCAACGGTAAATGATGGCCTGATCACATTAAAAGGTGAAATTGAAAAAGCAAATCTCCAAAAATTGATGATGGCTTTAAATGCACTGAAACCTAAAAAAATAGATAATTCACAACTAACAATTAAATAGTTAAAGGAGATATAAAATGGCCTTACAGGAAAAATATAAAGAATTGATAGACACTGCTACTACACAAGGAGTAAATAATTTAAATGTGCGCGAGCAGGATGGTGTGCTATATATTGATGGTGATGCAAGCGGCTCAATAAAACAACAACTGTGGGATACTTATGAGCGCCTTGATCCAAATTATTCATCCGGCGATGTAGTGATGAATATCAATAGCATAGCCGGCGTTACCGAAGGTTCAAAACTAAAGGTAACAACCAACAGCTCGAATTTAAATATTCGTAGTGGACCAAGTACCGATGCTGATATTGTAGGAAAAGCAGCACGGCATGAAGTAGTTACGCTAATCAGTAAAGCAAATGATCAATGGTGGGAAATCAAAACTGATAACGGAGCTTCAGGATATTCCTACACTCAATACCTCACACCTTTATAATCAAGCATAGTTAAATAGGAAGGTTATAACGCCAAAAACCCTGTAATTCATCATTACAGGGTTTTGGCTTTAAGATTTGGCACCGACCTACTCTCCCACGTGTTACCGCAGTACCATCGGCTCTGGTGGGCTTAACTTCTCTGTTCGGAATGGGAAGAGGTGGACACCACCGATATAGGCACCTAAATATTTTTAATTGTTCACATCATAAGTGGTAACTACCAGCTCTGATCTAACAAATGACATATTATTGAAAGAAGTTAAGTTTTGAAGAACAAACAACAGTTTACTGCTCTTGAAAGCTTCGGATTATTAGTATTACTCGACTTTGATGTCACCATCTTTACATCTGTAACCTATCAACGTAGTAGTCTGCTACGGTCCTATATGGAATTCTCATCTCGTGGCTAGTTTCGCACTTAGATGCTTTCAGCGCTTATCTATTCCCAGCGTAGCTACTCTGCAATGCCCCTGGCGGAACAACAGATTCACTAGAGGCTAGTCCAACCCGGTCCTCTCGTACTAAGGTCAGCCCCACTCAAAATTCCAACGCCCACAACAGATAGGGACCGAACTGTCTCGCGACGTTCTGAACCCAGCTCGCGTGCCACTTTAATCGGCGAACAGCCGAACCCTTGGGACCTTCTCCAGCCCCAGGATGTGACGAGCCGACATCGAGGTGCCAAACCTCCCCGTCGATATGAGCTCTTGGGGGAGATCAGCCTGTTATCCCCAGCGTACCTTTTATCCTTTGAGCGATGGCCCTTCCATGCAGAACCACCGGATCACTATATCCGTCTTTCGACCCTGATCGACTTGTTTGTCTCACAGTCAAGCAAGCTTATGCTATTGCACTCCTCATACGGTTACCAAGCGTATTGAGCTTACCTTTGAAAGCCTCCGTTACCTTTTTGGAGGCGACCACCCCAGTCAAACTACCCATCAAACAATGTCCTCCGCTTGGCGGAGTTAGACACCGAATACAGAAAGGGTGGTATTTCAACGTTGACTCCACGACGCCTGGCGACGCCGCTTCATAGTCTCCCACCTATCCTACACATCCTGTATCCAATGTCAATGTTAAATTGTAGTGAAGGTGCATGGGGTCTTTCCGTCCCGTTGCGGGTACCCGGCGTCTTCACCGGGACCACAATTTCACCGAGCTCATGGCTGAGACAGCGCCCAGATCGTTACACCATTCGTGCAGGTCGGAACTTACCCGACAAGGAATTTCGCTACCTTAGGACCGTTATAGTTACGGCCGCCGTTTACTGGGGCTTCGATTCAATGCTTCGCCTTACGACTGACATCCCCTCTTAACCTTCCAGCACCGGGCAGGTGTCAGGCCTTATACTTCATCTTTCGATTTTGCAAAGCCATGTGTTTTTGTTAAACAGTCGCCTGGGCCTTTTCACTGCGGCTGATATTGCTACCAGCGCCCCTTCTCCCGAAGTTACAGGGCCATTTTGCCGAGTTCCTTAGCCATGATTCACTCGAGCACCTTAGAATTCTCTTCCCGGATACCTGTGTCGGTTTGCGGTACGGGTTTTTATAACCTGAAGCTTAGCGGTTTTTCTTGGAAGTCTGATTACCTGCACTATCCACGCCCCCGAAGGTTTGCGGTACTATCAGCCTTCAGCTACACCGGCGGATTTGCCTACCGGTACAATACCTACAGCCTTCAACGATCTATTCCGTCAGATCGCGGCAGTGTCACTACTCCGTCCCCACATCGCAGTTATAAAAAGTACGGGAATATTAACCCGTTGTCCATCGAATTTCCCTTTCGGGTTCTCCTTAGGCCCCGACTAACCCTGATCCGATTAGCGTTGATCAGGAAACCTTATCCTTTCGGTGGGCGGGTTTCTCGCCCGCCTTATCGTTACTTATGCCTACATTTGCTTTTCCAGAAGCTCCACCACAACTTACGTCATAGCTTCGCTGCCGCTGGAATGCTCCCCTACCGTAATATTAATATTACCCATAGCTTCGGTGTACAATTTTATGCCCGTTTATTATCCATGCCCGATCGCTCGACTAGTGAGCTGTTACGCACTCTTTAAATGAATGGCTGCTTCCAAGCCAACATCCTAGCTGTCTATGCAATCGGACCTCGTTAGTTCAACTTAACTGTAACTTGGGGACCTTAGCTGATGGTCTGGGTTCTTTCCCTCTCGGCGCGTGACCTTAGCACCCCGCGCCTCACTGCCGTGTATATTAAATAGCATTCGGAGTTTGTCTGGATTTGGTAGGATTTGACTCCCCCGCACCCAATCAGTAGCTCTACCTCTATTTAACTCTACCACGACGCTGTTCCTAAAAACATTTCGGGGAGTACGAGCTATTTCCCAGTTTGATTAGCCTTTCACCCCTACCCACAGATCATCCGGAAACTTTTCAACGTTTATCGGTTCGGTCCTCCAGTACGTGTTACCGCACCTTCAACCTGTCCATGGGTAGATCACAAGGTTTCGCGTCTACCTCCCCTGACTATACGCCCTATTCAGACTCGCTTTCGCTTCGGATCCGTGTCTGAAACACTTAACCTTGCCAGAGAAGAGTAACTCGTAGGCTCATTATGCAAAAGGCACGCCGTCACGCCACCTGGACGCTCCGACCGCTTGTAAGCACACAGTTTCAGGTTCTATTTCACTCCCCTGTTCGGGGTTCTTTTCACCTTTCCCTCACGGTACTGGTTCACTATCGGTCTCTCAGGAGTATTTAGCCTTACCGGATGGTGCCGGCTGATTCCCACAAGGCGTCTCCGACCTCGCGGTACTCAGGATACTACTAGACTAATGGTACTTACGTGTACGAGGCTCTCACTCTATATTGCCAGGCTTCCCATCCTGTTCCACTTCATCGCATTATAATCACATCGTAGTCCTACAACCCCAGTTATGCCGTAACATAGCTGGTTTGGGCTCTTTCCCTTTCGCTCGCCACTACTCAGGAAATCATTATTATTTTCTCTTCCTCTGCTTACTTAGATGTTTCAGTTCGGCAGGTTTGCGTATATTACGACTGGTCTTCAACCAGCCAGGTTACCCCATTCGGAAATCACCGGATCAAGTCATATTTGCTAATCCCCAGTGCTTATCGCAGCTTATCACGTCCTTCATCGCCTCTGAGAGCCAAGGCATCCCCTGTGTGCTCTTATTTACTTTCTTCTCTCCATAGCCTTTTGCGCCTATGGAAATGCTTTTTTGATTGTCGTTATCTCTTTAGTATACCTCATGCAATTGCTTGCTTTTGGTATTCCTCAGGTCAAACAACGTCTCTATTGTTGTTTGCTCTTCTTTTTTAACTTCTTCCAATATGTCAAAGAACTTTTCTAGCCCGGGATACCCCTTAGGATATCCTATTTCCTTACCTTTTATAACAGGTAACGGTGATGGTGGAGAATAACGGAGTCGAACCGTTGACCTCCTGCGTGCAAGGCAGGCGCTCTAGCCAGCTGAGCTAATCCCCCTTAAGATTAATCTTGTAGTCCCGAGCAGATTTGAACTGCTGACCCCTACATTATCAGTGTAGTGCTCTAACCAAACTGAGCTACGGGACTATTTGTTTTGCATGGATTCATGAGTACTGATTTCTCATTTCACAAATCTTATGCTTACTCATCCTCCCTGCTTCAGTATGGAGCACTTTACTTATGCTTCATCCTATGGGTTTTCTTTTTGAGATCTTCTGTCATTATATCATTTACGTAGCGAGTAGTCTGGCCTACTCCAGAAAGGAGGTATTCCAGCCGCACCTTCCGGTACGGCTACCTTGTTACGACTTAGCCCCAGTTATCGGTTTTACCCTAGGACGCTCCTTGCGGTTACATACTTTAGGTACCCCCAACTTCCATGGCTTGACGGGCGGTGTGTACAAGGCCCGGGAACGTATTCACCGCGTCATTGCTGATACGCGATTACTAGCGAATCCAACTTCAAGAGGTCGAGTTGCAGACCTCTATCCGAACTGTGAATGGCTTTTTGAGATTCGCTTGCTGTTGCCAGCTTGCTGCCCTCTGTACCATCCATTGTAGCACGTGTGTAGCCCCGGACGTAAGGGCCATGATGACTTGACGTCGTCCCCTCCTTCCTCTCTGTTTGCACAGGCAGTCTGTTTAGAGTCCCCACCTTAACGTGCTGGCAACTAAACATAGGGGTTGCGCTCGTTGCGGGACTTAACCCAACACCTCACGGCACGAGCTGACGACAGCCATGCAGCACCTAGTTTCGTGTGATTGCTCACTGACCTATCTCTAGATCATTCACTAACTTTCAAGCCCGGGTAAGGTTCCTCGCGTATCATCGAATTAAACCACATGCTCCTCCGCTTGTGCGGGCCCCCGTCAATTCCTTTGAGTTTCACCCTTGCGGGCGTACTCCCCAGGTGGAATACTTAACGCTTTCGCTTAGCCGCTAACTGTATATCGCTAACAGCGAGTATTCATCGTTTAGGGCGTGGACTACCAGGGTATCTAATCCTGTTTGATCCCCACGCTTTCGTGCCTCAGCGTCAATAAAACCATAGTAAGCTGCCTTCGCAATCGGTGTTCTGTGACATATCTATGCATTTCACCGCTACTTGTCACATTCCGCCTACCTCTAGTCCATTCAAGCTCATCAGTATCAAGGGCACTGCGATGGTTGAGCCACCGTCTTTCACCCCTGACTTAATAAGCCGCCTACGCACCCTTTAAACCCAATAAATCCGGATAACGCTTGGATCCTCCGTATTACCGCGGCTGCTGGCACGGAGTTAGCCGATCCTTATTCCTTCGGTACATTCAGCACATTACACGTAATGTGGTTTATTCCCGAATAAAAGCAGTTTACAACCCAGAGGGCCGTCTTCCTGCACGCGGCATGGCTGGTTCAGAGTTCCCTCCATTGACCAATATTCCTTACTGCTGCCTCCCGTAGGAGTCTGGTCCGTGTCTCAGTACCAGTGTGGGGGGTCATCCTCTCAGATCCCCTAGTCATCGTCGCCTTGGTGGGCCGTTACCCCGCCAACTAGCTAATGACACGCATGCCCATCTTAATCCTATAAATATTTGAACATTAGATAATGCTATCCTGTGTTTTTATGCGGTGTTAATCCGAATTTCTTCGGGCTATCCCCCTGATTAAGGTAGGTTGCATACGCGTTACGCACCCGTGCGCCACTTTCCCAGCTGGCAAGCCAGATGGTATCGTTCGACTTGCATGTATTAGGCCTGCCGCTAGCGTTCATCCTGAGCCAGGATCAAACTCTCCATTGTAAAATGTTATAGTTTGAATCACTGACCATTCTTAACTTGTTAATAATAGTCTGTATTCTTGTTTTTGTATTGTCTGTCAGAACCTGACTCTAAAATAATAGCACCGGTTTCATGTACTTTGAAATCGTACTTTCTTACCTCGCTACGTTGATAAATGACATCTCTTTAATGAACTTCGCGGGTCACCTCACGGATCCCCTTTCTTATATCTAATCGCTAATGGCTTATGTTGTCTGCAAGGTCGTATTGTTCCCCGCTTGCTGTTTAACCAATAACGCTTTTCAATCTTCTTTTTATCGTTAACAAACTCCGTTTGATAACTCCCGTTTTGTTTGGGACTGCAAAGGTAGAAATCTTTTTCTTCTTCGCAAATCTTTTTTCAAATTTCCTGCAGCATTTCTTTCTCTCCTATACCTTCCCTCTCAATGACGCCCTTCCTCCGAAGCGGGATGCAAAAGTAGAAAAATTCAAACACTCTACAAACTTAAATCACCCTTTTTTACCCCAAAATCCATAACACCCTTAAAAACAACAAGAAAAATTAACCGGGCATCTATTTAAAATATCTTAATCCATATCTGATCATAATATAAACCGGAATACTTAATGCCATCCACGAAATAAAATGCCACACTCCTAGCCCCATTATAGCTGATATTAGTCCTATAATTGTAACCACCGACAGCAGAATGGGCATACCCCATACTTTTAAAAAAACATTATTTCTTTCCTTCATTCTCTTGAACAGTTGATAAAGTGAGTGATTCGAATTCTCCCAGAAGCCTTTTAAGTTGGGCCGATTTAGCTTTGCGCCTGGCAAGCCACAAATAAATTCCTGAAATCAGTACTATAATAGTAGCAATATCAAAAATAGCCCAAATGATCTTCATAGGGATTCCGCCATAATCACCAAAATGAAATGGCTGGGAAATAAAGATTGTTTTCAGATACCATGGGAGATCTCTCATGTCTGTAAGCTCTCCGGTTTTTGCATCTATCAACGCAGGTTTAATAATTCTAGAGGTTAGTGGTGTAGTGCCTATAAGGTACACGGCATAATGATATTTACTGGAATAAAGCGTTCCGGGATATGCTACAAATGACACATCCATTCCCGGAGCTGCCGCCTTCGCAGTTTTAACAGCAGCATCCAGAGAGCTTAAAGTTCCCGTTACCTTGGGTTTATCTTTATATCCTGCAACCATCTCAGCAAGCTGACTAGCCTTCCATTTGTCCAGAGCCGGATCAACAAGCGTATTAATCACTCCTGTAAGTCCAACAACCGATGCCCAGGCTAGCGTTACAATTCCAAGTAGATTATGCAAATCAAGCCACTTTAGTCTTGACGATTTCTCAGTCCTGATCATTCCAAAATCAAAACGCTTCATGATCGGACCATACAAAACTATACCTGAAATAATAGCTACAATAAAAAGCAGCCCCATAAGCCCCAGAAAAAGTTTACCAGGTATCCCTGCCAGCATTTCTACATGCAGGTAATACATTACTTGCATAAAGTCCATTTCATTTGGCGGAGTATCCAGTACTTTGGCTGTATACTCATTCATATTCAAATAATGATCCGCTTCGATAGGTGCTTCACTGGAATCAGCCACCACAACAAACATTTGCCCAGGATGGTGATCTGTATCCCAGGATACATATTTAACCGCCTTTACAGGTACGTGTTTTAAGGCCTCATCGAGCACAGCATCTTTTGAAGGCACTGGGGTTCCAGGAACTAAAGCAGCAACTTCCATCTCCTTGCCCAACATATGATCGATTTCTTCGTAAAATATCAATGGCAATCCGGTGAGGCATAACATGAGTAGAAATACCGTACAAATAAGGCTGGTCCATTTATGAACATCAAACCACTTTTTTATTGTTTTAGCCTTCATAAGCACCTCAAACTAACTAAGATAGTGTTTCAAATTAAAACTTGTAAGCAAAACTTGCTGCAAAGTTCCTGGGTTTCTGTGGATTAACTGACCAGTAACCAATATAATAATCTTCATTGGTCAGGTTATTCATATTAAAGGTAAACCTGTACTTGTTTGAGTTGTAAAACAAACTTGCATTTAATAAGGTATAACTTGGTAGTTCAAATACACCTGTTACGCTGTTGTCAATTACTTTATATACACCAGCATAATTTCCACCTAATCCTATACCAAAATCCTTTAGCTTACCAGATTCAAATTTATAAGTAGCCCATAAATTTGCCAGATTCTGTGGTCCCTGACCTCCAGGGGCTCTTCCTACTTGATTGTAAAAATCATCTGGTAAACTCGAGTTTCCTTCAAGAACCTTAATTCTACTGTGGCTTACCCCTGCAATGATATTAAAACCTGCGAAAGGATTTGCACTTAAATCTAGGTCAAAACCTTTACTACCAGTCTTACCTCCCTGTATAGCATTACCAGTTTGGGTAAAGTACACACGGTTTTCTACTCTGATATCATAAACTGAAACGGTAGCGAACAACTTATCCGAGAATAAACTTGTTTTTACACCAGCTTCCCATTGGTTAGCACGTTCTGGTTTAAATGCCCTTACTCCCTGGCTTACATTATTATTGTCAAAGGTTTCATACGGAGGCACATTAAAAAATGCATTCATATAATTGGCAAAAACCGATACTTTATCAAGCAAAGGCTGATAAACCAATCCAAATTTAGGCGAGAACACCAATTGGTTATAATCTTCATCTGATTTAGTCAAACCTGCTTTTGAATCTAAATAGTCCATTCTTAAACTAGCCATTGCACTTAGTGAAGGAGTAAAATTGATCACATCCGAAACATAGGCGCTGTAAATGCTATTTTTAATATTACTACGACTACCTGTTTGGCCTGCTAATGCATTATCAACCAATTGCTGACTTAAATATATAGGCTCATCAATTGATTCCAATTCAGAACCTACATATGTTTCACTCTGCTGAGGTGATATTTTTCTAATGGCTGCCCAACCAGACCTGTTGCTGATCACATTACGACTAAAATAGTCCAAGCCAACCAAAACACGGTTTCTTAAATTCCCAATCTTGAAATCTCCATTAAAATTCTGTTGGATATCAGTAGAGTTTGTAGTTTGATTTTCCTTATTAAACCACTGGTCAAAATAGTTGTCTCTAACCGCATCATCCCATATATAAGTATAATAACCGTCTGATTTCACATTACCTCTTGAAATCACCGTTTGCGAAGTCCACTGATCTGAAAGCTTATAAAGCATTTGGCCTTGCAGATTATACCTTGGGTTTTTCATGGTCAGGTCATTGCTAATAAATGAAAGATTCCTGTTCAGGTTCAACTCCTTAATGTTTTTAAAAATCAATGGAGCATCCCTATTGGTATTAAAAAATACTGGCGCTACTGCTCTTTCTTCCTGCAAAATTTCGGTCATTACCTGAAATGAAAGTCTGTCGTTTACTTCATAGGCTAAACTAGGTGCTACATAGAATGATTTTTTAAAGCCTGCATCCTGAAAGCTATTTTCTGTATGGTAAGCTGTATTAACACGTAATGCAATCTTTTCGGTTTTGCTTAAAGGCATATTTACGTCGGCGGCTACTCTGTTCAAGCCAAAACTTCCAAAATTATAAGCTATCTCTCCGCCAAAATCGTAATAAGGTTTTTTGGTAATGGTATTTATAATTCCACCATAACCATAAAAGCTTGCTCCAAACAATGTACCTGAAGGGCCTTTCATTACCTGTATTTCCTCTACATTTGCCGGATCAAGGTTTCCGCTGGTTAAGCCGGGCAAACCATTAATCAGGCTTGGTTGTGCTTCAAAACCACGTAGTGCAAAATAAGAGGCTCCATCGCCACCTCTTCCTGTTGATTCCCAGGTTCTTGAAATTCCCGGAATATTCCTTAATGCATCATCATAATTACTGATAGCCTGCTGTTTTAATATTTCGGAAGAAACAGAACTATATACTTGTGGATTCTCCAGATTTTTTAAAGGCATTTTGGCAACGGCAGCAGTTACTTTATTTGTATTTCTAGAGGAAATAATTACCTCTTTTAATTGATCAGAATTTTCATTAAGTACAAAATCAGCAGATACCGTTTCGTCTGATTTTACCTCAATAGCCTGTTCTTGTTTTACCAGACCAATGAATGTAGCAATCAGTGTATATCTGCCAATTTTAATATTCTTTAGCTGATATGCTCCTTTTTTATCTGTTAAGGCAGTTTTCCCTGTTCCTTTAATACTTACGGTTACAAGCTCAGCAGGCTTTCCGTCAGATGTTTTTACCGAGCCACTAATACCTCCTGTTTGCGCGAACGACAAGCTGGCTGAAAACACTAATAAAAGAATACAATTAGTAATGGTTTTTATCATGGTTTGTTGATTTTAATTTTCGACAAACCTACTATTTAAAACGATTCTAAACAATATTATTTAAAATTATTCTAAACAAAGTAATTAATAACTGATTAAAAGCATTTTATAACCAAATACAGTCCATCACTTCAAGCGGAAAAATTGTGTTTTAAAAAAAATTATAAAGGCAAAAACTTCTTGATATGCCTTAGCTTCCAAATGGCGCCGTTTTTAGTTGTTAATTTTTCAAGGCTTTCTTTTAACGCCAGATCATTTAACTTTTGCTCGCTTTCATTTCTTGGTGTTCCAGATAATTCAGCAAATTCTTTAGCGGTTAAAGATTGGTACTTAGAAAAAAGTGTTTCCCAATTTTTACTGTACTCAGTTTTTACAGCATTAGGCTGAAGTTTCAAAACTGCCATTTCGTAAAAAGCATAAGGTTTTGATCCGTAAACAAGTTCTTCAGCCCCATCCTGCCCTTCAAAAAACATTGTTGGAAATCCTCTCACGCCATAATCCTTTGCCAATTTCAAATCTTCTTCGAACAATATTTTTGCCTGATTTTCGTAGTCAGACTTTAACTTCGTTACATCTAAACCTACATTTTCAGCAGCAGTTGCCATGTGTTCCCATTTGGCAATATTTTTTTTCTGCAAGAAAACCATTTCTCTAACCTCCCTTAAAAACAAAATGGCTTTATCATTATCTTGCAATTGAGTTGCTTTGAATGCAATGGAAGGCGGATAAGAAGAATTTAAAGGATCTTCAAGCCAAACATCTCCATCAATCGGCATATCATAATGTGTACTTACCTCATCCCAATGGCGTGCTACGTCAGACGGTTGGCTGATTCCCCCCGAATTATAGCTCCAATCAGGTAATAACCCACCCATACGATACTCGACCTCTATATTATTGCCATACTCCAATTTCAATTTCCTTAGCTGTGGCTCTATTCCCCAACATGAAGAGCAAATAGGATCTGTAAAGTAAATTATTTTTACTGGTTTTACTTCTGATTGAACTTTACTTACAGACAATCTTTCATCTTTCAAGCCTGGAATTTCACATAAACCTGTTTCCGGATCACACAACAGTGGGTTATATTTTGCCGTCTCGTTTGACATAATTTTATTTTTTAAACATTTGCCGCTGGTACAGAGACAAACTTGAATTACATATTAGCAGTAATGATAACTTTTAAAACATTGTAAAGTTAAAGCAGAAGTAGTTTACATATGTTATCAGTTTCCTTTTGGAAACTACTTACCAATTGGAAACCACCTTTGGCTTTCTTAATTTTGTATTGTAATGCAACACTGCAAAAAGTAAAGTCGATGGGGAAAAATCAGATAGTAAATAACACTCCGATTTGTAAACTTCGGATCACAGCAATTAAAGACACTATGGAAATTCTGTCGGGGAAATGGAAATTCCATATCCTGGGAACTTTAATGGAAGGTGGCAAAATGCGTTTTATGGATCTTCTGCGTGAAGTAAATGGTATAGCAGCAAAAATGTTGTCTAAAGAATTGCAAGACATGGAAATGAACCACCTTGTTAGCCGTACCGTTCTTAATACCAAACCTATAACGGTCGAATATGAAGTTACGGAATATGGTAGAACATTGGAACCAATTATAGATGAAATTGCCAAATGGGGTTCTGCTTACAGAAATGCCCTTCATTCATCAGCTTTGTTACATTTACACAAACGGTTGCGCTAAAAAAGCTTTTCCGGCTATGATTTACAATTGATAACTTGTAGATTATGAAGTTTTCACTATTTATTTTAACGCTATTAACTGCCGCAACAGTTAATGCCCAAGATGCCAGTTTGGCTTTACAGAAAAACCCTAAGTTAAGCACAGAAGCTGTTGCTTCTAAATGGACAAAAGTGCCTGATGGATTAAATGTAAGTTTTGCAACCAGCAACCAACGTTTTGCTAAAGAGCTGCCACCTGTGGTTGCCATCAAAAATAGTTGGACTTTTAGTACCTGGAAAGGCGAAACTGTGAATACCCAACTCCTCTTGTGGACAAAAGATGCAGCAGAGGTAAGCCTGGAGCTATCTGATCTAAAAAGCGCGGAAGGCAACACCATTAAAAAGGAAAACCTTTCAACAGGCTTTATCAAATATGTAATTACTGATGAATTTAGAGATGGCTGTGGCTACAGGAAACCGACAGATTTTGACTCGTCATATGTTGCTGATCTTATAGACACCAAAACAAAGGTGGTTACTATTACCCCTAATAGTACACAGCCGGTTTGGCTTGCTATAAAAGTTCCGCAACAGGTAAAAGCCGGCACCTACAAAGGCAGTGTGACTATTAAAGGTGCGAAAGCCAAAACGCAGGAAATTTCGATCAGGGTAATAGACAAAACGTTACCTGCACCAAGCCAGTGGGCATATGATTTAGACTTATGGCAGCACCCTGCAGCTATTGCCAGAGTTCACAAGGTACAATTATGGAGCGATCGGCATTTTGCATTAATGAAAGATTATTACAAAATGCTGGCCAATGCCGGACAAAAAACAATTACCACCAGTATTGTAAATGAACCCTGGGGGCATCAAACTTATGATGATTATCCGAGCTTGATAAAATGGACCAAGAAGAAAGATGGTACCTGGAGTTATGATTATAGCTTATTTGACAAGTATATAGCCTTTACTATGAGCTGTGGCATTAATCAGCGAATTAACTGTTACAGCATGGTGCCATGGAAAATTGCCTTTACTTATTTTGATGAAAGCACTAATAAAGAAGCAGTTTTTACCGAAGCCATTGGCACCCCTGCTTATAACGTTTTTTGGGGTACTATGCTGAAAGATTTTACCCGACACTTAAAACAGAAAAACTGGTTTACCAAAACCTATATTGCTATGGATGAAAGACCCATGCCCGATATGAAAAGTGTTATAGCCCTTTTAAAATCAATTGATAGTAAATGGAAAATAGCTTTGGCCGGAGAGTACCACGAGGAAATTGAAAAAGATGTTTTCAACTACTGTATCGCTTCTAAATGGGAATATCCTGCCGAAGTATTGAAAAATCGCCATGCAGAAGGAAAAATAAGTACCTGGTATACCTGCTGTACAGAACCTTATCCAAATGCATTTACCTTTTCATCGCCAGCAGAACAGGTTTGGATGGGCTGGTATACGGCCAATAAAAATATGGATGGCTATTTGCGCTGGGCTTATAATAGCTGGACAAAAAGCCCGCTAACCGATAGCCGCTTTACAGCATGGCCTGCGGGCGATACCTATCTGGTTTATCCCGGACCATTTAGTTCAGTACGTTTCGAGAAGATGATTGAAGGGGCACAGGATTTTGAAAAAATAAGACTACTTAGAAAGGAATATTCTGCTAAGAATCAAACGGAAAAACTACAGCAATTGGAAAATGCTTTAAAACAGTTTGAACTGGGCAACCTGCCTAAAACAACTGCAGCTGAGACCTTATCAAAAACCCAGGAAATTCTGAATAACTAATTGGTAAAATAAGTTAACCAATACTGCTCTCTTATAACGATCTGATTGAATGAATTATAAGAGAGCAGTATTATTTTATTATTGGAAACGAAACAATAAACGTATTATAGTAATCATCAACATGATCCACGTTTCCCTTGGTTGGGAAAACTATATTTCCTGCTGCAAACAAGGCCAAAGGCTGGCCGTTTTCGTCAGTATAAACAAAAGGTCTCTCCAGATTCTCTAGTTTAACTTTAGTACCATTTTTGAAATTGAGTTCCTTTAAAGAAACCAATGTATTTTTTGCAGGTTGCCAATCTATTCCGTTTGTAGATTCAATTAAATATAAGCAGCCAAATTCTGGGGCATATTTTAAACTTTTTGAAAAATATTTCGCTACAGCAAAGAAACTCTTTCTTTTCTTATCATACCACATGGAAGGATCTTCGCTCGATAAATCCTTATCATGAACAACATTCGATATTGTTTTGAATTCACCATCGGGTCTATTGCTCTTGGCTATCCAAAAAGTCATTTGTCCATTGGGTATTCTGGATTTGTACATCATATAATACTTACCGTCGGGTCCCTGCGTTACAGAGGGGTTATTAGCTACTTCATAAGTCTGCTTATTATCAACAGTCATAATCGGTTCGCTTGGACGCGTATAATTGCCAGATAAAAGATCTTCAATCGTTTTGGCTTTTACAACACCTATTGATTGTGCTGCGTTGTACCTCATCCATTGTAAAGCCTCCTTTTTGGGGTTGGGATTATTTTTAAAGGTAAAAGCTGAATTAAAAGAACTACTTATATAATATAGATAATAATAACCATTAAATTTTCTGATGTGGGCGTTATGTTTGGTAAATCTGTCCCACTGACCGGGCTTACCTGCATAAGGGAGCACAGTCTTAACAACCTTATAGGGCCTAGTAGTTTATCAGAAACAGCACAAGCAATTTCCGAATACTTCATCCAGCCCATGAAACCATCAAAAATATAATTTAGAGAATCATCATCCAACTTGCGCCGGCCATGTGTCCATCGAGAATAAAACATATAACATTTACCATCATCACCCTTAATTACCGATGGACACCAATTATAATAATCGGCACTTTTAAAAATATTGGTTGAATCAATCTCCCCTAGTTGTATTTTATTGGTACTCTTGGTCTGCGCAATCAGCATTCCGGCTTGCATTATTAAAAAGCCTAAAAAAAATTGAATTTTTAGTTTCATTTATGACTTTACCTTACCCGATGTGTTTCTAAATTAATAATCAATTTTTAATGCCCCTATCTTCAATAATCAGGGCACTATGCGCAGCCAATTCAATAGAGAATTCACGTTCATAAATCCCTAATGTTTTACCTGTCCACTTGTCCTTCAACTCATGGCGGCCTTTGCCGAGTTTGATTTTCCGTTTCAGAGGTACATCACCGGCATTGAAAACAACATGTTCAACACGATCTTTAAAATTGATGATGCCCACTTCAAATTTTTCATTTTCAAACCTTGCAGACTTCCCTGTAGGTGGGATCATTTTTTTAAGTATAGCTAATCTTTCATCTGTAATTGTGGTTAAATCATCGCCACTCAGTAGCATTCCACCAGAGGCATACACCGTTGCAGCATGGTACAAAAATTCATTTTCAGGCAGTACAGCTTTCTTAGTGGCAACTGCATTTCCTCCCTGATCCATAACATCTTCTGCACCATTATCGGTTAAAAGGATACAATCTGGATCGTTCCACCATAATCGCCCGTTTTGCCAGCCTCTAAGTAGGTTTTCTCTTCCAATATCCTTGAACGACTCCCATTTCCTCCAGGTATCCATTGAGCTTCTTGAGCCATGAATTAAGCCTAACGATGCCCAAATTGGATGGTTACAACCAAGTATAAATGCATCACCAGCTCCTTTAAGAATAGCCTTCATACCTCTACGATAAGCCTCTATCCTGGTTGCATTTTTATCATAGTGAACACCTCCATGTATGGTTCCCCAATAATTTGCATCCAATTTAAAATAGGAACATCCCCATTGGTCGCGCATGGTTTTAAAAAGGGTTACAAAGTATTCCTGTACCTGCGGATGCGTGCCATCCAGTACATACCATGGTCCTAAACGCCACCCTCCAAAACCAACCTTATCAGACCGTAAAGGTTCTCCATTCTGATCTTTAACAAACCAATCCCTATGTTGCTTAAACAATTCCGATTCGGGGCTGACAACAAATGGGGCAACCCAGATGGCTGGCTCTAATCCCTTATCCTTTATGTCGTGCAATACTTGTACAACATCACCACCAAAAGCTTTTCCCTTATCCAGCCAATCGCCCATCCAGGGCTGGTAACCATCATCTATCTGTATATACTTTAACTGCGGAAGGTGTTTAGCAATCCAGTTAGTGTTATCTGAAACGTTTTTTGCCGTAACACCTGGCCCGAAACAATACCACGAACACCATCCCATTGGAACAGGATCATGCTTTAGCCTTGGATGATGTTTGGCTATTGCATTGGTCAATAAATCATAAAGCTTTTCTCTATCTTTTCCAGCGCTGGCAATAAACTCTTCCAGATTCCAGGTTTCGCCTGGTTGCAGACTCAAGTTTTCACAATCTAGAGAAATACGCAGACGTTTGCTATCAAAAGAGAATCTGGAAATAAACTTTTCACAAGAAGTGGTAGCTAATAACATGCGCTGTGCATTTTGCAACTCCAAAGTGAGCATGCCATAAACCGTACGCAAACTTTCTGGTTCTGGTATTTTGTAATGGTTTCTGTCGCTATATGTTCCCCAATCCTCAGGCTTTGCAAGCGTACCCCCTGTTTGTCCAAGTTTTTGAAAAGCTTCACCATACAATGGGGTTGTGCCAGGCAACTTATGCTGAAAATCAAATACAACAACCTCTCGAATACGCTGAGGCACGGATGAATTGTTTTTTACCGAAAGTTTGCACAACTCCCCATTCCAATTACGTTGCACGGAAATAGCTGATTTTGCAGCCTCTGATCCATCCGATAAAATTACTGCAGACCGTGCATTTTTTAAGGTCTTTAAAAAACTTACATCAACGCCATCTTTCTTGCTTTGTGCAAAACTTATACCCGGAGTTAACAGCATCAGGGTAAATAGCTGGAATAAAAAATATTTTCTCTTTAACATAATGTATATTAAACAATATATTCTATTTAAGCATATTCATACACCCATCGTATACAGGGATATGATTTTCCTATAGATAGTAGTAATATCCAAATATGAACATAGAATTGGTAAAGCCTAAATGTAAACTTAATCCTAAATTAAAACAATAAATAATACCTTCATTTCCATGAACTATTCTATTGAAATACCAAATGTTGTAGAGAATTTGACGGGCAAAAAAAAGACGACGTCTGGAGCAACGTCGCCTTTAATTAAGAAATAAATTTCTTGTACCCTGGAAGGGATTCGAACCCCTGACCCACGGTTTAGAAAACCGTTGCTCTATCCAACTGAGCTACCAAGGCCTTTCCCCTTAAGGAGCGCCAAAGATATAAAAACATGCGAATAAGCGCAAATCTATTTTTAGAATTTTCTAAAAAACCTGCATAAAAAAAGTAATAATAAAGATTACCAGTTACTTAAAAATAACAGCTACACAATATAATTAAGGCATAGATGTTGCATATATATACCGATATAAACAAAACCAGAAGAAAACGGGGAACTTTTGCTACGATTAGAGGATTCCCACGCAAACTTTAAAAATCTACACCCACAGAACTATGGAAGACGACGCTCATAATTTGCAATCGTTAATTGAAGCACTGGATGATCTAATTGTTGAATTAACAGAACAAGCTGTAATTAAGCGGGTTTGGACAAAAGATAAAACCAAATTATTCATGCCCCCAGAATTTTTCACCAATAAAAGCATCCCCGAAGTATTTGGTGAATTTGGAAATATATTTATCGACTGCATAAATAAGCTTTTAAGTACCGGAGAAAGGCAACAATGTATATATCCCGATTTTGATAAAAACAAAAAACTTTGGTATTGCGCTAAATTTCAAAAAATTGATTCGCCCAATACTGATACCAAGATAATATGCGTAATAGAAGACATTACGGCTAAAAAAGAAATGACAGATAAGCTGGAGCAGAATAGCCGTGAGCTCAAAAGGATTAACGACCTCCTGGAAATGAGTCATGAAATATCCAAAATGGGCGGATGGGAATATAATACTATTACAAAAGAGGTTTTTTTAACAAAACAGATCTATGAAATAAACGAATCAGAGGATAATAGCATTATCAATTGCAATCATATTCCACAGTCATTCGACAGAGAGAATAGAGTTAAATTACTAAAGGCTTTAAAAACCACATTAAACCAAAATGCTCCTTTCGATATAGAACTGGAATTAATTACGGCCAAAAAGAATAAAAAATGGGTAAGAGCATCCGCAGTACCTGTAATTGAAGGTGACACTGTTCGATTATTCAGAGGAATATTGAAAGATATTACCCACAATAAAAACAATGAGTTTGAGCTTATTGAGGCTAAAAATCTGGCTGAACAAATTGCCCGAAAAAGGACAGAAACCCTGTCTATTATGAGTCACGAAATCAGGACACCATTAAATGCAATCATTGGCATAAGTAATCTCCTTGATCAGGCTACATCATCAAACAGGGATACAAAAGAGTATATAGACCATTTAAAACACTCTTCTAATCACCTGCTACACCTAATAAATGACATTTTAGATCTGGAAAAAATTGAAAGTAAAAAGATGGAACTAAATGAGGGCCCAACAAACCTGGTATCTCTTGTCAATAATGTTTACAAGCATTTTTTACCCTCAGCCAAAGCAAAAGATCTATTGCTCACCTTCAATCATGATCATCTGATACCAGAATCATTAATGATAGATGACCTAAGATTAAGAAGAATATTAAATAACCTGATAGCAAACGCCATTAAGTTTACTGAAAAGGGCGAAGTTGGCATTACTTTAACAACAATTCTTAATCAGCATAATAAAGCCAGTATCCTTTTTAAAATTTCTGACACAGGAATTGGTATTCCAGAGCATCTGCACAACCTGGTATTTGATAAGTTCCATCAGGTACAACAAGATTCACACAGGCAACAGCAAGGAAGCGGTCTGGGCCTAAATATCACCAGAGGTCTAGTCAGACTTTTTAACAGCCAAATTCATTTAACAAGTAAACCATCAGTAGGCTCAGTATTTGAGTTTCAAATTGATTTTAAAAAGAGTATTCCACTGCAACCAGAAAATAAATCGATGACAAACGAATTTGATTTCCCTCCCCTGCCCGATTTTAAACTGCTAATTGTTGATGATAACATTACCAATCTGTTAGTAGCCAGCCGTCAGCTAAGCCGTTTTGGAATTAATGCCGATAAAGCCGAGAATGGATATGCGGCCATAGAGCTTTTAAAAGAACAAAAATTTGATGTTGTTCTGGTTGATCTGCACATGCCAGGAATGGACGGCTACCAGTTAGCCAAACACATTCAGGAAAACTATCCGGATACCAAAGTGATCATTTTTACTGCCGATGTGCTTGAAGAAGTTAGGCTTAGGCTTAAAGAGATGGGGATACTTTACATCCTTTCAAAACCATTTAAACCCGAAGAAATGTTTGAACTCTTTTTAGAGGTACTTGAGGTAAAATAATCTTAACTTTATGCCCTATGAGAGTACTTCTATTAGGGTTTGCGCTGCTTTTAACCAGTGCCCCATCGTTTTCACAAATAAACACCAAAGCTACAGAAGCTGTTATTACCTATGGCTTCCGAAACAACGGAAAAGATTCAAAAGCTGAACAAAAAATGTTCATTAAAGGCAGTCAGGTACACCTGGTTCCCCAAGGTCGCCAAACCGAACAGCAATACCTGCAAACTGCTCAAAAAGTTAGCTACCAGGTGCAAAATAACAACGGCATCGTTTATACGCTTAAAAAACCTTTTTCAGAATATGTAAAGGCCGAACTCCTAACGGGAATTGATACCATTCTAGGTATCCCATGTAAAAAAGCAAAAGTGTTTATCCGCTCAAACACTATTGAAGTTTGGTATACAAACGACCTTAAAATTAAAGGAACACCAAGTATTTCAATAGCTCCCGGATTAGGATTAATTCTTAAAACCATCCGTAACGGAAATTCTGAAACCATTGCAAAGAAAATTGAATACCGCGCCGTAACTCCAGAAGAACTTGCCTGGCCAAAAAACTGGGGCACCCTATTGGATGAGCCAGCTTACCAGCGTCAGGTAATAGAAAGCCGTTACAATACACTCACCATTTTTAATAATGAGCAGATAAGCTTTGGCAACAAAACAGAAAACCCTAAAGGAGAACAAGCTAATGTTACCTACCATTTTTCTGGTGGTACTATAATTCTTAAAAAAGTAAAGTTACCAGCTACAAAAGCAGGTCAGCAATTATTTGTTGAACTGGCGCAACATTCTAACGGTGATGCTTATGACCGTACAGGATCTGTATTTATGATCCCTACCGACAAATCTGTATCTTATCTTGATGCTTTACAAAATGGCATCCAGGCACTTCCTTTATATTCAGCCAGAAATGGAAAGAAATACCAGGGAGTTACAGCCACCGATAATTATTTACCACCACTAGAGTTAATGCGGTTTTTCACCTCCTTTGGTGTGAATCATTTTAATGCACAGGCAAAAATAAAAGGATATAACTGGGCCGACTCCGTTGTATACAAGCAAGACATCAGCGCTCTGTTACCACGTTTACAAGGCGAAGTATGGATAGGGGTTTTCATAGGCAACTATGATAAAGGAGGCCATAAAGCCAGTCTTTATTTCAAATATTATCCTGGTTACGAAGGCGAGAGTCAAAAAGAAGAAAAGAAATGGATAATGCCTGCATTTAACACAACCAACTTAATGGAAATGTCTGGACAAGAATATGGCACCATGTTCGATCAGGACTCTCTTACAGTGGCAGTTGATATACCACAAGGCGTAAAAAACCTAAAGCTAAGGTACCTTACAACAGGCCATGGCGGCTGGGGTGGCGGAGATGAATTTGTACCCAAACAAAATGAAATTTTTGTAGATGGCAAAAGAGTGTATCACTTTATTCCATGGAGAGAAGATTGCGCCACTTACAGATTCTTAAATCCGGCTTCGGGCAACTTTGGCAATGGTCTTTCATCATCAGATCTTAGCCGTTCAAACTGGTGCCCCGGCACAATTACTTTACCTGTAGAAGTTCCGTTACCGGATCTTAAACCGGGTAAACACACCTTCCAGGTAGCAATACCGCTAGGCAAACCCGAAGGAGGCAGTTTTAGTGCCTGGAATGTATCAGGAACACTAATTGGCGATAAAGAATAGCATAAAAAAAGGCATCCTGTGTGGATGCCTTTTTTCATTATTCGAATCAGATTTTAAAACTACTCTGCTTCCCTTTTAATATAAGTTTTGTTACCATTTTTATTGATATAGTATTTACCACCACGTGGGCCGGTATAAACTACTTCAGAATTTGGTCCTTTCAAAGATCTGTCAACAGTTGGTTTATAATCTTTGTTAGCATTACTCGCTACAGCAGTAGTTGTTTGTTTTTTTACCGCTGTTACTTCTTTTTTAACTTCTTTTGCAGGAGCTGTAGCTTTTTCTTTGGCAGCTGTTGCAGAATAACGCTTATCAGGCGTACCATCCTTTTTAAGTTTCACATCACTGGTTGCAGCTGCTGCAGTTTTTGCAAAACGCTTATCAGGTGTACCATCTTTTTTTAACTTCACTTCGGCAGTAGTAGCTGCAGTTGTTTCTTTTTTTACATCAGCAGCAGCTTTGGCTTTAGCTGTCGCTTCTTTTTTAGCGTCGGCTTTAGCTTTAGCGGCCTCTTTCTTCGCGGCAGCAGTTGCATCTTTCTTTGCATCAGCTTTCGCCTTTGCAGCTTCCTTCTTCGCATCAGCTGCAGCATCTTTAGCTTTCGAAGTTTCTTTTTTAGCTTTTGCTGTAGCTTTGGTTGCTGCAGCAGGGGCAGTTTGTGCCATACTTAAGCTCACACAGAAACTTAAAATGGCAATCAGTGAAAGTAGTTTTTTCATAACTTTTTAAATAGCTAATTGAATGTCCGTTATCCTGTTATTAATTACACAGATAACTCTATACAATTTACACATATCGTACCAACATTAACAAGAAATGAAAATAATTTTTTCATTAGAAGAAAAGCACATTATTATGCAATTGTAGCCGTAAGTTTAGTTCCACTAATCGAGGTGCTGTAAATTTTCAATGTCCTCGTATTTCCTGTTGTACCCTGTGGTCCCTGAAGCACAGAACCATTAGTTGCGTACTCAGAAAAGTGCAATTGACATTGTATTCTATTATCAGCCTGTTTCCACACTAAATTTCCGCCTTGATGAGGGCAAATGGATTCTGTAGCTACAAATGAAGCAGCAGTATTGCCTGCGGCTATTCTAAAAAACAGTACACCATTTGCTTTAGCCTGGTCGCCTATAGCTTTAAGATCAGTTGATAAATCTATAGTGGCAGTATTAGTATTTCCACCTCCTGGCCCCGGATCAGGTTTATCCTCTGGTCCATCGTTGCTACTTTTTCCGCAGCCCGACAAACAAGATCCTGTACAAACCAATGCCAGTCCTAATCCCAGTGATTTGATAAATTCGTCGCGTTCCATAATTTTTAAATTTTAGTCTAGTAGATTTTTGATTTTTTATCCGGATCCTCTTTCTTTGATTTGAACAGGGTAAAATTTCTTGATATGGTAAAGCCAAAACGCACCCCACCTTTACTCCATGATTTCTTAGTATTTGGAATAAAATTATTCTCAACTATATATTCCGAGTTCATGAAGTTTAAGGAGAATATATGCCCACCCGTTTCTATTTCCAATCCAACACCAAAAGGATTATAGTAAGATTCAGTTAAATCTTTAGGTCTCGATAATCCATTTACCAGTGTATAATCTGCAATAAAAGAAAGCCGTTTTGTTATTTTCATTCTTCCTGCAAAGCCAAGAGAAAAAAGATTCTTAGCATCCCCGTTGTCTTCAACATTACTTCTCAATAAATAACCCGGCATTACCTCCAATGAAAGGCGTGACGAAAACTTACGTGAGATAATAGACTGAAAGAAATAAGAAAACCGATCACTATACTGTGCAAACTCACTATTATTAAGAGGTTCTCGTGCAATCCATCCCAACTGTGCAAAAAGCGTCATATTAATTGGCATAGAGGCATCAGTTTTCTGTTTTAAAAGCTTGTACTTACCAGAGAAATTGAAAAGTTCATCTTGCTTGCTTCTTCCAACTGCTACAGTAAAATCATCGGTTACACCATAGTCCAATCCAATAAACAAGTCTGTAGCTACATCCAAACCATATAAAGTATGAGCGCTTCCAAAACGCCCTCCTATATCACCAAAATGATGGCGGATCCTCAAATCCAGATCATGTTTTTTTTGGGTTTCACTAGAGTGGGATAAAACTACGTGTGTCGACTTAAAAGCAGCGTCTACCGTGCTGGCAACACGTCCGCTATCCAGAGCTTTCAACAAAGAATCTGCCTCCTGAGCCTGAGCATGCAATGTAAAAAGCGAAAAGGAAATCAGTAAATATTTAATCTTATTCATGGGTTTGTTATTTTAATGGATTGAATTTACCTTCAGCTTTTATCGTAATAAACTCCGCAATCTTGGCAAACACCAGCTTGGGTATTTTAATATTATGATCTACACATGCAACATTAAACTCGGTGCTAATCTGTACAACACCATTGCTTATAATTACTTTTCCCGGAATCGTACGTTTCTTATCTATTCCATGTACCGATAGAGTACCGGTAACAGTTACCCCATAATTGCCATCCTTAGTAAAATCTATCGGTTGATCTATAACACCTTTAAATTTTGCATTAGGATATTTATCGCTTTCAATATAATTCTCATTAAAATGCTCCTGCATCAGTTTCCTGTCAAACTCCAGCGTTTTAACATCCAGTTGCACAACTATTTCTCTGGTTTTAGAAACAAGCACAGCATTGCCCTTATCACTTACCGCTCTAATGTCTTCTAATGGGGTTGATGAGAATAAGCCAATTCTAATATTCTTACTAACAAAATTTTGTGCCCCGGCACTTAGGTGTAGCAGCAAGAGTGCAATCAACACCCGGGTTATTTTTCTAATTCTATTCATGATGTAATTGAGCTACTACCTTGTTTAAGTTTTAATGAACTTATATCTCCTAGTACGGAGCACGGAACAACAAGGTTGCCTGGGCAGCAAATATTTTTTATATGACGAAGCCGTATAAAACAAAAAAGGCCTGCAATAAATTGCAGGCCTTTTGTATAAGTCAAATAATACTATTTAGCATTTTTCTTCTCAGTAACCTCAGTACGGATCTCTTGAGCAAGTCCTTTTAGATCTTGCATTGCTTTACGAACTCTTGTACCGGCAGCGCCGTTACCTGAATTATAAAATTTATCTGCATCAGATTCGATACCTGCGATAAGCTGTTTTAGTTTTGAAAATTTTTCCATGTTTTTCTTAAGTTAAGATTTTAAAATATTTGATATAACGCTCTAAAGGTAATAATTATTGGATTTGCACCAAATCAATGTTTCAGAATCTGTCATCATTTTTTCCACATCCAACCGCTTTTGTTAATAAAGTTGGCTACAACATAACCATTTGCCCGGTTCTTACCGATTCATCACATGCAAAAGCGATTCTTAAGCTGTTTACAGCATCTTCTGTAGCATCAGTCAAGTCAAGATCTTCCTGTATAGCTTTCAGGAAAAAGCGCTGCTCACGATTGCATAATTCCTGATGATCTGGTTCATCATGCAAGTCAATCCATTCATCAGCTTTGGCAAACTCATCATCTTTATCCAGATCAGCATAATGAACTTTTATAGATTCCGTTTTAGTGTGTGAATCAATTGAATCTGATTTTCCTGATTTTGATGCCTCTTTAGCAACTATTGATACTGCCCCTTTCGGTCCAAAAACATCTTTAATAAAAAATGCCGCTTCACTAACCATAGGTCCCCAACCTGCCTCATACCAGCCCACAGAGCCATCCTCAAAACGAATTTGCAATTGCCCGTAGTTGTAATTCCATTCAGGTATTTCATCAGTAAGTCTGGCACCAATTGCACTAACCTGCACTGGTTTTGATCTGGTCATTTGGCACATTACATCAATATAATGAACTGCACAATCAACTATAGGGCTTAAGCTTTTCATCAAGTTACGGTGTACTGTCCATTTTGGACCGTGGCTTTGCTGGTTCAGGTTCATTCGCATCACCAATGGTTTACCCATTTGCTGCGAAACCTCAATAAACTTCTCCCACGATGGGTGATAGCGCAATATATAGCCAACAACCAGTTTCTTGCCTGCCTTTCTTGCAGCTTCAGCAACGCGCTCTGCTCCTTCTACAGAGTCAGCCAAAGGTTTCTCTATAAACACATGGCAGCCGCTCTCCAGCGCTTTAATTGCAAAAGCCTCATGAGTATCCGGATAAGTAGAAATGCACACCGCATCAGGCTTAGTAACCTCAAGCGCTTCATAAAAATCACTGAACAGCTGATAACTTCCGCCCAGTTTTTCATTTAATACAACCTTACTGTTACCGGTTGATACGATTCCGCATATTTCAAAGCCGTCTAAAGTGTGGTAAGCCATAGCATGAGATTTGCCCATGTTACCGCAACCAACAACCAGAACACGCAAATTTACGCTCCCAAACTCCATCCTGCACGATAATTACGTTTCACAAATTGGTTCACCTCATCAAAATTGGTAACCTTAAGGTTAGCCTTATCCCAAATCAGTTTAATATCTCTGCCCGGATAGCTAATTCCGCCATCGGCATTTCTTTTCTGAACATCAGTTCCCCTGATGGCCAGATTTGCTATTAATAACGTTTCAGTAAGCGGACCAGCTATTTCAAATGGAGAACTTAACTCTATTTTCCCATAACCAGCAATTGCAGCTTCAGCCCATTGTGTGTAATGGCCATCTTCGCCACCCGGTACACGAGGGGTTTTCTTTTTTGTATGGTCGTGCTCATTTTTAGATAAAGGCAATAACCTTGGGTTAGATCCGTAAACATCACAGATCATTTTTCCTTTTGTACCTTCAAACAATACACCATTATCTCCAAATGCCTCATTAGGTCCTAATTCAGCTGGTCGCACAGGTTTAATACCACCGTCCATCCAATGAAGCTGTAAGTCACCTTTAGTTCTCTTGGTTTCCTTAAAGGTCATGATTACATGGCTAGAAGGCGGACAGCTTTCCGGAAAATACCCCCTCTGAAACTCATCAACGTAAACACTGCCTACGCTACACTGGACATCCATTGGAGTATCCAAACCTAAAATTGTAAATGGTGGTTCAACCAGGTGGCAACCCATATCGCCAATTGCACCGGTACCATAATCCCACCAGCCTCGCCAGTTAAACGGAACCATTTTATCTATATAAGGCTTATATGGGGCACTACCCAGCCATAAATCCCAATCCAGTTCCTTAGGCACAACACCATTGGTAGCAGGCCATGAAATACCCTGAGGCCATACGGGGCGGTCAGTCCAGCAATAGACCGTATGAACTTTCCCAATTAAACCAGCCTCACACCAATCTCTCAATTGCCTAACCCCATCACCCGAAGCACCCTGGTTTCCCATTTGCGTAACTACCTGATAGCGTTTTGCAGCTTCAGTTAATACACGCGCTTCGTAAATGTCATGTGTTAATGGTTTTTGAACATACACATGTTTACCCAACTGCATTGCAGCCAGGGCTATCATGGCATGGTTATGATCAGGTGTAGAAACTACAACACCATCAATATTTTTTGCTTCCTTATCAAGCATCTGGCGGTAGTCCTTATAGTACTTCGCCTTAGGGAATCTTTTAACAGAACCAGCGGCTCTCCTATCATCAACATCACATAAAAATGCGATGTCTGATTTGCCACCCTTATAAATGTTAGCTATATCACTTTCACCTTTTCCACCAACACCAACACCGGCAACCTGTAAGCGGTCGCTTGGCGCTAAAAATCCTTTACCTCCCAAAACGTGTCTGGGTACTATCATAAAACCAGCGGCTGCAAGCGCGCTGGTTTTAATAAAGTTTCTTCTGGAATTATCTGTTGATGAGTTTAACTTATCTTCAGTCATCTTTTTTATTATTAAATATTTTTTTCTCTTCGTCATTCTGAAATAAATTCAGGATGACGAAGAATTGAAATACTACTTCTTAGCCGGGGCTTTTTTAGTTAAATCTTTTTTACTTAAATCTTTGATTCTGATATTTCTGAATTCTACCGGAGAACCATGTCCAAGGAAACCAATATGACCACTGTTACGCAATAAGCCAGGGTGTTCCTTACCATCAGCAGCACCATTCTTTCTAGCTTCAGTAATGTCACCATCAAGAATTACAGTACCATTAAGAATCACTTTAATTTTAGGGCCCTTTACAACCACCTCTTCATAATTCCACTCACCTACAGGCTTAAGGAAACCTCTTTTTGCTGGCAAGGTACCATAAACAGAACCATGATACTGATAAACATGAAGATCTTTATATATAGGAGCTTCGTTATCAAGAATTTGCAACTCCATACCTTCGTAAGCAGCATCACCTTCTAAAGGTGCCCTTATACCCAAACCATTGTTAGCGCCAGGAGTTAATTTAAACTCAAAACGGTAAATAAAATCGCTAAATTCTTCTTTAGTAAACAAATTACCACCTGAACCTTTTCCTGGTTTCGGGCGGATAGCAATGTTACCATCTTCAATAGTATAATCAACAGTGTTACCAGTCCAGCTGTGCATGTTAGTACCATCAAACAATACTTTATAGCCGTCTTTTTTCTCTTGTGCACTCAACTCAAATGGCTTTGCACGAGGAATTTCTCTGATATAAAGATCGCGGTAAGCAACCGGCGAACCATGAGCCTGCAATTCAATCTGCTCTTCAGCAAAAATCGGAAGGCTTCTGTCCCAATAGTTCTCAAGTATTACGTTATCAGTTACCAATTCTCCGTTTAAGTAAACCGTAACACGGTCACCTTTCATTATAATACGGAAAGTATTCCACTCATCAAGTTTGTTATCAGCAACTTTAAGAGGCTTGCTTTCATTAGCCTGGTTGTTGTATAAACCACCAGAACCAACCTGAGCACCTACATTAGTACGGGCATTATCCCAAATTTGAACCTGTGGCGTACCACGTAAATAGATACCGGCGTCACCTTCACCTTTTTTGTCGTCAATAATCTTCCAGTCAACAAGCATTTCAAAATCACCATACTTTTTAACCGTAGCAAGGTTATTTCCATGGCTCATAAACTGAAGCTCGCCATTTATAGGTTTCCAGCTCTCGCGTGCTTCAGCATCAGCTTTTTCCTGTTCAGCAGCAAGCGTTTTAGCGTCCATTTTTGAACGTTTAATAGGGTCAGCTACTAAACCTTTCCAACCTGTAAGGTCAGTTCCATTATACATAGATACAAACCCTTCACCAGCCTTCATTTCGGAAATGTATTTACGCATTCCTTCTTTCTGATAACCACTATCAGGACCAGTTATTACCTCAATAGTTTTATTCAATAAGCCTTTAACCAGGTCGCCATTATAAGAACCTGCAAGTGTAATGTTCATTACAGCATTTGCAGCAGCCTGTTGTAAAGCAGCATCATTTAAATATTTACCGGCAAATGCAATAGAATTGAAACATTTAGCCTGCTCAACATCTTTTAATACCTGTTTCTTTTGCTCATCAGTTTGAGCTACAGCCATTGCATTACGAAGCAACAATAACTTCTGCTCCGCAGGATAAACACCCTCTCTAACCGAACGCAGGTAACCATTAATTGCAGTATTTAAGAAACCTGCATTTTTAGTTTCGCGTGCAATTCTAATTAATTCAGGAGCTGCATCAGCATTAGTCCATGCCGATAATGCATCCAAAGCAGCTTTTTGAGTTTGCTCATTACCTGAAGCAAAACCATCAGTAACTGCTTTTAAAGATTTCTGACCACCTAAACCTGCAAGAACTTTGTAGAAAAGTAATTTCTTGTTTTCAGGAGCCGATGCCATTTGCTGTAATACCGCATCAACCTGTTGCGAGTTGTCTCCTGAACCACTAACAGCAGCAATAATAGCTTCCTGAACAGCAGTTTCCTGAGCTCCGGAAGTTTCATTTAATAAAGTAAACAACTGAGGCAAATTGTCTTTAACAACAACACTACTTAAAGCAGTATATGCAGCTTGCTGTACTTCAGGTTTTTTACTTTTTAACTGATCATAAACTGCACTTAGCTGACCATTTGCAGCACGCGAAGCAAGTAAGTTAATTAATGCAACCTGTACGTTAGGTTTTGCCGACGGAATCGCAGCAGCAACTTTTTCAGTTATGCCAGTTCCCTTCATTCTATGAACAGCACCAGAAACCGCAGCAACATCGGCAGTATCACCTTTGCTTGCAAGTTTAAGTAAATCATCAAGTACTTGTTCCTGTCCAATATTAACAGCTGCATTTATAGCAGCCAGTTTAACAGTCTGGTTTTTGCTTTTAAGTAATTTAAGTACCGCAGGCAAAGCATCTTTAGCACCACTTTGGCCAAGCATACTTACTATACCCGCTTTGGCATCATCATTAACACCACCTAATTTTTTAACCCAGGCAGCAGTAGATGCCGATGTAACATAAGGTACCGCAAATTTAAATGCAGCAGCACGATATTCAGCATTTTTATCGCCTGCAGCTTCTAAAAGGATATCCTGGTTGTTGTCTTTATTTGCTTCAACCAATACCTTTAAAGCACCGGTACGTACACCTACTAATTCATCAGAATTAGCTTTGGTAGTAATCTCTTTTGCTATTTTTTCAGCAAGTTCTTTATTACCGTTTTTAAGCAATTGCTCAGCATAAATTAAGTAAACCGCAGCAGAGTTTGTGTTCTCATACTTAAAGCCACTTTTATCAGCCGCAGCTGCAAATGCCGGTGCCGAAGAAGGATCAGCAATATAAGCAAGTGCATATAAGGCAACTTTAGCAACATTTTCATCGCTGCTGGCTGCTAAAGCATTAATAGGCTGTGCTGCTTCTTTAAAGCGGCTATCGCCTAACGATTCTATAACAGAAAGTTTAGCCGTGCCATTGGCTTTTGCCAAACCGGCTAACAAAGCTGCTTTTGATGCAGGGGTATTAATTTTAACCAATGCCCTTGCTGCAGGATCTGCCAGATGATCATCAGTTAAATAGCCCTGTAAACAAGCAACAGCATCATCTTTACCAACCAGATCAAACTGGCTGATGATAAATGATTTGTTCTGTTTATCAGTTAATTTATCCAGAGCTTTGCAATAAGCACCAACGGCCATTTTTCTCCAGTCTTCTTTTCCATTCTGCGTGATGTAAGCAGAAAATCCACCAACTGTATATTCAATTAATGAATTGTTACCCTTACCGGGTGCTGTTAGTCCGCTTATTAAAGTAACATAGCCCTCTTCACCAAGATTGGCAATATCGTTCACGTTGTTTTTAAACAACTCAGCGTCGTTTGCAGGCATCTGAGCAAGCAAATCAGCAATGCGGGTGGTAATGGTTCGTTCGTCTTTTTTTGCCTGTCCGTTTGCCACATCTTGCAGCATTAAAACCGCCAACAGGATAAAGAATATCTTTTTTATCATTATGATATGTGTAAAATGTTAATCTGAATTGTTTTAATTAAATAGTGAAAGGTGCGCGCATTACAGGATTAATTAATCTGTTAGCTCCTTCATCATCAATAAACTCTTGTTTTACGGGATCAAACTTTAATGAACGGCCCAACCTCAAAGCAATTAAGCCGATGTTAACGATATTACATGAACGGTGTCCATTCTCCTCATTTAAAGCAAACTTCTGTCTGGTTTTTACAGACTCAACAAAATCAGTCATTTGCGGTGTAGGGTCAGGGAAAGCAGCCAGTTTTCTTTCCAGATCAGGAATATCCGATTTAAAGCCCGGATATAATTTACCTTTAGGTCCCTCAATGTAAGGTACATTAGTATCTTTTCCTTCGCCGTCTAAAATGATCTGGCAACCATCAGCATAAGTATAAGTTATCCTTCTCCAAATTCCAACTGCATCAGTATGCTGTTGTGGAGCATCAATTTCAACAGAAACCGGACTGGTATCATCTTTACCTAAAAAGTATTGAATCGGGTCAATATAATGTTGTCCCATATCACTTAAACCGCCACCATCATAATCCCAATATCCACGGAAAGTTTGGTGCACCCTGTGTGCATTGTATGGTTTATAAGGTGCAGGGCCAAGCCATCTGTCATAATCCAATTCAGGAGGTACCGGCTGAGGCTCAAGATGATCCTTACCGACCCAGTAAAACTTCCAGTCGTAACCAGTATGTTTACCTACAGTAACCTTTAAAGGCCAACCCAGCAAGCCACTGTCAACCAATTTCTTAATCGGTTTTACAGTAGTACCCATTCCATAAAAAGTATCTTTAAAGCGGAACCAGGTATTTAAACGGAACATTCGGCCATGCTTTTGTACAGCTTCCATTACACGTTTACCTTCGCCAATAGTATGTGTCATTGGTTTTTCACACCAAACATCTTTACCGGCATTTGCAGCATCAACAGCCATAATACCATGCCAATGCGGCGGGGTGGCAATGTGTACAATATCAACTTCAGGAAGTTTAATTAGCTCACGATAATCGCCAAACGTTTTAACTCCCTTATCCAGCATAGATGTTGCAAGGTCAAGATGTCTTTTATCAACATCACAAACAGCAACTACCTGAGTGCCATCGTATGTAAAATGACCACGACCCATTGACCCAACGCCTATCACAGCCTTAGTCAACCTATCGCTTGGCGCAATAAATCCTGTTCCTCCAAGTACATATCTTGGTACAATGGTAAATGCGGCCAGTCCTACTGCCGATTTTTTAATAAAATCCCTTCTGGTGTTTTTTTCTTGAGGTTCTTTAGGTTTCATATATGTGGTTATTGAGATTCAATCAGTATTACCTGTTATGGCATTGCTAAATCGAATACTTGCAGTGATAATATTAGCGAGAAATTGTGAAAAAGACAAAACATTGTTTAATTATTTACGTAATAAAAATACTTTTATAATTTTTTAACATAAGTTATCTATATTTAGCAAAATAGAGTAATAAATAATATGAATCTTCATCTATTAAATAATATAACAAAACCTGCACGTGATAAGCAGCTGATCTATAAATATCAGCTTGTGAAACATCTTTTTAATTTAGGTGCCTGCTCTGTTTCCACACTATGTGACACCATGAACATGAGCACACCCAGTGTTTTAAAGTTAATCACTAATTTAATAGAAGAAGATTGGATAGAAAAGAAAGGCTACGGAATATCAATGGGTGGCCGAAAACCCGATTTGTACGGCCTAAAGGATAAAAAAATTCTTATTCTTTGTATTGATATAGAACTGTTCCATACCAAAATAGCTGTTATGGACAATAACTATAATTATATAGTAGAGGCCAATACCATAGCCCTCCCTATTTCAAAAAGCAACAGATCAGATTTCTTTAACATTTTAAATACTTATGTTCTGGATATTTTAAAAGCCCAAAACATTACTCACGAACAACTAATTGGCTGCAGTGTAGGTATGCCGGGTCTTATTGATTCAGAAAAAGGGAAAAGCTTCAGCTATTTTCTTAGCGATCAGGAAAACACTTCTTTAACAGCCGCATTCGAAACCACGCTGAAACTACCTGTTATTATACAAAATGACGTTAATGGATCGTCAATGGCCGAGTTTACACATGGAATGGCAAAAGGCAAACAAAATGCTTTGATCCTGTTGATGGATTGGGGTGTTGGTTTAGGAATTATAATGGATGGTAAATTAAGGAAAGGTGCATGTGGTTTTTCGGGCGAGCTGGGCCATATTCCCTTTGTAGAGAATGGTGCACTGTGTTATTGTGGCAAACATGGCTGTCTGGAAACCATTGCCTCGGGCAATGCCCTATCAGCAATGGCCAAAGAAGGTATTTTATCTGGCAAAAACTCAATGCTCAACAAACTCTCTAACGAGGAATTACAAAGAATTGAGCCCGATGTTATTATCGAAACAGCAAATAAAGGCGATCAGTATGCCATCCAGTTGTTATCTAATATAGGCACCTATATGGGTAAGGGAATCTCTGTACTTATTCAGCTTTTTAATCCGGAACTGATTATTTTGAGCGGCAAAATTGCCGAAGCAAAACAATATATAACTCTCCCTATGCAGCAGGCCATTAATACCTATTGTATGACGCAAATAAGAGAGCGCACCACAATTGTATCATCTGAGCTTGGCGAAAACTCACGGCTTTTAGGGTATGCTACCACAGGTATTGATTATTTTCTGGATGCCTGCATTAAAAAAGCTGGAAAATCAAAATCCAAAGTCTCTGTTTAGAACAAGAGATTTTAGTAGGCAACCCTAACTCCCTATTTCAATTTTTTCTAAAAATCTAAAACAAAATCAACCAAAAATGCCTTAACTTAACTGACAAACTAGTTAATTATGGCATTTATAGATTATTACAAAACTCTTGGACTTGAAAAAAGTGCCACCCAGGACGATATTAAAAAAGCCTACAGAAAATTGGCCAGAAAATATCACCCTGATCTAAACCCAAATGACAAAGATGCCAACCGACAATTCCAGCAAATAAATGAGGCTAATGAAGCATTAAGTGATCCCGAAAAGCGTAAAAAATACGATGAATATGGAGAACATTGGAAAAATGCCGATCAGTTTGAACAAGCAAAACAATCACAACAGCAAAATGCATACTCAGGAGGAGGTGGTGGTTACCAGGGCGGGGGCTTTAGCAGTGCAGATTTTGGAGGAGAAGGATTTAGTGGAGGTGGAGACTTTTCAGACTTCTTTGAATCTTTATTCGGAAATGCAGGCGCTCAATCAAAACGTGGAAGCCGTAAGTTTAAAGGACAAGATTATCAGGCCGAAATTAACATATCACTTCTTGATGCCTACAACACGCACAAGCAAACGCTGGCTGTAAATGGCAAAAACTTAAGGATAACCATTCCGGCTGGTATAGCTAACGGGCAAACCATCAAATTAGGCGGTCAGGGTGCACCGGGTGCCAATGGCGGCTCAAATGGCGATTTATACATCACCTTTAATATTAGCGAAGATCCTCATTTTAAAAGACTTAACAACGACCTATATACCAACGCAGAAATAGATCTTTATACCGCTGTTCTTGGTGGCGATGTAACAGTTACCACATTTGATAGTAAAGTAAAACTAAAAGTAGCTCCCGGAACTCAAAATAATACTAAAGTACGGTTAAAAGGCAAAGGTTTTCCGGTTTACAAAACCGAAGGAGAATTTGGAAACCTCTTTGTAACCTATACTATAAAAATACCAACAGAACTTACAGAGAAACAGAAAGAGCTTTTTAACGAACTAAAAAACCTGGGCTAAACCATTTACATCAGTTAACCATGGAAACAGAACTAATAACCATAACAGAATATTGCTTTAAATACGATATTGAACCCGAGTTTATTGTATCGCTCGAGGACTCCGGAATCATTTCATTGATAACGGTTGAATCAGAAAAGTGCATCCACATAAAACAATTCGGGGAGCTTGACAGATATATTCATTTGCACTACGATTTGCAAATCAATATTGAGGGCATAGATGCAATCCGCCATTTGCTAGAAAAAGTAGATGCCATGCAACAAGAAATTAAGGAACTTAAAAGCCAATTGCATCTACATCAATAGTACATCTACATCACTAGAAGGTTATGCATTCCTAACACCCCTACTTTCCTATAAAAATACTTGTGACGAAAAGACCTAGCATTCATTTGCGCTTTTTCAGCGCAATTGAATGCAGTCTTAGAGTAACAAGCATTTTTAATTGTCAAAAACCACAGTCTTATTCTTATAAACAAACACCCTATCGCCAAGAACCAGCCTCATGGCCTTTGCCAGCACCGCAGTTTCAATCTCCTTGCCCGACCGTACCATATCCTTAACCGTAAACGAATGATTTACAGGAATAATCTGCTGAGCAATTATTGGCCCTTCATCTAAATCATTAGTAACAAAGTGAGCTGTGGCGCCAATCAGCTTCACCCCTCTTTCAAAAGCCTGTTTATACGGATTAGCGCCGGCAAAAGCAGGCAAAAAAGAATGATGGATATTAATAATCCGATCCGCAAAGCAAGCTACAAATCGAGGCGACAAAATCCTCATAAACTTAGCCAGAATTACATAATCAGGGTTATAGGCATTTATCTGATCAATCATTTCCTGCTCCGGATCATCCCCCTCATAAGCATAAGAAATCAAAGAAAAAGGAACATCAAAGCGTTCACAAATTTTTTGCAGAACATCATGATTGCCAATAACGCCAACAACAGTTGCACCTAAAGTACCAAAGTTATTGCGCACCAAAATATCGGCGAGGCAATGATATTCTTTAGTAACCATTACCACAATCCTTTTTTCGGCAACCGGATTAACATGAATAAGTGCACCGGCAGGTAAAATCTGGCGCATACTTTCGGTAAGTAAAGCCTCGTCAGCATATCCATCTACATCAAGGCGCATAAAAAACATACTTTCGGCCTTATCCACGTGTTCCCTCATGGAAACAATGTTGAGTTTTGCTGCAGATAAAATCTGCGAAATATCGGCAACCAGCCCTATCTGATCTTTACACTGTATTATTATTATCATCGATTGTTAAAATAGGAAAGCAAGATAATAATATTTCTTACAAGCCTGCACCTACTACTCTGCCGATCTAAAGTATTTTGAATCGGCAAGGTATTTCAATATCGAATCAGGGTCTTTATCCTTAACCTCATTAACAGAAAACTCCTGCAAATGGCCCAGTTCCAATAATGAACCACAACCAGCCTCAATAAACAAGTTCTTAAGCGGTTCATTCTTATCAATATGGTAAGAGTTAAAGGTCGAAAGCGCATCAATTTCAAGGTATATTTTATCCGCTTTTTGCAATCCGGCAAGCTTTTCAAGCTTAATACCCTCAGGCGTACCACTATTGGTTAAAAATAAAAAGGTATGAATAACCAGCCTGTCGCCATGCAGTTCAACCTGCAGGTATCCTGCTTTTTTATCAGACAGATAAAACTCAACCAAACTCCTGTTGTAATCCTTATGGTGTTTAATTTCCTTATCCATAAAAATCATAAAGGCAATAGAGTGCATAATGCCGGGGGTAATATCTATCCGGTTCTGCAACCTGTCTAACGCATGTATTTGTATGTAAACATCAAGCGATACATCTAGCCCTACAACCTCAAAACCAAGTGCCGAAGGTTTAACTTTGGCAAATACCCAGTTAAATTCCCCATCAACCCAGCCCAGGCGAATCATAGAGCGGGGTTTACCATCGATGTTTTAGTGGTTTTAAACTCATGCAAATAAATATCGTTGTGATTGCTGCTGATCTCAAGACAAGCTGTTTCGCTATAATCGGCCTTAATAATACTCTTATTCAAGTCCCTCAAAAACACAATAATATCCTGCACCAGTACATCTATCATTTCCTGAATTTTTAAATAAGAATCCGTTTCCGGGAACTAATCCTTAAAAGCCTCTTTCAAAAGCGCAGCACTGGGGAAGTAATTGGCATGAACCACATGCAGGAAATTGATTAACAACAAACCTTCAGACAGAAGCATACTAAACAATATCCGCTCGCCATTCATTAAGGTAATACACTGATCTTCTAAAAAAGCATTGAGCAGCTTATTGGCCTTTAACACTGTTGATTTAGAAACTTCAGACTCAGGACTGGCCTTTATTTTAATGCCGGGTACCTGGTGGCATACATATGAGAAAGAATAGCTGCCGGGAATTTTTCGAAATAGCCTGGACCCACCAACGCATTACAAAGCAGCTCTACCCGCTCCACAAACCTTTTCTGATGCATTAATGCCTGTTTGGCAGCATCCGGATTTGAATTACCATTGCCCTTTTTCTTTTTCTGTTTGCTCATGCTTTTTTATGTTGATTGTCGGTTTCTGCTAAAATATATAAGAATGGGTTATAAATGGTAACTTTTAATATAAACCACTGTTAAATAGCACTTAAACTTTATAATGGCTTAACATTGCAATGATATTTTTGCTAAAAGCAAAATTACCATGAACTCTGTATTCAACTTTTTTAGCCCTAAAGACAAAGTATTCCAACCCATGTTTGAGCAGGCCAGCAACAACCTGGTGCTAATTGCCAAAACCCTGGTACTGGCAGTAAACACCCCTGAACAGGAAAAAAGAAAGACGCATATAAAGGAAATTGAAAGACTTGAAGAGGTTGGCGATGGTTTTAAACATGCCATCATTTTGGGTTTAGGCAAAACATTTATTACTCCGTTCGACCGGGAGGATATCCATGCGCTGGCTAGTTCTTTGGATGATATTATTGATTATATCTATGCCTCAGCCATGAATATGGACTTGTACAACCTAAAAACCATAACCAAGCCAATGATAGAGCTTGCTGAGCTGCTTTTAGAAATGTGCAAGGATATTAATACTGCTGTTGCCGAGCTTAAAGACCTTACCAACACCAAGCTAATTGCCGAGATATGCATTAAAATTAATAAAGGAGAAAGCACAGCCGATTATATCTGTAACACTGCCCTAGGTAAGCTATTTGATAATCAAGCCAATGCCATTGAACTGATTAAACAGAAAGAGGTACTGCAAACTATGGAAATTGCTTCGGATAAATGCGATGATGTAGCAAATGTTCTGGAAACAATACTTATTAAAAATGCTTAGAATAATTCCAAATAGTTTGGCGCTATTTTACTTAACATACAATTAAATTTCACAAAATATTAGGGCGCTAGGTTTGTAACAAACAACAAGACAAACTATGACTGTGAAATTTATTAAAACAAAAACTCTTGCCGTTGCAGTAGCAACTTTTGCTGCTGCAGCCATTGCGGTTTCTTCATGCAAAAAGGATTCAAAAGACACCGGAGCAGAAGAACAAGTGGTATTAAAAGATTATTCTGTAACTCCTGTACTGCTCAAAAAACTTTCAGGATTCGAAAACCTGGAGCTGTTTTCTCTTTTTAGCAGTGAAGACAAATTCCCTGAATCTGAAGGCTATACCTTTGGCGGTTCTGCCGATGGGGCCGGGCTTGTAAAAAATCCCGCTGGAGGTTATGTAATGATGGTAAACAATGAAGATAACTATTCGGTTTCCAGGATCTCGTTTAACAACAACCTTAAGCCAGTAAAAGGCGAGTATGCAATAAATTCTGACGGTGGCCAATGGCGCTTATGTTCAGGAACCATGGTTACCAAAGAAGAAAATGGTTTTGGGCCATTCTATTTAAGCGTTGGCGAAAGTGCTGTAGAGGCACAAACACATAAACTTAACCCTCTTGTTTCGGGCAAGCAAAGCGGAACAGCTACTGCAGGCTTAGGCCATTGGAGCGGAGAAAATGCCGTTCCACTTAACAAAGATGCCTATACCGGAAAAACTGTAATAGTTATGGGCGAGGATGCTGATGATGCATCTGGTGGTCAGGTAGTTCTTTACGTTGCAAACACAGTTGGCGATCTGGATAACGGAACCCAATACATGTTGAAACGTACTGATGGCAATCAAAAAGAAACAGACATGAAAGTGGGCTCATCATACGATGTTGAATTTGTTAAAATAGAAAACCACAAAACAATTACAGGAGCCCAGATCCAGGCAATGGTTGACCCACTTAAGGCCATTAAATTTGGCCGTGTAGAGGATGTAGATTACCGCAAAGGCAGTGCTGCTAACTCAAGAGAAGTGTATTTTAACGTAACCGGACAAGCGGCAACAGGCTTTAATGCCGATAACTCAAGAACTGTATTTGGCCGTACTTACAAACTGGTTTTAAATGCCAGCGACCCAACAAAAGGCAAACTAGAGTGTATTCTTGATGGAGATGATAAAAGCGGACCGGCAAAAGAGTTTCAAAATCCTGATAACATCTGTGTAACTACAAATTATGTTTACATACAAGAAGATTCAAACACATACGGTGGCGAAACTCATGACGCTTACATCTACCAATATAATATTGCTACCAAAGAAGTTAAAAAAGTAGTTGAAATAGATCACCGCCGTTCTGACCCTAAATTTAAAGCAACTGCTGCAAAAGGAAATTGGGAGTACGGTGCACTTGTTGATATTTCTGATGTAATAGGTATCCCTAACACTTTTACCCTTTGCATACAGCCACACACCTGGAGAGAAGATGCTTTTAAAGGCAAAGACGGTGGTTCTAAACGTCCGGATGAGAATCAAGGCAGCCAGGTTGTTATCATCAAAGGTTTAGCAAGATAATCATCAATGAAAAAAATCGCCATTGTTGTTATTATGGTTATGGCTTGCCTGGGCTGTACCCACACTCAAAAAACTTTGCCGGCAGACCTAGTAAAGCAGTATTATATCCTTCAAATCGCGAAGGCCGATACGCTTGTAAAACAACTCTACAGCAAAGTTCAAAACAATGCCCCTGCAGATAGTATAAAGCAGGCATTTAAGGTGGCCAGACTTGCCTATAAAAAAACTGAGTTTCTGGCCGAGTACTATAATCCTTTAACTGCCAAATCTATAAACGGGGCTCCTATTTCTTCAATGGACGATAACGATCAACATAAAATTGATGCTCCGGAGGGCTTTCAGGTTATAGAGCCCTTCATTTTTCCTCAATACACCAATAACCGGAAAAGTGAACTGCTTCAGGAAATAGGCATCCTTAAATCAAACTTTGTAAGGCTTAAATCGGTAGCCCAGCATCAGGAACTTGCCAATGCACAGGTATTTGATGCCTTACGAACAGAGGTTTTCAGAATTATTACCTTAGGTATTTCAGGCTTTGATGCACCAATAGCCCAAAATTCAATGGCCGAGGGTGCCGCAGCACTAACCTCAGTTAAAGAAGTACTGAACATCTACAAACCAGAGTTTAAAAACCAAACCAAACTTAATAATACAGTTCAATTGTTAGATAAAGGCATTAAGAATTTAGCTGCCAGTAGTAATTTCAACGCTTTCGACAGGATGCAATTCATTACCGCCTATGCCAACCCGCTTTCTGCATCTATCCTAAATTTATCGCAGCAATTAGGGAATCCTGAATTTAAAGACCTGAGGGCGCTTAAGGCAAACGCAGCTACCCTATTTGATGAAAATGCATTCGATGCCAATTATTATACAGCCAGTTACGATGCCCATATGAGCAAAGAAAAAGCTGAGCTGGGCAAGCTATTGTTTTACGATGTAATACTTTCCGGATCTAAAAACAGATCGTGCGGTTCCTGCCATAAACCAGAATTGGCTTTTACCGATGGTGTAGCTAAAAACGCTACCATAAATGGCAAATCGCTAGTAAAAAGAAACACCCCAACTATTTTAAATGCCGGGCTACAAGCAGCCTCGTTTTACGACAACAGGGTCAATTACCTCGAAGATCAGGCTACTGATGTAATTAGCAATGCCGATGAAATGCACGGTTCAATGCCTACAGCTGTAAAAAGATTAAAAGAAAATCCCGCGTATGTACTTAAATTTAATGCTGCTTTTCCTAAATCTAAAGAATCTGTAAGCGACTATAACATCCGAAATGCCCTTGGCAGTTATATAAGAACCCTTACCAGTTTAAATTCGCCATTTGACAAATATGTTCGGGGCGACAAAACCAAGCTTACCAAGCAAGAATTAAATGGGTTTAACCTATACATGGGCAAAGCCAAATGTGGAACCTGCCATTTCACCCCTTTATTTAACGGGACTGTTCCGCCAGATTTTAGGGTTACCGAAACCGAGGTAATAGGCGTACCATTAAACGCCAGCAGTAAAGAAATAGACACCGACCCGGGCAAATACAATTTAAGAAAACTAACCTTATACAAAAACGCCTTTAAAACACCAACCGTTAGAAACATAGCGCTTACCGCACCGTACATGCACAACGGTATTTACAAAACCCTTGAAGAGGTTGTAGATTTTTATAATGAAGGCGGGGGTGTTGGCCTTGGTATGGATATTCCAAATCAAACATTGCCTTTCGACAAGCTGAACCTTACAGATACTGAGAAAAAAGATATTGTTGCTTTCTTAAAAAAACTGACCGACAATACAAAACGATAACACAAACATTACAAACAGCAAAAGGCCAATAACGCGTGCGTTATTGGCCTTTTGCATGTTACACAAAGCCTATTTACTAAACTTGTAAATAGAAGTTGTTTTATACGTTTGCCCGGGGTTTAAAACCGTTGATGGAAAAGCCGGCTGATTCGGAGAGTCAGGAAAGTGTTGAGTTTCCAAGGCAAGTGCTGTTCTAAAATCATCTTTTGCACCACCTTTAAATACATTTTTGCTTTGCATAAAGTTGCCGCTATAAAACTGTAAGCCAGGCTCCTGAGTATAAATATCCATTATCACGCCCGATTTATCACCTTTTACAGTAGCAGCGTGAGTCATACCCAGACCTTTGGTGCCATTTAACACAAAGTTATGATCATAACCTTTACCTGCTTTTAACTGATCGTTTGCCTCTTCAATGCGTTTACCAATAGTGGTAGCAGTTGTAAAATCAAACGGAGTACCTTTTACAGTTACATTTTTACCCAGAGGGATTAAAGTAGTATCAACCGGAGTATAAAGATCTGCAAAGATCTGCAAGTCGTGGTTTAAAATATCGCCACTACCCTCTCCATTCAGGTTAAAGAAAGCATGATTGGTAAGGTTAACCACAGTTTTCTTATCAGTAGTAGCCTCATAATCCATTTTCAGTTCATTATCATCGTTAAGGCTATAAGTAACCTTTACTTTAAGGTTTCCAGGGTAGCCCTCTTCCATGTCTTTTGACAGGTAAGTAAGTACCAGCGTTTGCGAATCAGGCATGGCAGCATCCCAAACTACAGCCTGAAATCCTTTTTTACCACCATGTAAGGTATTTTGGCCGTTATTGAGTGCCAAAGTATATTGTTTGCCATCAAGACTGAATTTGCCTTTGGCAATTCTGTTGCCATAACGACCAATTGTAGCACCAAAATATGGCTCAGACGAATTCACAAACCCATCAACACTATCAAACCCAACTACCACATCAACCAGTTTACCATCCTTATCTGGCACTAGTAAACTCACCAGCCTGCCACCATAATTGGTAAATGCTGCCTGTACATTGTTTTTATTTTTAAGCACATACAGATTGGTTTTTTTACCATCAATTTCCTTTTGGAATTTTGTACTATCTAACTGAACGGTTGTAGCAGTAGTATCAGCTTGCTCAGTAGTTTCATTAACCTTTTTTGGCTCATTACATGCTGTAATTGCAAGTAAAAATATTGCAGCTAAGCCCGGTTTTAATGTTTGTTTCATTTAGTATTTGGTTTTTAGTTATAAGGTGTTGTATTAATTTCGATAAGCCTAAATTAATGTATTAATTTAAAAGCATCCCCATAACTGCAGTATTTTTCAATTAATTCTTTTAATTAATCTAATAATACCTCTTGGTTTTCATTAGCTCAACCTCTCCTGTAATTTCATCAAAGGATGGTGCAGATTTAGATTTTGAACGTAATTTTTTCAGAATATGAGCGAAAGCTAAAAACAATTGCCCTGTTTTAATTGTAATAATATTGTTCTCATTTTTTTTGCAACAAAATAGCATATACCAGCCTGCAAACCGTTCGGTCAGCCTTTAGAAATTCTCTAATTCTCGCATAGTAATAACAGGTGTTTCACGCCTGTGCTGCAGGTCTGTATTCCTGCTCAATTCTGGCTTAGCCCCTGTGATGCCCGGGCGTTAGTCTTCTGGTTAATATATAGCAAGAAAAGCCTGACTAAGCACTTTAGCCAACCTGACACTCAAAGATCATTCTAAAACCGTAAAAAACGCTTAAAGTGTCTTATTGCGCATAATCTGTTAATAACTGCTGTAGAGCGAATAGAACGGAAAAACACATTTAAATTTCTTATATATTTAATTTTAGAATTAATTATTAAAAAAATTAAATGGAATTTGGCTTAAGTCCAGATTGGGGGAAAACACGTTTTTCAGCCTATACTATAGTCGCTTTTAGCACCATGCTCAAACAGACCTTGTACGGCCCTCGTTCGACCAGAGTCGAATATGTAGCGAACCAAGGAGGTTCCAGGCCCGAAGGATCTGAACCTCCCAAAACAATGGTGGGCAAAGGATTAGTGCGTAAAGAATTGTTATGAGTACCTCCATATTTTAATAATCATGGCTGATATTATATGGAATCTAAAAGTGATGATTTTTTAAACGCAAAAAGCGTGAAACCCCACTTACCGCTCAAGAGGCCGTAGGAGGCCCAAACACGAATAAGCAAGGCTCACGCTTTTTACGGCGCGAGCACTTTTCACTTATCGTCTCGTGTTAGTTGAAATTTCCTACGTTTCTTGAGCGAGATTCTAAATGCTAAATGCTCCAATTTCTTGGATTATTTTGCAAAAATATAATATTAGTCCATTACATATACATTTTGTTTAGACGAATATATATAGGTTTGGATGAAACGAACAAGTTAAAGAGATAGAAATTATAAAAAATTAATTAATTGGTTTAATTTACTGCAAAGTTAAAGGGGATATTTAAAAACATGTTTACAGGCTTGCCTTTGACCCTTCCGGGCATCCAGGTACCTGCTGCCTTAATTACCCGGATGGCTTCTTGTGCAAGTACGGCATTAACATAATTAGTATTTATAAAGTTACTAGCATTTCCATCCGTATCGACCTGGAATTTAATAAATACCTTACCTCCAATTTCCTTTTCTTGAGCCGATGCAGGATATCGCAAATTTCGTAATACATACTTATAAAATGCCTCCATTCCATCCTTAAAAATTGGTCCTGTTTTGTTTTCAGAATATTTGTATTCATTGCCTAAACTATCTGCAGAAAGCCCCGAAACCAAAACCCCATTCTTATATACCTCGGCATATTTTAAACCTTCTCTGGGCAGAAATCCTTTTACTTCTCCTTCCCATTTGCCATTAAGAATATCCCCTTCGGCTGTGATAACTAGTGGATCATATACATCATATTCTACGTAATGACCCATACCATCTTTAATCATATCTGCCCCTGCTGAATCCTTTAAAGCAATAATGATTGGATCTATTGCCTTCAGTTTTTTATCCTCAATTTTGGACGGATAGTACTCTTGTATCGCGTATAGATTACCGTTTTGATAATAGCGGTAAACAGGGCCAGTTAATTCGCCATTGGTATAATGCCCCATCATGCGTTTTTTTCCATTCTTATAATACTCAACTTTTTGTCCGGCGTAAATAAATGGATTAACCATGCTTGCATACCCTCTGCCCTTTAGTTTCCCATCCAGATAATAGTCTACAATTGGATATACATTTTTATCAATGTCAATGTCGTATACCACACGCTTAAAAGCCGCACTATCAATGTTTAATGTTGCCTCATCCTCATAATCATATCGCATATACACGGCTACCTGTGCATTGGCACTAGATTCTGTTAGAAACATCAAACACATCAACAGCAAAAATGTATATCCCATAGCTTATTTATTCTGTAAGTTACGCAGATTCAGAAGAAATCCAAACTCATTATCTCACCTCTTTAACCTCTATAGCATCATTAAACCAGCCATTGCTTTATCACCATCATATTTTTCAGTAAAGCTTTAGGGCTATGATTTCTTTATTAGTCACCAGAGTTTACAGCATAATTTGCATCTGTATTCATATTGAATTTTACAGCTGCTTTCATTGTAGATGCTTCCACGTCAAGTACGTAACCAACATTGTTAACTATCGATTTTGGGTAGCCTTTATTTACAAAGAATTCCATTTTACCGGTGCCTGTGCCTTTCCCGTCTATCTTAACTGTCTTGCCTTGAACCTCTTTATCAATAATCATCTTAAATTCTGATATAATATCAAAATAAGCCAAATTATCTTTTACTGCTATAAGTTTATAAGTTACACTCGTCGGGTAATCTGAATCAATACCTAAATCAGGTATATTCATAGCATTCAAATTGGCCTGTTGAGTAAAAGTATCTCCAATTTTCATCGGCTTATCTGGGAATTCTAACCGCTCGGCCATTCCGCTAATCAGCTGATTCATAGCGTATTTTATTGCATTTTCGGCACCTACCGTATCAAGAAGCAATTCCCCTTTTGAATCTATTTTCCCATTAACAGCTAGTCCTGAAAATGGGTTGGCTTCAGGAGCCGGAGCTTCAACTCCATTGAATGTCGTTTTTACAGAATAATTATCCCCAAAAAGAGTAACTGGAAAACTCCCGGCAGATATTGCTTTTGTTTTTACGGTTGCACTTAACTCAGTTGTGAGCTCCAAGGTTACAGTGGTATCTGATTTTTTATTTGTATTAATGCTAAGGTCTTGCACATGTGCCTTCATACTCATTCCGATCTTTTTAGTGATTCCGTAAGTATGTATGGGCAAGTATTTAAATTTAAAAGGTACTGGTTTTTGTGCTTTGGTTATTGCAGATAGCAATACAAAAACAAGGAGAAGAGCAGTTGTACGCATAGAGGCATTTGGTTTGTTCAGTTAATATACCAATAAAACCTTAGGTATCCTCATAATACCATCCTGAAAATGGTATTAATATACGTATGAAGTAGCAAAATCGAATGGTTATGTATATTATTTAGTAAAATATACTTGACATAATGGAATGTATATTTTACATTTGATCAAACAAACTAGATATAACCATGAAAAATCAATTTCTTCTTCCTGCAAAGTTTCGCCTTATCGGCTGGATTACATTTTTGCTTTTCTTTGCGTTAGGTATCCTTACGGAATCTTATGGGTACGACATCCCCGGTTTTCAAATCTATTACCCTAAAGAAGGTAGTTTTGCCGGATATAATTTAACTAATGAGTTCGCATTTTTGGGTACCATAATTGGTTTACTTATGATTTCGTTTGCCAGGCATATCAATGAAGATGAGCTGATTAGTAAAATTAGACTAGAGTCATGGAAATGGGCTGTTCTTATAAACTACGCAATTTTATTAATTTTGAATTTTACATCATATGGTCTTGGCTTTGTATTTATAGTTACTTATAATGTTCTTACACTTTTGCTTGTTTACATTATAAGATTCTACTACAGCTTGTATTTGTTGAATAAAAACTTAAAAAATAGTGAAGACTAATAATTAGCTATGAAAAATTCAATACGAGTGCAACGGGCAATAAAAAACATAACTCAAGCCGAATTAGCCGAGCTGGTAAATGTGTCCAGGCAAACTATTAATACCATGGAATCTGGTAAGTATATCCCTTCAACAGTATTGGCCTTGAAGATTGCTGCTATCTTCGGGGTTTCTGTAGAGGCAGTATTTGAATTGGAAGAAGGGGATTAAAATAGCTCATTTATCACTTAAGCTTATTTTAGGTTCGTATCTATTTTTCCAAACGGAGACTTTCCTTATGTATTGCATTCATTATTTCGGTGATGAACTCAGCAGACAAACCCTCTTTTGTTCCTACTGATATTGTTTTGTTCAGGACCTGTTTAAAACGATCTGGCTGTAATGGAGGGATGTTGTTGTTCTTTTTATAGATTCCTATTTCTCTAACAACACGTTGGCGACTGCCTAATACCTCTATAAGTAATTTATCTAAAGAATCTATTTTTTTTCGGCTGCTACTTAATTCGGTGTCAATTGTGGCCTTACTTTTAGTTTGTGAAAAGGCGTATGAACATACACCAAGACTGGTTAGTAAGCCAACTATAAAAGTTTTTTTATGTATCATACTTGTTTAGATGGTTGATAAATAAAAAACGGAATATTTAATTGGTTATTACTCTTCGCACCGGTCAGAGGTCTCTGGAAGTTCTTAAATTATTTCCATTTCCAGTCTAAATGACTTGTTGTATCAATCTTGTAAGCCGAAATCATATCTTTCATTTCAGTATTTAGCTCAGGCGATACTTTGGGAATAATTAGCACCGGTCCTGGACCAATGCGAATAAAATAGTGGTTACCAGTCTCATCAATCTTCCGAATCTCTTGTATTTTAAGTTTACTTTCGCCTGTCCTATCCTCGATATTAATTACCTCCCTATCAATCTCGAAAGTAGCATGCTCAGTGTCACTATCTTTAAAATTGTTCTCCACATGTTTAACATAATGTCGTTTATGCCTCCACCTCAAATACAGCTCACCAAAAAATATAGACAGTAGTGAGCAAAACAATGCATAATAAAAGAGGAAAGTATGCTGCCCCAGGTAACTGATTATCATTAAACAAACCCCAATAATAATCAACGAATAATAACTTCTTTTGCGGGCTTTCTTTTTTAAAGGATTTGTGGAAGCTTCGTACAATTGAAAAGCTATATGATCTTCCTTGGTAATAGTGAGCATATGTTTCATTATTATTGATTCAATGTGAGCGTTCAGGCAATAAATATGCACATAAGCTTTAATAATTGATAACTAAAATATACAATTCACTGCCTTATTTTTACGACACCAATTTTGAATATATAGATTTGCAGGAAAAATTGACCCCAACTACCGACTTTTACTTCTATAATCTATTTAAATATTGCGAGGTGTTAATAGTAACGCTTTACTTTAGTTGTACACTTTTGATCTTTGCCTTGCCATCATTCAAAAATTTAATCTTTAAATTTTTCATTGCTCCCGTATATCCTTTTATATCTGACAGATTGATCCGGTACTTTTTACTTGTGCCATCAGCAGCAATCTTATGCTGTAAGAAAATAGCCGGACTTTCGGGAAAACTTGCTGCTTTTGTTTTCCTTTCATTTTCTACAACATGTTCTCCTTCTGTCCAATTTAACCAATCTGTTAAATCTGATTTACCTGTGGGCTGAATTTCTACTTCTATTAATAATTCTTTATTAAAGGTGTTTATCTCTCCTTCTATTTCTAAATAAGGTGTTTCGGATGCTCTCCAAAAGGTTACAGGGCTTACCAGAGCAGAATTTTTCTTAAATGTAATATCTAATCCTCCTTTTAAAGGAAATCCGGAATCTGTCATATCGCCGTAGTAATACCAATTATCTCTGCTATTTTTAAAGTTCCAATGCGGGTTGGCCGCTATCTGCCAATGTTTTTTTGCATATCCGCGGATATCTTTAAGTGTTCCCAGTATAAATGATGTTTCGTAAGCCCATTTAATGTTATAATCCAGAATTTGTTGTCCAATTGGAGCTATATGACCTGTCTGAACATCTTTTTCACTGCCAAATCCCTTAAGTGAATCATTTGAATGAAATCCACTGTTAAAGGTCATTACCTGCGGTTGAAAAACTCCAATTCCATATCCTTTATCGTCCAGTAATGCTACCCAGTTTTCAGGAGTATAAAAATGCACCCATGGCCAGCCTTTTTTATCCGTTTTATCTACAATAGTTGTTGTCGGCTTTCCTTCAAAAGGTTTATCTCCCAAATAAGACACAATCTTGTACCAATTGCCATTGGTATAAACGGCAGGCATTTCTTGTGGACATGACGCATATTGTGTCTTATCCGACCGGTTATTTATAATAGTAGCTTTCATGGTTACCACATTACCTTTTAAAGTATACAGGCATTCAAAAACGCACTCGCCCGGAACACCTGTTTTATGAGGCCATTGCATTGGGATACTCTTTACCAGCATTGAGTAATTGCCTATTTTTTCAAAAGAAATTATTTTGGACCTATATCCTCCGGCATCACCTGACTGGATCGGATTCCAACCTAAACCCTCCCACTCAGGAGTTGGTTTTTCGCCGTTTGGACCAATATAAGGCCATGGCCCGCTATAATAGGACATTTGAATTTGTCGGCCCCAGTCGAAACTGTTAATCATATTTTTACCACCATTTGCGTGGTCTGACAGATAGGTTACTGCCCCACCTAACGCTAAATCTATTCCCAGTTTTATCCGGTCGTTTGAAATGTAGCGCATAGATGATTCTTCCTTTACGGCATAGCAATCTGCCGTTACAACTAGTGTAATCAAAAATATAAGAGCTGCTAATTTTTTCATATACGTGTTAAATAACACTTTTAATTTACGCTATATTTATAACTTAATCTACCAATTTGACCGTCGGAGCTTATCCCTTCTAATACAACCCGATAATTCCCTGTTTGATCTGAATTGAAAAAGCTGATTTCTGTTTTACCTTCTTTTTGAACAATGATTGATGGGTTCCAGTAAATTGTAGTTCTTAGATCAGCCAAGGGGTCATTTTTTTCGGGCTTATCGTATCTTGGCGAATAAAATTCTTTAACAGCATTGTATCCTTTTGGTTTATATGTTACAACTGAAGGATCTTGAACCTTACGAAAATTTCCACTTTTTGTATAAATTGCCATAACGGCGTTTCCGCCATCTCCTCTTCCAACTACCCCACTCATTAACTTGATACTTATCGCTTTGCTCTCGTGTGAAAAGTATATTTTCTCTACATCTGACGAATTACTTTCGAAAAATGATTGATAATCACACGGGGCAATAGACATATCATCAATTATTACTGCAAACCTTTCCTTTTGGTACATTGGCACCCATAAAGAACCACATTCCGGATCTGCTGTCATTAAAAATCGGACTCTGGAACCTTTCATTTCTTCAATGCACTCCCTCAATGTTTTACAAGGCATTCTGCTATCAGGCCTGAAAACTTCATCAGCCTGACTCTCCTTAATCTTGTTCCCAAAACCCAAGGCTTTGCTTGCTCTTATTTTAACTTCTTGTAATTGTTGAGTACGACTTTGAATGGCATGTTTTTCAAGTTGTTGCTCCTGCTTTCGGCTATTCTCCATTGATACCTTAACCAGGTGTGGAATATCTGAATTCATATCGCCAATATTCAGATTAGAAGTTACCTCTGGTTGAGTCATATTGTCCACCACAATATTTAAACGCTTACTATTTTTTTCATTTCTTCCCTGCAAACTAAATTGCATGCCATTTAATATCATCAGATTTCCAAATTTGAACCTGCCATTTTGATCTGTTATTGTATCTAATATTAGGCCCTGTTTGTTATTTACAAGTTTAACTTTGCCATTTACCACAGGTTTATTATTAAACGTAGTGAGAACCCCTGTGATGTTGTTAACCAACTTTTCGGCTTTATAAGAGGGCTTATTTTGCTTAACATCCAGTATCTGGCTCCAAAGAAATCTCCTATATCCCTGTGTTAACATTAAAATATCCAGATCACTTTTAGTAGTTTGCGAAGGGTTGTGAAAATAGTAATTTGGCTTTTCAATATAGCCTTTAATGTCAGAATTCAGGAGCAGTTGTGAGAAGATAGATCGCTCATTAACCTCATCTGTTGGTGAAGCATCTTCACTGATTACAGACATGGAAAAATTGCCAACAACCGGCTTTCCGCCGGCATCTTTTGCATCCAGTTGGAGAACAACTTTGTCTCGTCGATGATGGGCCTTTTTTTCTATTTCATCTAGTTTAAGCTGCAATTGGTCATTATTTTGTATAAACACAATACGCTCATTAAGAGGAGAGCCAGACGAAGAAAAAAGGGTAAACTGCAATATACCAGATGGAACATCTTTAACGGGTATGTAAATTGAGGTCATAGTTTTATTGACCTGTATATCCATTGCAGCATATATAGTTCCGCCAGCTTGGGCTATAAGACTTATTTGTTGTGTACCTTTTTGTAAGGTTGTCTGGTTTGTATTGATGCGAACCAGAACAGAGTCGGCTTGCAACTGCTTGTCAATACTCTCTAAACTGTTATAAACTGAAAGTACATATCCTTCTGTTTTCTGTTCTGGTAATTTTATTATCATTTCGGAATTAAGGGAATCCCTAATTCTGGCAGTATAGCTGTTTCCAGCCTTAGGTATAAAACTAAAGTAGCCCATTCCCAAATGATTACTTTCTATTTTAGCTACTTCATTTTGTTCATTATCAAATATTACTCCTTTTATTTGCATACCAAGACCATCTGGGCCAACAGCTTTAAAAGCTAACTTGCTCTTAACATTATTTACAAGGCACCCTCCTTCTGGAAAAAATTGCACATCTGGCTGTTTAGTTGTTGGCTTTATGGGAAAGGTTTTTGGCACTATGATATCTTTGGCAGGATTTAATTTTGTTAGCAAGTAAGTACTTTGTGTAGTTGCGGCATTACGCAGAGGAAGATTAACACTAATTTGGCCATATGCATTTGTTTTACCTTGGCCGGAGGTTATTATTTTATAACCCTCCTTTAAATCGTATGTAACCTCTTTATCTGCATATGGAGCACCTTTTTCGTCAGTAAATTTTATAAGTGCTTTGATTTTTTTGTTATCATCACTTTCTGAAAATTCATAAATTATATTGGCAAATACAGTGTTCACTACAGAATTACCTATACTGAAAGTTTGATCATAGAAGTAGTCTGAACCGGTATTTCGCATCCATTGTGTGTATGCTCTAATTCTATAGTTGCCCTCACGGCTTGTACTGTCGTCCAGAACAAAATCTCCCTTAGCCATTCCCGCAGTTAAAGGAAGTTTAAGTGATTTAGTCACTGAATCTTCTTCGTTAATTAGATCGACATAAAGTGCCCCACTTAATGCTGAAAGTTGATGTTTGCTTCCTATGGTTACGTAGGCTTTAAACCATATAGTGTCTCCAACCAGGTAATATGGCCTATCAGTATGCAGGTATACTTTTTCTTGCGGATTAGTCTGTACCCAGCTTTCTAAAGAGGAAATTATCTTCTCAATTGGGCTATCATCTCTGGGGATGAAAGCCAGAAAAATAATCGTAATTACAGATATGAAAATTGCATGAGAGCGCTTCATACTATCAGAGATATTTGATTAATTAAAACTAATGGAAAAACTACGACAAATGTCAAGGTAATGAGTTTGTTACGCTTTGTGGGTACCAATAAGTTACTACTATGTTGGCTTAGGTTTAACTATTGAATTTTAAGTTGTAGATTTAGTTAGTTCATTAAAAATTACATGTGGAAATAAGCCGTTATTATAAGCCTGAATTGGACGTACTTCGTTTTTGTGCATTCCTTTTTGTTTTTTTTGTTCATCGATTAGATTTAGCACCTATTGACGTAAATGAATATTATTGGGGATACCATTTAAGTTTAATTGGCAATTATGGTGTACCTCTTTTTTTCTTTCTAAGCGCATTTTTAATCACAGAATTACTTACACGAGAAGACGTTCATTTTGGAAAGATAAATATCAAATCATTTTATATTAGACGTATTTTACGGATTTGGCCTCTATACTTTACGTTCTTTTTTGGTATGGTATTGCTAACCTCTACTACTGATTTTTTTGGAACCGTTATTCCGGGACAAGCACAATTAGCATTTACGCTATTTTCCGGGAATTGGTATATCACATTTAAGGAGTGGCAATCGTATTGTATTAATCCCTTATGGAGTGTATCTGTAGAGGAACAGCTTTATATTTTGCTTCCATTAGTTTTATTCTTTGCTGGAAAAAAAGGGTTAAAGATTTTCTCAGTTTTTTCAATTGTTATTGCGTATGGTACGATAATTTACTACGCTCAAAGACCAACAAGTGGGTTTAGTGGACAATGGACAAATAGCTTTGTACAATTTCAGTTTTTTGCTGCCGGAATATTGCTCTCAACCTATTTAAAGGGCTGGGAACCTAAATGGAATGCAGCACTGCGTATTGGTTTATTTATTACAGGCATACTCTGCTGGTTAATTGCATCGATGGTTTGCGAAATTAATGCAGATGCCCCCCATCTCGCTACAATCCTACAATCAGTTATTGGATGGTTTTTGATACTTATTGGAGTTATGGCGATGTTTTTATCACTTTATGGGGCACCTGTAAAGTATATGCCTTCTAAATTAGCTTATCTCGGTCGTATATCATATGGTATGTATGTTTTCCATATCACTATGTATTGGATTGTTTTTAGTATTTTCAAAAATGAGTTAGCGACCTTTAGCGAAAGTATAGGTTTATCTGAATGGAAAAACGGAGTGGGAGCTGTAATTGCTTTCATCGCTACAACACTATTAACAATGTTGTCTTACAATTTTTTTGAAAAGCCATTTTTAAAGTTGAAGGGCCGTTTTACTTTAGTACCTTCAAGAGATTAGGTTTGAATAACTCTAATTGATTAACTTTTTAGCGCAATCATCCAATGCCAAATATAAATAGTCGCCTGTTCATCTTTCTTTTGTTATTAGGGTTAGCGAGCTGCAAACCCACATCTTCTGAGCAAAAAACAACAGCTATTGCTAAGTTGACGATTCGCTATATGAATGAAAACAAGCCAGACAGTGTTTATTTACTATTTGGAGAAGCTCTCCGGAAACAAATTCCAGTAGTTAGATGGGCCAGTATTTACAAAAAACAGATCTCTGGATTGCTACCTTTAAGAGATCTAAGTTTGGTAACCTGGAAAGATTCAATCGGGATATACAAAGTGACCGGAAAAATACCTTTGCAGATTATGTTTGGCAACATGGATAAGAACGGCAAGATGAATACATTTGCTGCAGTGCCTTCCACGGAAACTGCAAAGAAAATGTACAAGGTATCTACCGACAATAAACTTATCAACCACTTGGATAGTACAGTTGATAAAGTGGTTTCTGCATACATCCAAACCAAAGGTAATGTTGGGATAAGTACAGCTGTTTTTTATAAAAGGAATAGTTACTTTTATAACTACGGTGAGCGTAAAATAGGCACAAAAAGTCTGCCTGACAATCATACAGTATATGATATTGGTTCCATAACAAAGACCTTTACCTCTACCCTGCTTGCTCTGGCTGTTCATCAGCAAAAGCTAACTTTGGAAACATCAATTACCAAGTTTCTGCCCGATTCTGTGGCTCAAAATCAAGCGTTGAAGAATATCACGTTTAAAGAACTTGCCAATCACACCTCTGGCTTACCGAGGGATGCTGACAACTTGGGATCTACGGTTATTGATGCAAATCAGCCTTATGGTAATTATAGGATTAAGGACTTGTTTTCCCTTTTAAGGCATTTTAAACAAACAACAATGCCTGGCGTAAAGTATGGATATAGCAATATAGGTGTTGGGCTGATGGGTGTATTGTTAGAAAGGGTTTATCAAAGGTCTTATCGGGAACTTCTACAGCAGTATATTACTGCACCACTGGAAATGAATGAAACTGTCTGCTCCATTGACACTACTAAATTTAATAACCTTGCTGAAGGTTATAATAATTTCTATCAACCAGTTGCTTTTTATCACTTGCAGGCAGTTGAGGCGGCGGGTGCAATTAAAAGCTCAACATTTGATCTTATAAATTATGTAAAAGCTCAAATATTAACTTCCGATCCTGATCTTGATTTAGCGATAAAACTAACTCATCAGGTAACTTTTGATAAAAAACCTGATATAGTTGGGTTAGGATGGCATTATTTACCAGACGCTAAGAATGTTATAACCCATTCTGGAGGCACAGGAGGTTATTCCAGCAGTATCTGCATAGATTTAAATAAGCAAATAGCCGTGGTTGTTTTAACAAACAACACAAGTACTGGCTATATTGTGGCTAAAGATTTAATCAATTTAATTCACTAATAATAGCCCCGGATAGATCTACTCCCACGCCTTTTAGTGCAGCATAGGTAAGTTTATCCATTATCGCCCCATCAAAGTGTATGGTTTTTAACTGTCGGTAATATTTATTGGTTAGTGCGTACTGCGCACGGAAAGACACATTTTGTAATGTTGCGCCTTTAAATGACGCACCTGTTAGTGCAGTATTGTGAAATTTTACGCCTTTAAATATTTGCCTGTCAAAACATACACCACTCAGATCGGAATACTTAAAATCTACACCTTCGAAAACACAGTTTTCAAATATTGTTGTTCTAAGATCGGCCTTGGTCAACTTTGCACCGATCAGTTTGGCATCAGTAAACTTTACTCTTTCCAGACTGGACTTGCTGAATTCAGTGCGTGTTAATATTGTTTTATTGAAACTCCCATCCGTCAGATCCAGTGCAGAAAAGGTACAATCGGTAAGGTTGGCACCATTGAAATTGGCTCCACGCAAATCACTGGCAACAAAAAGACTACCTGTTAAATCTGCCTTTGAAAAATCGGAACCGCCCAGGGCACTACCTTTAAATTTCCTTTTATGTGCTATAATGCCTGCAAAATCAGTATCAGGCAGATTACTCCCACTAAAATTGACCAATTCGTTTGCCTCTGATGAGCGGGACGTAATTGAAATTTCGGGTTGTATTACATGGCTGGCAGATTCAAAATCTTCTGAAAAGTAATTCAAGTCTACACCCAAAATCTTTGCCAGCCTGTTAAATGTAATCAGGTCGGGAATCGACTCACCACGCTCCCATTTCCCAACAGCTTGCGGGCTGATAAATAAGCGTTGTGCCAGTTCTGCCTGAGACAGATTTAGTTGTTTTCGTGCTTCGGCAATTTTACTGCCTATCATATTCATTTCCATAACACCGTCTTTTTATTGTTCTTTTCGACAGATCAAAGGTAGTGGGTCGGTTGTCTGGACCATTAAAATTACGGCTACTGTTAGTTGTTTAGATCGCTACTTGTAGTTGTATTAGGCAACTACAAGTAGCGATCTAAACAAGCTACGGCCAGGGAACAGGCTGTTGATTACTTTTTAGTGTTGGCATTTGAGCATCATAGCTCTTAAGTTTTTGCGAAAGTAATAATGAAAGTTGATCAACCTTTCCAGGGTATTTATCAGATAGATCATGTTGTTCACCAATGTCTGTTTTCAGGTTGTATAATTCCTTTGCCTGTGTTTTCATATTATAAATCAACTTCCAATCGCCCTGGCGTATAGCACTTCTGTAGTTTATGCCAAATTCATCTTTCGCGATCCATTTATTTGGGAAGTGCCAGATTAATGGTCTGGTGTAGTTATTTTTCTTATTACTTTTTAAACTACCTACAAAACTTATCCCATCAATTTGCTGTGGTGGTTTATTATTTTTTGCACCTGCTATTTCTAATATTGTTGGAAAAAAATCTTCAATGATCAGATATTGATCAGTTACCGATCCGGCTTTTGTTATACCGGGCCATTTCACCAGCATAGGTACTCTTATGCCTCCTTCATAAACGGAACCCTTCCCTGCTTTAAGCGGGAGGTTTTGAGTGTGGGGTTTTCCACTCCTTGGAGGAGCCTGACTAAAACCACCATTGTCGCTCATAAATAGGATAACTGTGTTTTTATCTATATTCTTTTCTTTCAGGTAATCCATAATATCTCCCAAACTTTTATCCATTCCCTCAAGCAAGGCAGCATATTCTGCTTCTTTTTGAGGAAGACCGGCATCCAGGTACTTTTGAATAAACCGTTTATCGGCCGCATAAGGCACATGCACTGCGTAATGCGACATGTATAAAAAGAATGGTTTGTTATCGGCTACTGGCTTTTTCAATGCTTTTAAAGCTTCTATGGTTAGCGCTTCGGTAAGAAATGTATTGGTACCATAATATGCCTGCAGCCCGGGCACACCCCAGGGTTCTTTCGGCTTGTCTTTTTCGTTGCCATAATTTTCTTCCCCAAGAAAACTTCCCGGGCCACCGGCTGCATGACCAGCGATATTGACGTCGAATCCTATATTAATTGGATCTTCAGCAGGTGTTGAGATTGCTCCAAAATGCGCCTTTCCACAGTGTATAGTGTAATAGCCTGACTGCTTTAGCAATTGAGGAAGTGCTGTAGCATGAACTGCATTTGCAATACCGGCAACAGGCGATAATCCATTTACATTCCACTGTGGTGGTGTTAGTAAAGAATCTGGTGCATCAACACTGGCATCTTTTTGTAATGTCCAGTTTGTTACTTTATGTCGTGCGGCATTCATACCTGTCATCAGACTAATGCGACTTGGGGAACACACTGGTGTAGCATAAGCATTGGTAAATTTCATACCCTCTTTAGCCAATCGTTCCATATTGGGTGTATGGTAGCGTTGGTTAAATGGGGTAGTTTTTGTCCAAAAAGGAACTGAGGTGTCTTGCCAGCCCATATCATCAACCAGAAAAACAATGATATTTGGCTTACTCTGAGCGTAAAGACTCGATTGACCAGTTATGATCAAGAAAAAAACTATTCCTATTTTTTTAAAGAAATATTTCATGCTATTATAAAGTTATTTACTTAGGATTATTTTTGGTGTATCACAACTCTCTCTTCATCATAATATCAACTTGCTCATCGTCTCCCATTTTGAATATATGTTTATCAAAGGCAATAAACCCATTCTTTTCGTAAAATCTTATTGCCCGCGGATTTTTTTCCCATACACCCAGCCATAAATAAGAATTATTTTTTTGCAGAGCCACATCCAGAGCTTTCTCGTAAAGAAGCTGGCCAACTTTTTTACCAAGATGGCTACTTTTCACATAAATACGTTCAATTTCTAATGCTTTTTGATCTTGCAGTTCTGTTTGGGCTATTCCGGTATTTAATTTTAAGTAGCCAACCGGCTTGTCATCTTCCCAGGCAATGTAAAACAATGAATCTGGATTATTCAATTCATCTGTCAACCTACTATCACTAAAGCTGTTTTCAAGATACTTGCTCATATCCTCTTCTGTGTTGCTATCGGCAAATGTTTCAATAAAAGTTTCTCTACCAATATGCTGAACTGTAAATAAGTCGTATGTAGTGGCTTTCTTAATCTGTATGTATTCCATTCAATTTATTTTGGTTTACTAATTTATTAAATAATTCACAGAAGCAGATTCACGGGATCAGCAAGCTTATCTATACTTAGCAAACGCATAGGGTAATCTTTGTATATTTACTTATGAAAAAAATAGGATTTCTATCGTTTGGACATTGGTCTAACCATCCTGCTTATAATACCCGTACAGCAGGCGATACCTTGCTTCAATCAATTGATCTGGCAGTTGCTGCCGAAGAGATTGGCGTAGACGGGGCATATTTTCGGGTACATCATTTTGCTTCCCAGTTAGCATCACCATTTCCCTTACTTTCGGCTATCGGTGCTAAAACAAGTAAAATAGAAATTGGTACTGGTGTAATTGATATGCGTTACGAAAATCCGCTGTATATGGTAGAAGATGCCGGAGCTGCTGATTTAATTTCGGAAGGACGATTGCAGCTGGGCATCAGCAGAGGTTCGCCTGAACAGGTAATTGATGGGTGGCGCTATTTTGGATATGCACCACAGGAAGGGGAAACCGATGCGGAGATGGGCCGCCGAAAAGCACTGGAATTTTTGGATAGGCTAAGTGGTGAAGGGTTTGCAGAGCCGAATCCGTATCCTATGTTCCCTAACCCCCCAGGCTTATTGCATTTGGAACCGCACTCGGAAGGATTGCGGGAACGTATTTGGTGGGGAGCTGCATCCAATGCTACCGCTGTTTGGGCAGCCGAAAATGCAATGCACCTTCAAAGTTCTACACTTAAGTTTGATGAAAGCGGTAAGCCCTTCCATGTACAACAAGCTGAACAGATAAGGCTATACAAAGAAGCATGGAAAAACGCGGGACATGAACGTGAACCCAGGGTATCTGTAAGCCGATCTATTTTTGCATTAGTAAACGATCAGGACCGCCGTTTTTTTGGTCAGGAAGCCAACCGGACTGATCACTTTGGAATGATTGAACCGGGTAAAAACGCCATTTTTGGAAGAAGCTATGCCGCAGAGCCTGATCAACTTATAAAGGAATTGGCTGAAGACGAGGCTATTCAGGAAGCGGACACGCTGCTTTTAACGATACCGAACACATTAGGTGTTGACTATAATGTGCACGTACTCTCTTCTGTAATAGAGCATGTTGCACCCGGCTTAGGCTGGCGTTAAATTTTAACCCCAACCACTTTTGTATTTAAGGCAAAGATAGTTGGGGTTATTACTTTATTTAAAAATTGCCGTTGGAGCCACCCCTGTCCATGATGCAGGAATATCCTTTAAGCCAAATATTTTAGCTAGGACCAAAGAGGTATTTTTATTGCTGTTAAAAAAGCTATTGGTTACACCTAGATTTTTGATTTTTTTACCGGTAATTGCCCAAGGTATTTGCATTTCATTCATACTTACACCACCATGCCCTTTTTTAATGCCACCATGATCTGTAATGAGTAGAAAATAGGTGTCATTATAAAGGTTTTGTTCTTTAAGCTTATCTATAAAACTACCAATTTCAACATCAACCTCTTCTATTGCAGCTATATATTGCGGCGACATCCATCCAAACCCATGACCTGCATGATCTGTATGTACACTGTAAAGAAATACCAATGTAGGATCGTTTCTATTTTGCTCAATAAATTTGAGTGCCTTGGCATAATTTGCCTGATACTGATCTCCTTCTTCAAAAGAAATTTCATTTAAGTATTTTTTATTAATGGGATTAATTAGTTCAGCCCAGTTATAATAAAATGCTGTTTTAGCGCTTGGCTTTTTATCTTTCAGCAATTTGAAGATTGAAGGGCTATAGCCATCCTGATCAATTTCTATTGCTTTTAAGGGGTGATTACTCAAAGTCCAATCGTTAGCTGTTATCCCATGCTCTTCAGGTCCCTGTCCGGTTAAATGGCTTGTCCAGTTCGGCAAAGTTACTGACGGCATTACCGGCCTGTTTGTTAAGGTAATGAGTCCTTTTTCAAAAAGCTTATCTATATTGGGATGCTTTGTTGCTTTAAACCCCTCGGTACTAAAACCATCAAGACCAACTATAACAACCCTTTGGGCATATAAACCTGTGTGTGCTAATACCAGCAGCGATACGATTAAAGCTTTTATTTTCATCTGATTAAGGTGCTGCAGATAGTATAAAAATCCCAGCGCACTAAAATTAAAGATTTATTATTGTTTAGCAAAACTAAACTTTATTTACTAACAATAAAACAACCTGATATTAGGTTATCCCAATCTTCCTACATAAAAAAAGAGAAGCTGAGAGATATCCGCTATACACTTTCAACCAAAAACAATAAAAAATACACCAAAAATAACAATAAAAACAGTACACAAAACTAAAATGACATAAAAAAACTTACATAATATAAGTATTTTAAATAAAAAACGCTAAAAAATAACACAAAATATAATAAAAACAAATAAAATAATCAAAAATATATGATTTATATCATTATATTTGACAATAAACATTAAGAAAACAATAAAATAAACAAAAAAAAGTGTAAAACATAAATATGAATGGATATACGAAAGCAATAACTACAATTATCGGATATTTCATTCTATTTACCTGGACATCTATTAGCACCTCTCCTTACCAATTAAAATACCCTGTCAATTTTGGAAACCGGATCTCTGTTCCAAAAGACAACCCTACAACAAAAGAAGGCGTTTACCTTGGCCGATTACTTTTCTACGAACCTTTGCTTTCAGCAAATAACAAAATATCATGCAACAGCTGCCATGAGCAAAATAGGGCTTTTACAGACAGCGAAGCCTTTAGTATTGGAGTAGATAGAACCTTAACTAATCAAGGCTTTCCTGAGGCTGAAAGAAATTACTTTTTAAATTTAGTTTTCAATAATCTATAAGCACATGAAATGTTTTAAACCAACATTACCCCTTAGCCTGCTGATTGTATTAATAGCCTTTACAAGGCTATCCGCCCAAGATCTGACAAAACAGGCTGCAGCAGCTATTAAAGGTGAGGTTAAGACTGAGCTGATATTGACTGTGACAGATGTAGACAAATTGCCCAAAACTACAATCATCCAAAAAGACCGTGCAGATAAAGAATATACTTATAGCGGTGTTGAACTGGGTATTGTTCTTAAAAATGCAGGTGTTACAATGGCTGAAGAGCTGAAAGGGAAAAACCTTAGTAAATATCTTTTAGTTGAAGCCAGTGATGGATATCAGGTAGTTTTTTCATTAGCAGAGGTGGACCCGTCGTTCACCTCTCGCAAGATTATTCTGGCCAACAGAAAGGATGGCTACTTACTATCACCTGAAGAAGGTCCCTTTCACATTATTATTGAAGGGGAAAAAAGAAAACCTAGAAATGCAAGACAGGTAATTTCGCTGACTATAAAATTTACGGATTAAAACCGGAATAGCATGCTATTCCGGTTTTAATTAAACTAGTTGACTTTAATGGCTTGCAATGCCTTGCCATTTAATGAAACTGTTGCTTTATCAGAGAGGTTGTAATGTGTTTTAGTAACGTTTGGATCCATCAAATCCAGACTTCCTTCGCCAGGAATATTAAAATCTGCAGTATTGATCTGGTTTGCAGAAGAAATGACCAGACTGGCATTGGCCTTATCTTTATTGCCTATCACTGCATTTAACTTGCCCAATTTTAATTTGTCTAAAAACGCTGTCGTATATTTACCCAAATCCAGCTGCATAGCCTCCTGCTCAAAACCGGAAATATTGATGCCACCGGAAATGTGGGCTCTTTTTTCTTCTTCTTTATCTTTATGGTAAGCACGGCTAGTCAGCTTAACAGTACTTGGCATAATCAGGATCAACTCATTGTCCCATATCTGAAAACCGTCGTCTTTTGCTGCCTTTGTCAGGTCAATTTTTATGGTATTTCCATTTTTTGTCCATACCAGATTTCCCTTAAGTCTGTCTTTTAACCATAGGCCCGGGTTTTTCCCCTTCTCAATGCGGATGGTAATTCTATTCGCCGACTGCAAATCTACTTCGTTTACATCTTTAACAGAATTAAACGTAAACCCATAAAACGGATTTTTATAATCTCCTTTTAAAAATGATGCCTTAAGGCTAAAATTATAGGCGGTAAGGCCAATAAATGTGGCAACCACTGCTGCTATTATAAACATTGTACTGGTTTTCATAACTATTTGGTTTGGTAGTTTTGTGCTTTAAAAATTTCAAATCGCTCTGCAATATCTTCTATGCTAATGCCAAGCAGATACATACTTTTGAATAACTCTGGCAGCTCCTGCCCCAGAAAACGCTCCTTGCTATAGTTCTTTACTTTCTGTACTGCATCTCCTGCAATAAAAAAACCTATGCCCCTTTTATTGGCAATTACCTCTTTCCCCTGCAAAAACTCATATGCCCTTACAACAGTTAGCGGGTTCACCTGCAGGTCGGCAGCCAACTCACGTACTGAGGGTAGCTTTTCTTCAGGCAACCATTTTTGCAGCATAATATTTTCAGTTACGTAACCTGCTATCTGCATGTATATCGCTTCGTTCTCTCTAAATTCCATCTTACACTTGTTTTTCTTTTAGCCTGAAATAGGTACTTATCCAAAGGATTACCGAAATCAAAATGGCTATGGTTGCTGCAATAATATAGCTTGTTTGTGTTGGCTCAACATATATATTTTCCTTATTTATGATAAGGCCTACCATGTTAAAGGGAATTCCATTTTCAATCTCGGCCTGAAATATAGTATGAAGTAAAACCGGATTTAACATGCAAAGCGCCATAATAAAAATAAAAAAACTGAATGCCGTTTTAATAAAATGTAGCTTCTCAAAAAATACCGCGCCCAGAAAACAGATGGAATGTAAAATGGCAAATACTAAAAATGATACCCATACTTTTCTATCGGGAGAAAACACATTAATAACCTCTATTTTATCCGGAGAGTTTGCATTCCCAATAGTGATCACCAGGTAATCAATAGCATAAAAGCACCCCAGAAAAACCAATTGAAATATCACATAAGAGTATAACCAGGCCACCAGGTATTTTTCGAAATGAGAAGCCGGGAGAGCTAAAGTAGATATAGATTTCTTTCTATCGCCCAGATCGGTAAAGATCAGACTGGTAAAAATAGTTCCTGCAAAAAACAGGAAATTGACAAACATAGCACCCTGTATAACGGGTCCCATATGTCCGCGGGTATTATAAGATATAAAGCCCAGGATTAAGATTAACACCCCAATTAGTACACCTGTCGATATTAAATACGTTTTATATTGCTCAGCAGTGTGCTTCTTAAATAGATTAAGAAAACGGGTAAAGTTGAAAGTTTCGTTCATGACGGTTTATTTTAAAGGCTCAAGTACTGTAGTATAATCATCTATTATTGCGTTAAAAAGCAGCTCCATATCAACCTTATTATGGTGTCCGTGGTTATTGATGCTAATGGTATTATTACCAATAGCATTAGATGCAGTGTATAATACCCCATCTTTATTGGCATTACCGGAAGTACTGAAAAGTAAGCGCTCGCCAATATCATCCAGACTCTTATTCAGTACAATTTCTTTTTTATGAAGGACAAGTAAGGTATCAATCAAACTGTCGAGATCCCTTACCTGATGCGTAGATATGATCATACAGCGGTCTTCTGTAATTGAAGAAGCCATAATTCTTCTGAACTGGACTTTTGAAGGAATATCAAGTCCGTTTGTAGGCTCATCCATAATCAGCAATGAGGTATTGGAGGCCAGACCAAAAGTGATCATTACTTTTTTCTGCTGTCCAAACGACAACTGGTTTAAATTAGCATCAGGGCTAACATCAAACTCAGCCAGTACTTTATAGAATTGGGCATGATCAAATTTTGGGTAAAAATGAGCAGTGCGGCGAACAAATTCTTTACCCGAAAGCGATGGCAATTCCATCTCTTCCGGAATAAAAAACAATTCTTGTAAAAATGAAGGTAAGCGCTTTGCCGCATTATGGCCATTTACCTTGCAGACACCTTCTGTTGGAAATACCAGACCCGCAATGTTTTTAAGTAAGGTTGATTTACCAGCTCCATTTTTCCCTAACAAGCCATAGATATGGCCAGCTTCCAGATTAAGGTTAAGATTCCAAAATAATAGAGGCTTTTTACTGTATCCAAAACTAAGATTTGTTAATTCGATCATAGCGTTATAAATTAAGTAGTACTGTATTACATGTGTAGTACAGTGCAAATGTAAATATAGTATTTACATTTCCAAATTAATTCGAAATAATTTTCAATCGGATAATTCATGTAATTAGCCATTTAGTCTATTTCTTATATTAGCTACCTAACTTAATTTAGCTATTTAAAAATCATAAAACAGATAATGTAAAACTTATGAAGAAGCATATAATTATAACTTTTTTAATGACTTTGGCTTTTAATTGCTGTATTGCCCAGCTATTGATTCCGTCTACAAAGCCCAATTCGGCTCAGCAGGCTATGATTAAAAGAGGTTACGGTATGTTTATCCATTTTGGTATTAATACTTTTAACAACACTGAATGGTCTGATGGAACTTTGCCACTAGAGAGTTATAACCCTACAAATCTTGACCCTGACCAATGGGTACTTACTGCAAAAAAGGCCGGGTTTAGATATGTATTGCTGGTTACCAAGCATCATGATGGCTTCTGTTTATGGGATAGTAAGTATACAACTTACGATGTGGCTTCATCACCGGTAAAAATGGATATTGTAAAAGCTGTATCGGATGCCTGCAAAAAATATGGAATCCAGTTTGCTGTTTATTATTCATTATGGGACAGGAAAGAGCCATCATATAAGGATAAAGACCCTCAAAAATACATTGACTATATGCTTAACCAGTTAACCGAATTGTTTACTAATTATGGTTCAATTGGTGAATTATGGCTGGATGGCGGATGGGATAAAAAGCCATCAGACTGGGGTATTGATCAGGTTTATGGTTTGGTTAAAAGATATAATCCTAATTGTGCTGTGAGTGTAAACCATACCATAGTAAATGAGGAGGGAAAACGTAACTATACCCCTCCGGCAAATATGACTGTTGACAATAAGTTTTTCTTTCAATATTTCCCTTCTGATTTTCGTTTGTGGGATCCGGAATTAGCTGCAAAATCAGATAAGAAACAATACCTGCACAATGGTAAATCATACTACCTTCCTTTTGAGCATACCATTTGCATTAGTAAAAGATTGAATTGGTTTGAAAAATCGGAGCCATTGCCAACCAGAGATCTAGATGAATTGGAAGAATTGTTTTACTGGAGCACAGACAATGATAATTGCCTGGTAATGAATGTACCTCCTGACCAAACCGGACGCATACGAGAGTATGTGGCCAACACTGCAATAAACCTGGGTAAAAGACTTGGCTTATCTTTAAATAAACCTCTACCTCGGAACGGTAAATTTATTTCGGTGGATAAGCCTGTTTCTGCAAATAGTGTTTGGGATGATAAAAACAACCAATATGCGGGCAATGCGATTAATGATGGCAAAATGAATAGTCGCTGGGCAGCTAAAGATACATTGGCTGCTATTGAAATGGAGCTAAATCCCTCCGAATCATTTAATAAAATCAGCATTTTTGAATATCAGGACACTAAAAGGTTGCCCGATGGTTTTTCTCAGATAAGAGTTCCGCGCATACAAAAATATAGCATTGATATTATGCAGAATGGACAATGGCAAACCATTTACCTTTCTGATGAGCCTATGGGAGATTGTAAGGTGATTAGATTGCCTTTGAGCTATAATACCGGCAAACTGCGGCTTAAGGTGCTAAAAGCTACTGCCCCACCCTCAATTTATGAATTGAGTGTAATTAATATGCCCGCAAAAATTTAATAAAAAAATTCATCAGATTGTCTTGTACTAAAAATGGTTATTTTCAGTACAAGACAATTTAGACTCTACTTATTGTAAATATCTATTGCATTTTCCAACTTCTGTTTCGCTGAGTGAGTTTTTAGGTAACCCCCTGTTATTAATCCTAACCCCAAGGCCCCTAAACCAACCCCTATAGTAAAACTAGATGTCGAGTAAGCATTTTTTTTACCCATGTAAACAGCAAATGCCCCTGCAATAGACGCAGCCCCGGCCACATAAAGGGATGTGGATACAATTTTACTTCTTCTGTAAGCAGCAAGCATATCCATACTCTGCGGATTATTGGCCATATCTCTGTTCAGATTAGCATAATTTAATTTCTTCAAATCGGCATAGCCTATATTGTAATACATGTTGGTGTTAATTGATTGCGTGGGTGCATAATATGTTTCTGGGACATGGTACGGATCGTAGGCAAAGGGAGGATACGATAGTGGTCTTTCCTGAAAAACATTGATCCGTCCTTCAATAATTCGCTCTGCAAATTCTCCTGTACGCATAATTCCCATTTTTCTGGTGTTCGCAAAAAAACCATCTCTACTATTAAAAAATTTCACTTGCCCTATTGGAACACTTCTGGAGTCGACTAGAATTCGTAAGTTCCCTGAAAAGTCGGGCCGTAGTTTAATGTCTTTGGCATAAATAATAGAGTCAGAATAGAGGTATAAAAAGTTCCTGGATTCGCGCATCTGTGCACGAGCGCTCAGGCCATAGCAAGCCATTGCGATAATAAGTAATTTTTTCATATCGGTTAAATTTGTGTGTACCTAATATTACACAAATTCTGGCCCAAAATTGAATTGTAAACAACAAAATACACGAATAAATTAGTGCTCGTTTTTTGCTCTGATGAGTATAAATTATACTATCTTACTCCGGTTTTTTTAACGCTTAATTATGAAACGTACCCTTACCCTACTCCTACTATCCAGCATCAATTTTCTGGCTATAGCACAAGAGAATAATAAACCTGTAGATGCCCGTTTACAGGGCATTGACACCTTACTAAATAAAGTTTTAAAAGATCAGAATATAGCAGGCTTTTCCGTAGCAGTTGTAGATGGCGATAAGGTAATTTACAGCAAAGGTTTTGGCTACCGGGATGTAGAGAACAAAAAGCCGGTAACGCCAAATACTCTTTTTTCGATAGGCTCTAGCAGTAAAGCATTTACTTCGGCATTATTAGGGATATTGCAAAAGGAAGGAAAACTTTCTCTTGATGGTAATGCGGTATCATACCTGCCACAGTTACGTTTCTTTAATGACAATATGAATAACCAGATTACCGTGCGGGACATGATGACTCATAGAACGGGCTTGTCTCGTTATGACGCCTCGTGGTATATATTTAACACCAGTAATCGTGATAGTATTATTAACAGAGTGAGGTACATGGAACCAAATGCCGGACTGCGCGAGAAGTGGCAGTACAACAATTATATGTTTTTGGCGCAAGGTATGATCGCAGAAAAGCTGACCGGTAAAACCTGGGAACAGAACATAAAGGAAAGGTTCTTTTTACCTTTAGATATGAAACGTTCAAATACTTCAATAACCGAATTCCAAAAGGATCCTGATGCCTCCCTTCCCTATCAGCTGGATGGAGATGTTATTAAAAAAATGGACTATTATAATATTGATGGCATGGGGCCGGCTGGCAGCATAAATAGTAGTGCAAATGACATAGCAAACTGGATAAAAGTATGGATATCTGGCGGGCATTATAACGGAAAAGAAATTATATCTTCTGATTATATCGCCCAGGCGGCAAGTCCACAGATGGTTATGGGTGGTGGGCTACCTGGATCAGAAACTGACATTTACATGTCCAGCTACGGCTTAGGCTGGATGATTAGCTCGTACAGAGGACATTACATGGTTGAGCATGGAGGAAATATTGATGGTTTTAGTGCGAGTGTTTCCTTTTTTCCGACAGATAAGCTTGGGGTTGTTGTATTAACAAATCAAAACACGTCTGCAGTTCCATCTATTGTGTTAAATAGTATTGCCGATAGGTTGTTTAAATTAAAGCCTATCGACTGGAACAATAAGACAATGGAAGCCAGAAGAATAGCTAAAGAGAAAAGTGCCGGCATTAAAAAAGAGGCCGATTTAAAACAAATTCTAAATACAAAACCATCTCATTCATTAAAAGAATACACTGGGGCGTTTACTAATCCCGGATACGGATTATTGGATATTTTCGGTAAAAATGACTCCCTATTTGTAAAAGCCGGAAAGTATACTGCATGGTTAAAGCATTATCATTATGATGTGTTTGAGTGGAGGGAGATTAACAAGGATGGGAAACCAGACACCTCCAGAAGTAACATTAAATTTAATTTTCTGACCAGTACTGATGGCAAAATAGAAAGTTTATCCGCCTCGTTCGAACCTGGCATGAAACCGCCGGTTTTTACCTTAAAACCTAAAGTGGTTAATGTAGACATGAAAACGCTTGAGCAGTATGTTGGCGAGTATACTCTTGGAACTATGCAGGTTAAGGTATCAGTTAGAAATAAGGTATTGTATGTATTTGTACCTGGCCAACAGGATTACGAAACAGTTGCTCTAGATGATTACAACTTTAACTTAAAAGCTCTGAATGGCTATAGTGTTAGATTTGAGGTAAAAGGCAAGGAAAAGGCTGAAAGTGTGCTGTTCATCCAGCCTAATGGAACTTTTAAAGCGAGCAGAAAAAACAAATAGATTTCAATGAGATGAAGCCCTCCATTTCTGAGGCGTTACATTGTACTCCTGCTTAAATACTCTTGCAAAATAGCCAGGATCCTCATAGCCACAATCCATAGCAACTGACGCAATGCTATTTGAAGGATCCTGCAATAATTCTTTTGCTTTTTTAAGTCTGATCATCCTAATAAATTTATTAGGAGAACATCCTGTAAGTGCATCGAGTTTTCGGTGCAGCTGCGAGTGGCTCATAAAAACAAGCTTACTTAACTTTTCAACCGTAAAACTTACATCTGTTAAGTTTTGCTCTACAGATTCCCTAACTCTTTTTACAAAGCCATCTTCTATTGCTTGTCCGTGTACTTTATCAGGCATAATCATGTACTCCATCAGCGTACCTACATGTATTCCGGCTTTCCTGAGGTAATGCTGTTGCAGATTTTTACGCATTTCCAGAAGCTTTTTTATTCTTACCAATAATTCCTTTTTATTGAATGGCTTTTCCAGATATACATCTGCACCATGCTGCAAGCCATCTATTTTACTGCCAATATCGGCTTTTGCTGTTAGCATAATGATAGGGATATGGCTGGTATTTTCGGTGTAACGTAATTTGGCGGTGAGCTCAAAGCCATCCATAATTGGCATCATAACATCGGTAATAATTAAATCGGGAGTCATTTCTGTAGCAATATCAAAACCTTCTCCCCCATCTTTGCCTACAACCAGCCTATATTCAGACAGGCAAGATGCGGTATAAGCAACTACGTCGGCATTGTCTTCAACCAATAGTATTAAAGGAACATTTGTATGATTTTCTTCATCAACTATTACAGGTAGGGCAATACTTGGTACCGGATCGGTTGAGGAGATTTGGTAATCATTATCAACATTAAATACATCTTCAGTTATGGTATCCACTTTCTTTAAAGGAAGCGACACGGTAAACTCACTACCTGTGAGTGCCCCTTTAGGTGGGCTTTTTACAGTAATATCTCCACCCATAAGCTTAACCAGTTCTTTAGTTAGAGCCAGGCCAATACCAGTACCTTCCATTTTACGGGTATGACTGTTGTCTAACTGATAGAAACGATCAAAAACATATTGTAATTGATCTGCAGGAATACCAATACCTGTATCTTTTACCTTAATAATTAGCGCAGAGCTGCCAATATTGGCTACTTGCATATTTTCGGCTACACTGATATAAATATTTCCTTTTTCGGGAGTGAACTTAATGGCATTCGAGAGCAGATTGGAAACAATCTGTCTTAATTTCTCCAGGTCATTCTCCATGTACAGTGTATCAATATCCGTTAGAAAATGTAGTTGCTTTTGCTGACTCTCTGCCAACGAATGAAAGGATTCCACTACATACCGTAAAAAATGAATAACATCACCATTTGACAATTGTAACTTCATTTTTCCGGTTTCAAGCTTAGAGAGATCCAGCATTTGATTTACCAGGTTCAGCAAACTGCGACCATTACGCACAATCATATCCATACGGTTCTCGAAAAGTTCCCCGGGTTTTTCTATTACCTGCTGGGCCATCCCAAGTATAACGGTAATTGGTGTGCGAAATTCATGAGTAATATTGGTATATAATTGCGTTTTAATAGAGTCTAACTCTTTCATTCTTTTGGCTTCCAACTGCTCGTAGTTTAATTGCGATTGCAGTTTTGCCTTATTTATATTGAATTTAAGATACCTTCTGATAGACAGTGCAACAATTAAAGCATAGGCTAAATAAGCCCACCAGCTTAACCACCATGGGGGCAGCACCTGTATTTTTAATTGAGCTATTTTAGTACTCCATATTCCCTGGCTATTGCTGCCCTGAACCTTAAAGGTATAATTACCGGCGGGCAAATGCAGATAAGTTGCCGAACGACGGGTGCCACTCTCAACCCACTCCTTATCTATCCCTACAAGTTGGTAGCGATACTTGTTCTGCTGTGGTGCTGTAAAATCGAGTGATGAAAATTCAAGGGTAACAACGTCTTGTAAATAACTGAGTGTAATAGATCTTGTATTTTCAATGGTTTCCTTTAACACTTTTGTTTGATCATAAGGCACAAGTATTTTATTCCCGATCTGAATGCTGGTAATAAAGACGTTGGGTGTAAAACTGGCATCAAGAACTTTCTGCGGATTAAAAATATTAATACCGTTTACACCTCCAAATGCAAGATCGCCATTGTCTAATTTACAAATTGCATTGGTATTAAACTCATCAGCCTGTAATCCATCGCTGGTATTGAATATTCTAAAATCGGCCCCTGCATTATTCTCCTTTTTGGCGGCAAGCATACAGAATAATCCGCGGTTGGTACTTCCCCAAATATTTCCAGCTTTATCGGTTAGCGTGCCATACACTACATCATTAGGTAGTCCTTCTTTGCTTGTGTAATGAACGAAATTACCGGTTGATTTTTGCATCCGGTTTAAGCCACCACCTTTGGTACTAACCCATAGATAATTGGGATTAACAGGGTCATCCATAAACCATGACACGTAATTATAGCTTAATGAATTTCCATTTCCAGGTATGTTTTTAAACCATTTCATCTTAGGCCCGGTAGCATCACCGGCAAATTGGAGTCGGGCAAAACCATGTTCGGTAGCTAACCAGAAAATACCCTTCGTATCTTCGTAAAAAGCAGTAGTTTGGGTAAGTGCCGAAGTGCCGGTATATTGTTTAATGTTTATTGAAAACTTTAATAGTTTGCCCGTATTTGGATCAATTCTTGCCAGTGTACCATTAGCTCCGCAAAGCCATACACGATGACTGCGGTCTTCAATTATAGGTTGAAGCTGCTCGGTAGGTGTTACATTTACTTGTTGAGCGTAAGTTGCCATCAATTTCCTATCAGCATTATACCTGAATAGCTTACCAATGCCATTCCAATATACCCAATAGTCTCCTTTTTTGGTTTTCAGTACGTTTGTATGTGCATTAAATATGAAGGGTTTAACTGGATTAATGATCTCCTTTCCTGCTGAGTTTATTAATTTTGCATCCCTCCACCCTTGCACATAAATCATATCAGTATCCCAAATTGTTAGCCGCTGTACACTCAGGCTTGGCAGGATGTGATTAAAGCGATTATTCCGAATGCGAAATTTGTAAATGCCATGCCCCATTGTTCCTACCCATAACACGCCTGACCGATCTAACAACAGACACCTAATATTTTGATCCTTAACATTAGTTTTTAAATTGCGGGCGTAGACATCCTTCATGCTATCACCAACTTTTATTCCAGTGAAATCGTAATGATTACAACCAGACGCCCCCATTTTGAGGGGAAAGCGGTTACCAATAATTAACTCACCTTTTCTGCCTTTACCAATCATATTAGCATTCAATTGGCCCAAGGAATCAATTAATTCTTCACGAATAGGTGGTATAATAAAGGGATCTAATCCCTGACTAAATTTTGCTGAGATAAATCTGCCTGTTTTTTCGATAAGGTTGGTAAAATGCTTTCCATCATATAAAGGTGATAAACCGAGGGTAGATGGATTAAAAATATAGATACTATAATCTGTAAAACCGACCCAAATAAACCCCTTGTCATCTTTCCCTATCGAGAAAACCGTTCGGTTTTCTGGGACCCTCAATGTAATTATTGCTAATTTACCAGCATCTGACAGTGAAATAATGCTAAGTCTACCTCCATCCGGGTAAAGCAATATCTTGCCATCAGGCAATTCAGCCATGGCAGATACGATACGATTACTGGAAAGGCCTAAAGAATTACCGGATTTTTGAACAATCCGGAAAAAGTGCCCTGTTTTTTTATTGTACACATTCACACCTCCATCATAGGTACCTACCCAAAGCCTGCCTTTACTGTCTTCCAGCAAATTGCTGGTAGAATTGCTACTGATTGAATTGTCATCCTGCGGATCTGTTGTGAATGTTTTAAAAGTGTATCCATCATACCTATTGAGCCCACCTTTTGTTGCTATCCAGATAAAGCCTTCTTTATCTTGCAACATATCATTAATGAGTCCCTGAGAGAGTCCTTGTGTGGTTGAGATGAGCTCAAATCCAGAATTTGTTTGCGCGGAAACAGGGCTTCTGAAAACAGAAACAACCAAAAATAGAAAAGTTAAAAGAGTTTGAGGCTTAGACATTTGACTATAAAGATAGCCTGCTTTCTCTTTTTTCTGTGTGAAAGAAGTATACAATTTTACACTTTTAGATAAGAATGCTGAATTTATCCTGTTGATGCACAATTTGTCCGATAAAAAAGCTGAAAATATAGCATTAAAGGCTGAAAAATTCCTCACAAAGAGACCATTTACTTCGGAACTTTAGCAGATCAATTAAGTCTGCTCATGCTAGCTTCATGACCATTAAAAACTAAGTATCATGAAAACCACAATACTACTCCTTTTAACTGCAAACTGCTTTTGGGGTTGTGATCAAACATCAAAATTTCCTGAATCGTTTACAGAAAACTCCATTGATACTGCCTGGAAAATCAAAACGGATAATACAAAGATGATAGTGGTGGATGGCAAGTACAACATATGGACAAAAAAAGTTGGCGAAGGTAAAATCAAGGTATTGCTATTACCTGGAGAACCAGGGTTTACCCAGGACTACTTTGAGTGCTTTGAAGAATTTTTGCCAAAAGAAGGGATTGAATTTTATTATTATGACCAATTGGGCACTGGCAATTCGGATATCCCTACCGACTCTGTGCTTTTAAACACCTCACGTTTTGTTGAAGAAATAGAACATGTAAGAAAGGGACTTAAACTGGATAACTTTTACATACTAGGACATTTTTGGGGTGGTGTGTTGGCAATGGAATATTTACAGAAGTATCAAAACCATGTAAAAGCTGCAATACTTTCGAGCATGACTGCTGGGGTTAAAAGCTATGCTCCTTACTCAGGGCAACTAAAGAAAAAAACTTTTACTGAACAGGACATAAAAACTTATGATTCATTAGACAGGTTAAAGCTCCATGATTCTCCCGAATACCAGGATCTGTTAGTAAACAAATTATACGCCTGGAACAGGTTGCCAAATATAAAGGTCCCTACACTTGTTATTGGTGGGATGTACGAAGAAAGAAATCCGGAAGATATAAAGAAGGAAGGAAAACTTATTCCTAATAGCCGAACTTATTTGTGCCCCGATGGAAGTCATTTAAGTATATATGACGACCAACAAAACTATTTTTCAAACCTTGTTGCGTTTTTAAAGGATGTTGAAAACAATAAGTTTGTTGCTGATAAGAAATAAGTTATCCGACTATTAAAAAAGCTTTTCTTGTGGTGGTTTTACTCCTGCCAAACGAAGATAAACTGTTGTTTGCCCTCTGTGGTGTGCTTGATGTTCAAAGGCCTTAGCCAGAGCCATTCTTTTGGTCATATCGAACCTCCCAAACAATTTGGTTGTTTCATCCAGCTGTGCTTCTGTCATCTTTTTGATATTTTCGATCACAAAATCATAACTACCAAGAACTAATTTGGTCACATTAGCTTTGGATTTATCGCTGGTTTTTTCCAATTCACCCTGACCAAACGGACTTTTAGTCCCTGTAGCTGCTGAAGTAAAACCATAATTGGCATCTGACAGATGCAATACCTGCTCTGCAAAAGATCGCATTTCTGGGGTAGGTTTTAAGGCATATCCACTTTCAGGCATAGCATCAAGATATTCCTGAGTATAGGCTTTTGACCTTTCCCATTCTTTTACCATATCCGTTACTGTTACTTGTGCCTTTACTAATTGACTGCCTGCTATTAAACATAGTGCAATTACTAAACTTTTAAGTTTCATATTTTTATATTTTAAATGACAATACTAATTTACAAGTAATTCTGTTTATAAGAACAGGTTAAAATAGACATTATCTCGGGCTGATTTGGACGTACAATTATTTATCAGGCAATGAAAATGCTATATAAACGTCACTTGATTTCCCACCCCACTTTGATCCTCCACAAGCAATTGCAACATATTGTTTTCCATTTACAGTATAAACTGCCGGAGTGGCAACACCCGGTGCAGGTAAATCAGTTTCTAGCAGAATCTTTCCGGTTTTTTTATTAATAGCTCTAAATTTGCCATCTGCAGTGGCACCTATAAATATTAATCCTCCAGCAGTTACTACCGGGCCACCATAATTTTCCCGTCCGGTTGGTGGCACTCCTTTTTTCTTTAGTTCTTCAAATTCCCCAAGCGGAATTTTCCACACATACTTACCAGTATTCAGATTAATGGCATTAAGGGTACCCCAAGGTGGGCTGATAGCAGGATAACCTTCTTTAGTCAGGAATTTATTATAACCTGTTGAGCCATAAGAAGGCTTTGGGGGTTTCTGCAAATTGTTTTTTAGTTCCGAAGGTCCATTATAAGTCTTTACCTGCTCATTCTTTAAATCCAGAATAAATGATCCAATGGCTACTTTCTCTTCTTTTGTAATATGACCAAATCCGGGCATCATTCTTCTTCCTGTTGAAAGCAACTCGATAAATTGCGGCAGGTTATATTTCTTTCCTGCACCAATAATTGATGGATAATCTCCTGCCCCTAAGCGTTCAGGGCCATGGCATACCATGCAGTGTTTGTTGTATAATGCTGCCCCCGCTTCCAGATTTGTTCTGACAACAGACTTAGGTTGTTGATTTTCTACCAGATTTAATACCCAGGCCATCTCGTTAGCGTTTACATAAAGTATGTTTGTCTCTGGATCAAAAGCTGGGCCTCCCCATTCTCCACCGCCATCATAGCCTGGAAAAATAATGGTTCCTTCTTTAGTTGGGGGAGTGTAAATTCCCTCCGACCGATACATTTTAAAACGCTTTTTAATATCCTGATAGGAAGAATCGCTAACCAGTGTATTTAGATCTTTTTCTGTCAGAATTTGCCTGGCAAAGGGTTTAGGCAGGACAGGAAAAGGCTGTGTGGTCCAAAGCTTCTCTCCTTTGATTGATGTGTTTGTGGATACTTTTCTTTCAACAATTGGATAAAGTGGTTTTCCTGTAGTTCTTTCAAAAACAAAAATAAGTCCTGTTTTTGTTGTCTGGGTAACCGCATCTATTTTCTTACCTTTTTGCATAACAGTAGTCAATATCGGCGGACTTGAAAGATCCATGTCCCATACATCGTGATGGACTGTTTGAAAATGCCACTTTAATTTCCCACTTAAGGCATCTATTGCAAGCACACAATTTCCATAAAGCCCCTTTCCTAAACGATCTCCGCCATAGAAATCATTAGTTGGATTACCTGTGCCTGCAAAGAGTATTCCTCGTTTCTCATCTAAAGTAAATCCAGACCAACTATTAGTTGAGCCCATATCCTTGTATGCTTTTTTATCCTCCCAGGTTTCATATCCGGGTTCTCCCGGTTTAGGAATTGTATGAAAAATCCATTTTTGCAGCCCGGTTTTAACATCAAACGCCCTGATATGTCCTGGCGTTTGTTCTCCAACATAGCCACTTAAAAAAAATAAATTCTTATAAATCATTAAAGGAGAGGTGGGGGCAACGAAAGCTTTGCTTTCATCAATTCCTAAACCCTTTCGCAAATCCACTCCACCACATTTCCCAAAGCTATTAACGAGCTTTCCATTTATTGCATTTACAGAGAAAACAATTGGTCCAACGGAGTAAATGATCCTCTTGTCATTACCCTCTTCCCAATAAGTCACACCCCTGTTCATATTTACACTGTTACGATACCAGGTTTTATTACCAATGGAGTCTGCCGGATTAAAAGACCACTTTCTTTTGCCCGTTGCGGCATCAATAGCAAATAATTTTAGTTTCGGAGATACGCCATACATCACTCCATCAATCACAATTGGATTACACTGAATGGGGCCAAATTTGGCGCTATCATTGCTTTCTGAATGGTATATCCAGGCAACTTGTAAACGATTTACGTTGAGCGTATCAATTTGTTTCAGACTTGAATATTTAATATTTCCTTTGCTCCCTCCTGTTACCTTCCAGTGTCCGTACTTATCAATTGTATCAGCATAATTTGCAAAATTTGTTTTAAAGGATGAAATAGTTTCAATTTTATCACTTTTATAAGATAGGAATACACCTAAAAAAACGAGTAATCCAAAGAAAACCGTCCTGCCTCCCTTATTGTGCTTCATAATGTATAGCAATTGATTTAATAGTATCAGATTTCAATATAAATTGTGTCTCCCTAATATACTGTAAAAAATCATTATTGAAGCTTTAGTCATTAGGTACGCTATGCTTTTGAACTGCGGTTAATGTTGAATGAGAATTATTATATTGCAAAATGAATAATAATACAAGAGTTTATAAAATGTCTTTTGCAGGTGTTTACCCGCATTACATTCAAAAGGCAGAGAAAAAGGGACGCACTAAAGATGAAGTTGATGAAATCATATTCTGGCTTACAGGATATGATAAACACACCTTGCAATATCATCTTGATAACAAAACTGATTTTGAAAACTTTTTTGCCATGGCACCCCAAATAAATCCAAATGTTTCAAAAATTACCGGTGTAATCTGTGGTTATCGTGTAGAAGAAATTGAAGACCAACTAATACAAAAGGTGCGTTATCTGGATAAATTGATTGATGAATTGGCTAAAGGAAAAGCAATGGCTAAGATTTTAAGGAGTTAACTGGTTAATAAGCTCCTCAATGATTTCTACTCCACTCACTCCAGCTACCCACATACAGTTTGGGAATTTCTAAACCGGCATAATCCATAGCTAAAAGTGTATGGCAGGCAGTTACACCAGAACCACAGTGCACAATTACATTTTCATTTTTATAATCAGATAAAGCATTTGAATATTTTTCCTCTAATATTTCCGGAGCTAAAAAAGCTCCGTTTGCATCCAGGTTCTCAGTAAATGGAATATTTATAGCACCAGGGATATGACCGGCAATTAAATCAATTGGTTCAGTTAAACCCGCATAGCGATTTGCATCACGTACATCGATTACTACGTGGTTATCGCTTTTAGCCGCAATTTCAACTTCATCCATTTCTGCCAATGGTAATTTCCATTCGGCTATTTGATAAGGCTCTGATGCTTTAGCATACGGAACCTCAGAATTCACGACATATCCCACTTCAATTGCCGCATTATATCCTCCATTTAAAACCTGAACCTTTTGGTGCCCTATTGATTTTAGCATCCACCAAAATCTGGCAGCAGCATTTGATCCATTTTTATCATCGTAAACAATTATATGGCTATCCTTTGTAATTCCATGCTTTGCTAAAACTTCGGCAAAATGTTCAAAAGTAGGTAAAGGATGTCTACCACCCACAGCAAAATCTTTAATATCAGCCAGATCAGTATTTAAATCCAAATAAAAAGCGCCATCCAAATGCTGCGCATCATACCTTGCTTTAGATCCGGCACTCACATCAAATAAGATAAAATCATTTTTACTTAGTAAAAGTAATTCCTGCGGTTGTATTATAGATGATAATTTCATAGTCTTTTAAAATTGTGAATATATGAAATCTACCTCAACATTACCTTTGGAAAAGTAATTGTAAAAGTTGAGCCCTGCTTAACCGCAGATGCGACTTTAATATCGATATTATGATATAATGCAATACTTTTAACTATCGAAAGCCCTAGCCCGTAGCCTACATTTTCAGATAAATTAGCTTTTCTGAACCGATCAAAAATAAAGTCAATATCCTCGCTGGCAATGCCAATTCCTGTATCTTTAATGAAGATCTGATATTCACCTTGCTTATTAAATGCCTCAGTAATAGTAACACTACCTTGTTCAACATTATATTTAATTGCATTATTTATTAAATTGTAAAACAGTTGAAAAAGTAAGTCATGATTCACATTTTTGAGGGTAATCTGATTTTTAACATCAATGTTCAGTGTAAGACTCTTATCTTCCAGCCTATGACTAATTTCCTCATTTATATCAGCAAGTAAATCAATCAGTTTAACAGAGGCCAGCTTTACAAACTGATCATTCTCAATCCTGGAAATGAACAGTAAAGAAGAAGATATTTTCTTTAACCGATCAAGCGTTTTCATCATTCCTACAATTCGCAATGCAACATCTTCAGTAGTCTGATCATCGGCAAGCAGATTTTCCATCTTATTTTGGAGGATACTTATGGGTGTCATCAACTCGTGTGATGCATTGGCAGTAAATTCCCGTTCTTTCTCAAAGTCTATATTGATCTGATCCATCAAACTAATCAGTGACTCGTCCAGGTATTTAAAATCCTGAGTGGTGGTTTTTATAGGTTCGCGTTGATCCTTAAATGGAAATTTACGATTTACCAGTTTACTTTCTATAATTTTCCCAAGCGGTCTTATTAAAACCCTGGTAAATACGAGGTCTATTATGATTGTTAATGCTATTAAACCCATTAGCACATACAGCGCAATACGTTGCAGGGGCTTATTATATTCATTGATGCTGCCTACTGTTTTTCCTATCTCCAGCAGGTAGTTTTTATCTTTAATTTTAAAAGTATGACTAAGCACGCGATAACTCAATGTATCCCGTTCAATAATACGTCTTACAGTTTTTATGGTATCAATAAGTAACCCGGGTGCAGCAGGTTCAAGAGCAATATATTCTTGTTTAAGCATAGTATAACCCCCGTAACTATCATCACCTTGTAGATAATATTCCATACCATTTTTATGTACATCATTAATCACCTTTTTCTGCTGATCTCTTAAGGAGTAATTCGTATATTCTGAAGCAATCCTTGCAACTAAAAAAGGCATAGAAAGCACAAATAACAGCACTACAGCTAGTTTAGATCCGGTAATGAAGTAAATAAGTTTGGCAGATAATTTCACGTTTAATTTTTTATTCTATAGCCTACGCCACGAACAGTTTCAAGCCACTCGGTAGGCGCACATGAATTTAACTTTTTTCTGATGTTTTTAATATGAGCATCAATATAATTCGAATCATAATCATCATCGGCAAAAGTTCCCCAGATATGTTCACTGAGCTGCATTCTTGTTAAAACCCGATTCTTATGTAAAAACAGATAACTTAACAAATCATATTCCTTACGCGACAGTTCAATCTGCTGATCTTTGTATTGCACAAGTCTTTTTTGAACATCAATACTAAACTCTCCCAGAGGAATAGCTTCTTCCTTTACATTAAATTTACGACGGGCAATAGCTTGCATTCTTGATTGAAGTTCAAGCAATGAAAAAGGTTTTGCTAAATAATCATCAGCTCCAAGATCTAGTCCTGTTATCCTATCTTCAAGATTACCACGGGCCGTTAAAATAATATATGCCGCTTCAGGGTTATACTTTTTTGCTTTTGGCAGCAACGACAATCCATCACCATCCGGCAAACCAAGATCTAACAGGATAAAATCATAGCTGTTCATTTCAATTTTTTCTAAACCCTGGGCTACAGTATGTGCCAGATCGCACAGATAAAAAGCCTTTTTTAAAAAGGTTTCCATTTCGTAGGCTAACGTTTTTTCATCTTCAACTATAAGTACTTTCATTTTTGCAATTGAAATTAAAATTGATAATAAAAACCAAGGCTAATAAAAGATTGCTGCCGCTTAGCTTCAGTAATGGCATTTGCACCTAACACAGAAAACTGATAGCTAACTTCGGCCATATAATTTGCTCTGCTATAACTTAATGGTATTTTAAAATTATACGATAAAAGCTCGAAACTTGTTGCCGGCAAAGTAGTAGTGATGGTGCTATTGCCGTTACCGTTTCCATTCCCTTTACCATTATTCTTTTTGTTCTTCTGCTCCGTATAGGTTTTTAAAAAGTGTTGTGTACCTGCTACTATTTCGATGGATGGCTCTATTGATATTTGATTTTTCTGGTTAAATAGCGTACCAAGCTCTATCAGTTTCGAGTTAGTTAGGCCAGTAAAAAGATCACTTTCCTGTCCAAAAGCATAATCTACTGATAAAGAACTTTTAAACCATGGCCAATAATAATCAGTTGTTAGATTCACATTATTCTCATTTGATGCTTGAAGCAGCGGAGAATTTTTAGGATAAAAAGACCTGCTATAGCCAATTCCCGCAGTAAATCTTTCACTAAAATCATGATCATACCCAATGCCCAAATCAGTTTCAGAAATACCCGACCCTACATTTAAAAGCTTATAAGAACCTGCTGAAAAATAAAGGCTAACAGGCAACCTTACAGTTACATTGGCCAACACATAGGGCAGCTTTTCAGCTGTTGTTTGACCATAGTAATTAACATTATTACTGTATAAAGCAGCTGCAGTTATAGTAGTTTTTTTTGTTTTTGTTGAGTCAGTATCATTTTGAGCTCTAACCTTTATACTAAACAAGCAAATAATTACACCAAGGGATAGTACTCTCATACTGGCTAGTGTTTTTTAATTTTGGGGCGATTTATTTTTATGGGTTTAACATCGGGCCTCCCTTTGGGTTTAACAACTTCTGGTTTTGGTTGTTTTCTTGATTTTGGCACCTCCTTCACATCTGGTCTTTGTCTGTCGCCTTTTGAACGATCTGCCTGTTCAGATTTACCTTTTTTTTTCTGATAATAAAATTTCAAAAATGAGGCCCCTGTAGTATTAGATACTGCAGGCGAAACAAGTAAAAACATAACTATAGTTACTGTTAGTAAGCGTCTGACCATTGTTTGAAAATATATTGAAATGCTCATCATGTAAATATAAAGAAAGTTTGCCTCTTTCGAGACAAACTTTCAGCCCTCCTAAAACATATTCATGTTCATCTGCGCCACTCAATATCTATTTCAAAGTTGATTATGCAACATGAAATTCAGATGAAATTTGAAAAAAAATTAAAAAAATTGAAATATCTTTTGAATTTCATGTTGTTTTCATGTTCAGGATTGAGCTTTGAGTTATTAAATGAGAAACTAAAGACTCTACTATTATGAAAAACAAAACAATTTATGCAACTCTGATAGCCTTGGTTATTGCAATAACCGCGTTTACAGGTTGCAAAAAGGACACTCAGACATCTGGAACTACAAAGGTAGAGATCAGGATGACTGATGCTCCGGGAGATTTTGATGCTATCAATTTAAACGTAAAACAGGTTATTCTGGTTTCAGGTGGCAAACCTTATACTTTTGAAGTTGATCATGGAATATTTAATATCCTTGATTTCCGCATCGGAACAAGTAGTCCGGATATTTTAGTGGCTTCTGGTGATATGCCGTCTGGCGAGATCAACGAGATCAGACTTGTACTTTACGACAATAACACCATTGTTGTAGATGGCAAGGTACAGGACTTAAAAACACCTAGTGCACAAAGCTCTGGATGGAAGGTAAAACTTACTGAAAATCCGGAATTGGTACCTGGAGTTACTTACACCCTGCTTCTGGATTTTGATGCAGCAAAATCTATTGTTGCAACAGGAAATGGAAAGTACATACTAAAACCTGTTGTTAGAGGTATTACCGCCGCAACATCTGGTTTAATTTCAGGTACTGTGCTACCAATTGGAAGTCACCCTGAGGTTTTGGTTATTAACGGAACTGATACTGTAGGAACCGTAACCGATATGATTACAGGTAAGTTTACTGTTGGAGGGTTAGCCACAGGAAATTATACTGTAAAAATATTACCTGTTGAGGGTTTTGCAGAAACTACAATCCCGAATGTTGCTGTTACTGTTGGACAGAATACCAGCATAGGTATAGTTACACTGCAATAATCATCATCACCATTTTTTAACACACAAATAAAACATCAGGTTATGAAAAAGTTAGTATTTTTAGCATTACTTGGGGCAATTGGGTTATTGCCAAACAAGTCGAACGCTCAGGTTAGCCTTAGCGTAAACATAGGTTCTCAGCCTGCGTGGGGGCCTTCAGGTTATGATCATGCAGATTATTATTATATGCCTGATATCGAAAGTTATTATTACGTTCCTACCAGACAGTTTATTTACTTAAGCAATGGAAACTGGACTTTCTCTGCGGGCTTACCACCAAGGTACAGAGATTATGATTTGTACAATGGATATAAAGTTGTAATTAACTCGCCTGAGCCATATCGTTATTATAGAGAGCACAGAGTAAGATATGCCAGATACAGATCATATCATTCTCAACCGGTTCGTTACAGTCGTGAGGTTCGTTACGTAGATAGAGGTTATGACAGACACGATTCTTACAAGTATAAAAAATACAAAGACAATGACAGAGGCTGGAAAGGCGATCGCGGCCATGGTAAAGGTCATGGCAATGGCAATGGCCGTGGACACGGAAGACATTAGAATTCCATTTTTTTAGTTGAAAGGCTTTGAACCGGATGGTTCAAAGCCTTTTTTATTTAGTTAAACATTTCTCAAAAATGCTAATCTGGTTGATTATTTTGCTAAATGTAGATAGTAGAATTCACTCAATTATTACTCAATTGCATATCCACTATTAACAATAAACACTTATAACATCTACAAAATGAGCCAAAACAAAAATATATTAAATGTATTTTATCTTACTCTAATAGGCTTGTGCCTGTTTATCTACACAGTTATAACTTCTTTTAAAAATGATACACTGTGGAACTCCAGGTTTCTTACCATAAACAAGGATAGCAGTATTACCTACGTTCCTGACGAAAAAGGAAATATCATCCCTGATTTTAGTAATGTAGGATACCATCATGGATTCTCACAAATCCCCAATATAAAAGTCGTTAAAATTGTTAATCCCTTACAAGGCGATGCGGGTAAAGTAATTCAGCAGGCCATTGATGAGGTTGCAGCTATTGCGCCAGATAAAGATGGTTATAGGGGTGCCATATTACTTAAAAAAGGCAGCTATCTTATTGCAGCAAATATATCCATACAAACAGGTGGCATCGTTTTACGCGGAGAAGGAGAAGATACAAAACTCATTGCAACCGGAAAAGGACAACGATCTTTAATTAAAGTAAGTGGACAAGGAAAGATTACAGAGTTAAAAAACAGCAGAGTAAAAATCACAGACGATTATGTACCTACAGGTGCAAAATCATTTAATATTACCTCAGCCAAAGCCTTAAAAAAAGGCGACCGTATAATTGTTTTCAGACCAGGTACCGATAACTGGATTCATGATTTAAAAATGGATCAGATCATTGCCAGAGAAGGAACAAAACAATGGACAGCAAAAGAATACAATCTTAGTTACGAACGACAAATAACAGCTATTGAGGGCAACAAAGTTTTTATAGATAATCCTATCGTTATGTCAATGGATAAAAAATATGGCGGTGGCGAGGTATTTAAATATACATATGCAGGTAGATTAGCTGAAAATGGTATAGAGAATATGCGCTTTGAATCAGAATTTATCAGTGATACAGACGAAGATCATGCCTGGGTTGCTGTTGAATTTGATCACATTGAAAATGGTTGGGTAAGAAATGTAAGCGCTTATTATTTTGGGAACTCTTGTGTGAGTCTTAGGCAGGGAGCTAAAAACATAACAGTAACTGGTTCAAAATGCTTTGATGCAAAATCTATCATTACGGGAGGCAGAAGGTATTCCTTTAACAACGAAGGCCAGCAAAACCTTTTCATAAACCTTGAAACTACTGAAGGGCGTCATGATTATGTTACCGGAGCCCGTGTTAACGGGCCTAATGTTTTTTACAACTGTAAATCAAGAAAAACCCATGCTGATATTGGCCCACACCATAGATGGGCAAGCGGAACATTATACGACAATATAGACACCGATGGCGAGATCAACGTACAGGATCGTGGTAATTGGGGTAGCGGCCATGGTTGGGCTGGTGTAACACAGGTATTATGGAATTGCAAGGCATCGGGTGCGGCAGTACAAAACCCCTGGGTTTCAGGAAAAAACTATGTAATTGGTTTACGAGGAAAACAATTAAAAGGTAGGTTGGATGGTAAAGAAAATGGTGAATGGGAGGGCAATGATAAAACTGGCCTCCAACCATCCTCCTTATACGAAGCACAATTGAAGGCCAGAAAAAACTAAGAAGTTACCCTCACTCAATAATTTTCTTACTATTGATGCGGCTTGAATACAAAATTAAAGTGTTTTCGCTTTTGCCAAACAGGTCCAATAGAATCCAATTTTGATGTAAATACCTCTGGAAGCTTATCCAGCCTGGCTCCGTTTGTGAATTTATTGTTCTTAAGTTTAACAACTACAGTAGTATCATACCATTTTATGGCAGCATTTGCAGGTATTATTACATTATCAGCAAAAGTGGTATTTAATGCAGGCAGGTTCCTTTCAGGATTATAGCCCGCACCAACTGCAAACGGCTCTTTACAAGCCACGATTTTATTGTTGGTTATGATGGCATTTTTAACTTGCCAATGGCTTGTTAAAACAGGATTAGGTAAGCCAGCCATTACTGAAATTGCAGCACTTACACCCGTCCCCGTTAAGCCGTAGAAATAGTTGTCGTGTACTTTATGGTCCTCTCCTATTATCCTCACACCTCCGGTCCCTTCCCTAAAGTTGCCAATAAAATAGTTACCATATACATCAGATCCATTTCCATGGCGCAAAGTTAAAGTAGCCCTGGTTTCATAAAACAGGTTATTACGGATGGTATTCTTGCATGATTTGACAGACACGGCTTCTAACTCACCATCGCAATGGTCAAAGATGTTATCCTCTACTATAGTATACGAATCGTGAAAAGACCAGGTGCTGGTACCTATCCTTATTGTTTCTCCGCCATTTCTCCCGAGCTCAGGTCTGGGGCCGAAATAATTATGATCTATTTTATGATAATTCGGCTTATCCGTAAGCCATACTACCAGCGTAACTCCCTGATGGTTCTTGCCTTGTAACATACAATGATCTACACGGTTATTAAATCCATTCAGAGACACCCATCTGTAATCAGCCTTACCATTTGGGTTATTAAAATTAACAACTGAAGTATTTGTTAGCCTGCACCACGTTGATTTAGGGCTGAACTGGATCACGTCGCCATGTTCAATAAATCCATCTGTAAATGAAAGCCCGTCGGCAATAAGCCATGTACCATCTATTACCAGCGTTGAATTTCCGCTAAGTATAGTTTTACCGGGGAATTCAACACCAAGGGTAATTGGTTTTTCTTTTGTCCCTTTACCTTTAAAAATCAGTTGCTGATCTTTCCATAGCTCGCCTAGCATAATTACCTTATCACCGGATTTTAAACTCAGTGTGTTAAGTTCATTTGCATTCTTTATTTTATAATCTTTTGCATGTAATACTGCCTTTGTGCTACATAAAAGCACAAAGGCAATAAGGATGACCTTGTTCATTATCTTTAATCTAAAGCACCGGTTTTCATTTCTTTTTTAGGAATGTCATGAACCTGATTTTCTATGATTCCTTTAAACTCTACTTTAATTACACTGGCAACAGCATCGGGGGCCTTTGATGGCAAACTAATTTCCAGATCATTGTTTGATGTATTTGTTTTAAGCTTCGTTTTTGTAGCCAGTAAAGTAGCAGAGACCACTTTGTTTGTGATATTCGGAATACTTATTTTTTGATCAGCAGGCCAGTCGAACACCGTAAAATAAAGGGTAGTACCATTACTCGTTTGCTTTTTTGTGCAACGCCCCCACAACAATGGATTTAGCGGACTTGACTTGGTGCTATAAATGGCCTCGCTGTTTACCTTCATCCACTTTTCTATTGCCTTTAGCCTGTCAATACTTTCCTGAGGGAATGTTCCATCGGGTTTAGGCCCTATGTTCAACAGGTAGTTCCCACCTTTTGAAGCTATATCCACAAGATTTCTAATAAGAGTTTCGCTCGATTTCCATTTCTGATCTGATGTTCTAAAGCCCCAGGTCCCATTCATTGTCATACAGGTTTCCCAGTCCATTCCATCCAATTCAGCCTGGTTTGGTATTTTTTGTTCCGGAGTTTTTGTATCTCCTGGAAAGTTCGGACGCTTTAAACGGTCGTTGGTAATTATCTGAGGCTGTGTTTTTAGTGCAGCCTGTAATTTTAACGCCGCTTCATCTGTCATATTTGTAGGGGTATCCCACCAAAGTACAGCAATATCACCATAATTGGTCATCAGCTCTTTAACCTGAGGTACCGCCACATCATCAATATATTGGTCAAAAGATTTGGTTTCCTGTGCAGGGTCCCAATGGCCATGATGTGCAGCTGTGTAAGCATCAATTTTTGCCGAGTCGGGATTTAACCACCCCTCGTTCATTACTTTTCTTGCTGCCGACCCACCAGGATTATTCCAGTCCTGTGCCTGCGAATAATAAAAGCCCAGTTTAATACCCTGCTTTTTACAAGCTTCGGCTAGGGGTTTTAACAGATCTTTGCCATATGGAGTAGCATCGGCTATATCCCATTTGCTGGCTTTTGAGTTAAATAAGGCAAAGCCGTCATGATGTTTAGCGGTAATAATAATATATTTCATACCTGCATCTTTAGCCATCTTTACCCATGCATCCGGATCATATTTTACAGGATTAAAACTTTTGGCCATTTCCTGATATTCGGCAACAGGGATTTTAGAACGATTCATAATCCATTCGGCACCACCCCTACGCTGCTCATGCCCTTTATAAACACCTGCAAATTGGGCATAAACTCCCCAGTGAATGAACATCCCGAACTTAGCCTCCCGCCACCATTTCATCCGTTCATCTTTAGACATCTGTTTTTGACTATAGCCTGTCTGAAACAGAAAAAGAAGCGCCAATGGTATTAAGAATAGTATTTTACGCATGTTATATTTGTTTTATTGTGCTGCATCTGCATAGGTAGATGCAATTCTTATTTTTTTTACAAAGTGAGTTACTTGTGAGGCATCTCCACCATAAACACCCCATTTTGGATCACAGTAATCGACATCTAATGTTCTGCAATACAAACGCTGACTACCATTCGAAAGGGTTTGTTTTACACCATTGTACCAAAATTCGATATAGCCGACTGAAGGGTTACGAGACACTTTCATACAAATTACGAATTTAAGCCATGTACTTACAGAAAGTGGTGTAGACCACGGAACTGTTGCCACATGGTTGTCATCGAAATGTTGCAGTTCAAGGTTTCCTGATTTCGTCCGGAGCATCAGAGGATGGTTTTGTAAAGAGCCTGCTGTTGGGTAAGATTTCCATTGAAACAACGCTTCTGTTTTTAGCGCAACAGGCATATAGATCTTACTTGTCCAGCCAATATAGATCACATCGCCATCAGCCGCTTCATAGTTTTTAGCACCGTGCCCCTCGGTACGATGACTATCTGCAGGTTTTAAAAATTTCCAGGTTAACGTCCCTGTTTCATCATTTACAGTCGTTACGGTTCCGGCACCCTCAATATTAATGTCCTTCCAAACATTAGCTGATCCGTTTGCAGCATCTCCATTAAACAGGACGGACATAATTTGCACCGGTGCATTAAATGTTGAAGATGAAAGTTCTTTTTTACTTGTGTTTACACTTGTTTCTTTTTTACAGCTCAATAGAAAGGCGTATACACAAATCAGTGCAACAGCAATTAATTTAGTCTTTTTCATGGTTTAAGGTTTAGGTTATGATTTATCTCTAAATTAATCATCAATAGTTAGTTAATACTCTCTGCTGTTAGCCTGTTATTCAACCTTATTAGCTTGTTTATTTAATGCATTACATCTTAAGAGTGCTTCCAGATAATAATAATCTGCATAAGAAAGCGGCACATCTACTTCGCTATTTGAGGGTTTGGAACCTGTACTGTGAAGCAAAATAAAGCCCCTGTTTTCGCTTTTTGGGGATATATATTTTGTACTTAAACTCTGCATCATCAGGTCGGCTTTACTTTTATATAACTTCTTGTTACTGCTATATCCGCTTAGCTCATAAAGACCAGATGCAATAACTGCAGCAGCAGAAGCATCCCGAGGCTCATTAGGTATCTCCGGTGCATCAAAATCCCAGTAAGGCACCAGGTCTTTTGGCATGTTTTTATGATTTAGAATAAAGGCAGCAACATGCTCAGCCTGATTTAAATATGCAGGATCTTTAGTATAGCGATAACACATGGTATAACCGTACAGCGCCCATGCCTGACCTCTTGCCCAGGCCGACTCATGACTATATCCCTGATGGGTATTCTTTTTTAAAACCACTCCTGTATTTGGATCATAATCAATTACGTGATATGAACTATAATCAGAACGGAAATGATTTTTCATAGTTGTATTGGCATGACTTACCGCAATTTTATAGAATGATGAATCGCCAGTAAGCTTAGTGGCTTCAAAAAGCAATTCCAGATTCATCATATTGTCTATAATTACCGGATTTATCCACTTATCTGTGCTATGGTCCCATGATCTGATTACTCCTGTTTTAGGATTGAATCTTTTACTTAATGTCTGCGCAGATTCGATGAGTACTTCTTTATAATGCGGATCTTTGGTAATCCTGTAACCCATACCTATACTGCAGTATACCTTAAAACCCATATCGTGGGTTACACCATTTAACTTTTCCTTTTCTATATCGGCTGAGAATTTCTTTGCCTGTACTAACCAGTTTTCCTTACCTGTGTATTCGTATAAAAACCATAGTTCACCCGGAAAAAAACCACTTGTCCAGTCTTTAGAGGCTACCAGTTTTAAATTACCATGATCTAAGGTTCTGGGCGAAACAAGCTCCGGTTTACCCGATGCTGCTTTTGCAAGGTCTACCTCTTTAAGCATCAGCTCTGATTGTTGTGTTGCATGCTCAAATGCCTTTTTTACATTGACATTTTGTGCAAAGGACGGGAACTGAAAAGCAGATAAAATAAGTGCTGCAGAAAGATATTTATTCATATTTGGTCAGTGCTTTAAAGTTTAATTGAGCCATATTAATGGGTTTCTTACAGGCAGATTTCTGATTACTTCTTCTACTTTAGGATCATGTTCCAGCTTTAGCCAGGTATTTAACCATTCTGTTTTATGAAATGCCTGTGCACCGAATATCAGTGCAGGTTGTGCCACAGGCCAGTTTTCCCAATACATCACATCAGGCTTTAAAGTCCATTTGCTCTTATCGGCCAAAAAAGGATATAGATAGCCAATACCTTTCTCAATAGACTTACCGTCAGCTGTTTTATACTCCCATAGATTATCGGTTTTAGTTGAAAGTATCTGACAAAGTGTGGTCATCGCATCTAAATTAAAAATAGAATAACCGTATGGTTTTGTTCTCGACAATTCCCTTGGAAAACTCCCATCAACTGCCATTTGATCTGGCAGCAACACTGTTTTATATCTTTCACGACAGAAATTAAGCAGCTTCTCATCACCCGTTAGCTTTGCAAATGATGCTACCTGCATGGTAAAACAGGTTCCATGATTATTCTGTGCATTCATTTCGGCTTTTCCATAAGGGTGGCTCATTAACCAGCCAAGGTATTCCGTAAACCATTTCCTTGATCCGGATAATATTTTTGGATCTAATACCCGCTCCATTACAATAATGCCCTGTGCAACCTCCATTAGCTGGATGGTATCTATTATTCCTATTCCCCGACCTGTAAACCTGCCCTTAATTGCCTGTGCATATTGCAGGTTTGCATTCATTAAAGTAGCAGGGTTAATAAACCAGGCTTCTAAATGATCCATTGCCTGTTTTACATATTTCTCATCTCCGGTTATCTTGTAAGCAGATGCCAGGGCACCAATGATCTTACTGAACCTGATCATCGCTAACCTATGAGCTACAAAATTATCCGGATTGGTCATTCCATCTTTTTGGATATAAGGTGCATTGGAATCTTTAGGATCAGGCCACCAGTAGTCGCCTTCCGAATAAAAATCATGCTTACCTCCAGCACTTCTCAACGATGTTTCGGCTGTAACGGTAACAGGTTGCTGTTGCATCGCCCAATCAGCCTGCTCCATGACCTGCTTTTTTAATGCATTAACAGGAGCTTTTTTAAGGGAAGAGCAGGATTGCTGTGCCATCATTACCACTATGGCCGCAAAAAAAGTAAACATGTATTTTCTGATCATTATTCTTAATTCGTCATTGCTTTAAAAGTTACCTTATTAATGGTATTCGGCTTTCCGTTTTCAGCTTTCGAAATACTGGTTTTCAGTTTACCATCAGTTGTTTTAGAAATATTGATCTCTCTAAAACTATACGCTCCCTTTTCATAATTAAAAGTCTCACCATCATCGTCATAAAGCTGGTATTTAGCTGGCTTGCTGCCATAGTATCTGATTTCCAGATTTACCTTTTCGTTAGGCTTAGGTGCATGCATTAACGCAGGCCCCATTGGGATAACACCACCGTCTTTTACATAAACAGGTATTTTATCTAGTCCTGGTGTTACAGTAATTACCTCTCCGTCACCTGCATATTTACCGGTATAGAAATCGAACCATTTGCCTTTGGGAAGTATTACTGTACGGGTTTGCTTTCCGGTAAACATAGGTGCGACTAACAGATACTCGCCCGCCATGTACTGATCTTTAACTTCTTTACTCAAAGCTTCTACATATGGGTTATCTTCAAGATTGGTGCTTTTAACTTCTTTTTTAACATCAGCCTGATATCCTTCCTCAAGGTTCATTGCCCTAAAAGGAGGAATTCCCTGAAAGTGATACTTCGCAAATTCACTATACCAGTAAGGCATCATTTGCATGCGTAACAGTGCCATGTCTTTTACCTGCTGTTCTACTTCAGGATACGACCAGGGCTTTGTACCGCTGGACCATGCATTGATCATGGCCATTGGCGAGAAAACTACTGATTGCATACGGCGCAGCCATTCCTCTGCAGTTTTAGATACTCTTGCTTCAGGAGTCCACAGTACTCCTGCAAAACTGCTGTTTATTAAAGCGGTAATAAAATCTTCATGATTATAATAGTCATTGTAAATCACATAAGGTAATGAACTCCCGCCACCATTAGAAGCCCTTACCAATCCGTAAGTACGTTGATTACGTTCATGATATAAGGCAGCACTGTAACGCTGAATAAGCAGACCATAAGTTTGGCGCAACTGCTCTGCACTTTTACCCGACGGAAATATGGTTACATCAGGCCAGAGATAATGATCATAACCATCTACCTCATCAAATTTATATCCGCTTATGCCAATGTCAACCTGGCTCTTTTTAAGTTGCCCAAAGAAAATATCGCGGGCCTCAGGCATAGTCAGATCAGGAACTGCACCTACCCAAACGGTATGATCGGCAGTAAAGGGCTTAATATCCTTATAAATCGATGCCTGAGGCGAAACATAGGGATTAGTCCACAAATTAAGTCTGATGCCCTTACCAAGCATATCTTTCACAAAAGCAGCAGGCTCAGGATAACGGCTGGTATCCCACTCAAATGTGCATGGGTAAGACCTGCTCTGCCATCCTGGCTCCAGCCCTATAAAATCCAGTGGAAAACCTTTATCCTGAAATGCTTTAGCCTCGTCTTCTACATCTTTAGAAGTGAACAGGGTTTTAACACGTTGCGTAAAACCTAAACCCCAGCGCGGAGGCAGCACCCCGCCTCCATTAAGCAGGTTATACCTGCGCACGGCATCTAATGGTTTCGGGCCAGCAAATACGTAAAACTCTACTCCTTCTGCGGGAACAAGAATCTCCACCCCATCAGAATAAGGGCGGGCCGGCCAGCTTTTATCTGTATTTCGGTCTTTTGCTTCTGGCACATTTGTACCATCTCTTTTAACAGACGACCCTGCGAAAACTTTTAAATAACGTGCAGAATTTACAAAAACACCATATCCATTAGATGAAACATAAAATGGTGTTGGCGCATGCGTACGTCCGTTGTCTTTACCTCCATAATGATCTACATGAAGCTCTAGGATTTTACCTCGCTGATGTACCGTTTGGAAGTTTAACCCAAAGCCATACAGCTGTTCTTTTTTATCTAATGGAAATCGCAGATAGGTTTTACCATCTGATAACTTTCCGGTGATTTCACTTTTTTCAAAAGGGAATGGTGCATCGCCCATATTTTTTAGTCTATCAACAGATGGGGTAGCACCCGAAGCGATTAACAGGTTATAGGCTTCTGGTTTGCCAACTGTTCCTTTCCATACACCGGGAGCTACGGCTTCCCATTTAATATCCTGCGCAGCTAAATCAGTAGTTAAAAGCAAGAGCAACAGATATATCGGGTATTTAAATATTTTGTTCATCAAGGCAATTTTAGAGGGTAATAATTTTATAGGTTTTCCCTTTTTCTGTTTTAAAGTCTACTACGTAGCCCTGCTGTACGGGAACAGATTGCAAAGCAGATTTTGCATTATTTTTATATTGCGGTTTGTACGGCAACTGTGTCAACGAATTTGGATTTGAGCCATTTACAGGCCTTGCATCAACACCTACGACCATCACTTTTTGTATTGTCCTTAACCAGCAATTACCCCCAATTTCTGATTTTATTAATGCTTGTGTAAGCTTTCCGTTCTTCCAGTCTAAATTTACAATAAAATTACCCCTTGCTCTTATCCCTTTTATACTCCCTTCTTTCCAGGCATCGGGCAATGCCGGCAATAGGTTCAGCATCCCATCCTGACTTTGTAAAAGCATTTCGGTGATCCCAGCGGTGGCACCAAAGTTTCCATCAATCTGAAATGGAGGGTGGGCATCAAACAGATTGGGGTAAGTTCCTCCTCCGCTCATTTGTGCCTTTTCTTTGGTAGGGTCTATATATGCAAATGCATCTTCCAGTATTTTATAAGCATGATTACCATCCTGTAACCTGGCCCACCAGTTAATTTTCCAGGCCATAGACCATCCTGTGCTTACATCGCCCCTGTATATCAAAGATTGTTTTGCAGCGCTTGCCAGTTCTGGAGTTTCAAATACAGAGATTTGATTTCCAGGATATAAACTAAACAAATGAGAGACATGACGGTGAGTATCTTTTGGATCATCCCAATCCTGAAACCATTCCTGTAACTGACCATATTGACCAATATGGAATGGATATAGTTTTTCACGAGCAGCGATCAGTTCTACCCTAAAATCTGCATCTTCATTTAAGGCTTCCGAAGAAGCAATAATATCTGTAAAAAGCTGTCGCAGAATAGACATATCCATCGTTGAAGCCATAGACAGTTGATATTCTTTTCCTTTTATTTTAACAGTATTTTCCGGAGAAGTAGATGGGCAGGTAATTAAATAATTACTATTGGGATCTTTAATCAGCCATTGCAGCATAAACTCAGCAGCCCCTTTCATTAATGGGTATGCAGTCTTTTTTAAGAAAACCTTATCGCCAGTAAACTGATAATGCTCATATAAATGAGTGCTAAACCAGGCGCCGCTCATTGGCCATGCAGACCACCTGGGCATCCCCTTTGGGTCTGTATCATAACCACCTGGAGGGGAACTTTTAGCCCAAAGGTCGGAATTGTGATGCGCTACCCAACCCTTGTTTATACCATAATTAACTTTGGCTGTTTTGGCTCCATTTACTGCCAGTTCCTGCATAAAATTAAACAATGGCTCATGACATTCAGAAAGGTTTGTGTTTTCTGCCAGCCAGTAATTCATCTCTGTATTAATATTTGTAGTGTAATTACTGCCCCACGGCGGTTGTACCATATCATTCCAGATTCCCTGTAAATTCGAAGGTCGTGAGCCTGGTCTGGACGCTGCAATCATTAAATACCTGCCAAACTGATAATATAATGTTTGTAAACCCTGGTCATTTTTATTCTTTACATATTGAAGCAAACGTTCATCCGTAGCTTGCTGCTCTGCCACAGGATTGGCTTTTAGCTCAAACCCTACCCTTTGAAACAGATGCTGATAATCAGCAATATGATTAGCTTTTAAAGCTTTATATGTTTTTGCATAAACCTTTTCCAGATTTGATTTAGCTTCAACTGAAGGATCTTTGCCATCTAAACCGGGGGATTTATCAAAACCATTAAAACTGGTTGCCTCAGAAAGGTATATTGTTACCGCATTTGCATTAGCTACCTCTACCTGCTGGTTATTAATTTTCACGGTACCACCTTCATTTTTTACTTTAATACGAATCTCGAAATTCATCCCCTCTCCCGATTGCTCATCATATTCAATTTGTTTCGGATCGTAGGCTCTGTTAGCTACGTACTTTGGGGCTTTCCCTGTAAGTACAAGGCCATTCTGGCCCATACCATTAATATTAAACCGCAGCTTACTTTCTAAGCCTGCTTTAAAGCTTATAGTACCCGGTTTGCTGGAGCTTATCCTAACCAGCAAGGCTTTATCCGGATAGCTGGTAAAAACCTCTCTTTTATAAGTTACTCCATCAATGGTATAATTTACAGCAGAAACCGCCGTATTAATATCCAGTTCTCTTTTGTACCAAGTTGCAATACTATCCCTGCGATTATCAAGTATATAAAGCTCACCTAACGGCAGGTACCTGGCAGAATATGGTCCCTGCATCTTTTTCCAGAGTACGGCTGCTTGATCATAATCTCCTTCAAAAATTGCCTTACGAACCTGAGGTAAAACCTGCGGACCCTTGGTGTTATTACCATCGTCCGGAAAACCAGACCAAAGCGTATTGTCGTTCAACTGAATCCGCTCCCGGTTTACTCGACCGTAAACCATTGCCCCTGTTTTACCATTCCCCAGTGGCAGCGCTTCCTCCCAGGCCTTTGCCGGTTTATTATACCACAATTTAAGGTTATTTGTTTGGGCCTCTGCACCAAAACTCAGTAAAATAGCACCAGATAATAAGGCCTGCTTCAATTTCATTACACTCATTTAAAGTTCTATAAAAGCAGAAGGTATTCCAACAGCTTTAACACTGACAACACTTTTTCCGCCATGTAGGTTTACATTAATCACTGCATGCCCATTGCTTAACTGCACCTTTCTTGATCCGCTGGAAGTTCCCTGATTATCGATCAAACTTCCCTCTCCTGTTAAACCAAAGGTGATATAACTTGCAGCATCCAAACACAAGATACCTTTATCATCCATCAGTTTCACCTGAATAGTAGCAATCCCTTCTTTTTCTTTTAGTTTCTCCAATATCATTTTTGCCGGTTTAGCCCATTTTGCAGTTTGATATTGCTGGCTGATCTCGTCCGTTACCGTTTTGTCGTCTTTAGTAGCCACTACTTTAAAGTTATTGGTTCCTTCATTTAGTTTTACCATCCATCTTAAACCTATTGCCGGAAAACTCTTAAGGTTTCGCTTTTTCTTACCCACACTTATTCCATTTACAAAAAGCTCAGCTTCGTCACAGTTAGAATATACTTTAACCATCTTTTCCTCTCCTGCATCTCCCCATCTTACCGGCCACGAATGTCCGTAAATATGTGCCATAGGTGTTTTTGTCCAATATGCCTGAAAAACATAATAAGATTCCTTTTTTGTAAAGTCTCTTTCAACTACCCCTTTTTGATTTACATAAGGAACAGGATTATCAGGGCGAATTGGAGTTGAAAAATCTTTAAACGGCCAGTATGCCGTACCGGTTAGCCATGTCATAGATTCCTGCTCTTTTAAATGCCAGTCTATCAGGTTCACAATATAGCTTTCACTCCAATCTCCATCCTTAGACACCCTTGCACTACCTCCATATAATGAGGCATCACCTTCTCTTTCATCTGCTCCTACACCTGTTTTAATCAAGCTTAAAGCTTTATCAGGACTCTCAGAGTGGCGACCAGCATGACTATCACCACCCCACTCTACATGCAAAAACCGATCAACGCTTTCAAATTCTTTTTTAGAAGCTTCTTTATACTCCGTATAGATGCCCCGGTACCAGCCTGCCCATATAGAAGGCGAATAAACATCTACAATGTCTTTACAAAAATCGCATCTTCTGATGGCCGTTTTTCTAGATGGATCCAGCTTGTGCGAAAGGTCATTTAACTCCTTCATAAAAGCCCTGATCTTGTCCTTGTCAAACTCAGCAAAATCACCCGGCCAGTCGTTTTCATTACCAAGCCCCCAGATGATTATTGAAGCATGATTGTAATGCTGCTCAATCATATTGGTAAGCATTCTGCGTGCCTGAGCTTTATAAGTATCACCACCTAAACCGCCCCTGCACCATGGAATCTCTTCCCATACTAATATCCCTAAGCTGTCGCAGAGATCAAGCACTATTCTTGATTGCTGATAGTGGCCCAGGCGAATAAAGTTTACCCCCATTTCCTTCATCATCAGCATTTCCTGCTTTATCATGTCCTCCGTCATTGCCTGCGCAACTCCGGCATGGTCCTCGTGCCTGTGAGTCCCCCTTAACAGCAACCTTTTGCCATTGAGCATAAAAGGTCCCTTCTTAACAAATTCAAAATTCCTGAAACCAATCTTTTCCTGATGAACGCTACTTTCTCCTTTAGCGCTCACAGTAGTTTCAACGGTATAAAGCGTAGGTTGTTCGGTCGCCCAAAGTTTCGGGCTTTTAACCACTGTATCCCAAAGTACCTTATCGCCCGTAAAAGCCCTCATTTCATTTTTCCAACTCGAAATTACCTTCCCCTCCGGATCTTTGAGGTCTACCTTTACTGTAATGGTATCGATACCATCCGGATTTAATAATCTGGCCGATACGGTCAATTTACCCAAATTCCCTTTTGCATCTACACTCGCATTGGCAAATACTTTATCTAAAGATAACTGCGGGGCATAAATAAGATTAACATACCTGTACAAACCACCATATACATTAAAATCAGATAAGCTGGAAGGGATCATTTCCAGATCCCTTGAATTGTCGCAGCGTATTTCCACAGGGATTTTACCTTTAAACTCTTTTTGAAAGGCTTCATTTTTTTTGAAAGCCTCTACCTCATCAGTAATATCAACCGTAAACTCATCATAACCGCCAACATGATCACCTACTTTTTTGTTGTAAATATAAACCTGAGTTTTTTGTCCGGCACCCTCAAAGTGAAGCAATGTTCTGCCCTTTTGGTAAGGGTTGGCAATTGTTAATTGTGTGCGGTACCAGCCAGGTCCCTGATAGTAATTCATATCCGGGTCAACTGCATCCGTAGCATTAAAACAGTGTGGCAAATTAACTTTTTGCCAAACGGGCACACTTTCCGGATTGCCTTCCTTTACTGGCCTTACTGCTTCCCATACGCCTCCCAAATCGCCATTTAAATACTCCCAATTTTCGGTTAAACGTTGTTTTTGTTGTGCAAATAAATTATTAAAAAGGATCGTGCAAATAAAGATTATAATAAGTTTTCTCATAAGGTTGTATTTATCTGAAAGGCTGTACACTGTCTTTATTTCCAAAAACATGTACTATTGCATTGGTAGCTATATAGCCCCCAGATCTGTCATTAGTTTTATCATTAATCTGGATAGGTGCCAAATCATTATTGTTAACGATTTTAAAGTTGATTTTCCCTTCCTGATCAAACCCTTTACCTTCATTAAGGTAACCAAGCATTGATTTTTTGCTGGCTACTGCACCGGCTGGCAATAAAGTTTGAGCAGTAGTATTGCTTAGGGTTAACTTATCAAAATTATAATTACCCTTAACCATCAGATACAGGAAATAATTCCTTACATCTTCAACACTATAATCGCTCCAGCTGGTTGCAGGTCTTGTTTTAGGAATATTGGTTACCGGATCAACACCAGTTACTATAGGATAATCAAACCAAAGGCCTGCCGTAACTTTCTTTGCTTTGGCATCCCATACCCTAACACCATCATTATGAAGAAAAATAAAGGTCATCCCTTGTTTTTCATATTCCGAAAGGTCTATTTGTGCATACTCCAGTCCTTTTCGCATCCACTTAAATACCGTATCCTTGGTATTAGTGGCCGACTCGTACGATCTGTTTTCAAGGAATTGCCTTGCCGTTATATTAATATGCGGGTCAAGAGTTTTGTGCTCATAATCGTAATCCTTTTGCAGTTCCATGTCAAACAAAGAACATCCGGAAAACATTAGCGCCAACAACAATAATGGAGAATACTTTTTCAATGAATATATGATTCTGTTCATGACATTTTATTTTTAGTCTGTGTAACCAGGGTTTTGAGTTAATTTAGGATTGGAGTTTAAAACATTTCTGTTTAGCGGCCAGTACACGCGGGTTTCAGGCTCAATAAATCCAGGTGCTTCAAGATTACCTGCTTCCAATTGTCTTCTTTTCAGTATAGGGTCCATAACCTGTTTTACATGATTCGTGCGCACAAGGTCAAACCACCTTTTTCCTTCTCCAAACAATTCCATTTGCCTTTCATTAAGAATAGCATTTTCCATATCTACTTTAGATGCTACCAATGGATCGGCTGCATCGTATACAGGCAAACCGGCTCTTTTTCTAACAAAGTTGAGGTACTTTAAAGCGGTTGCCATATCACCATTACCGTTCGATGCCTCTGCATATAATAAATAAATGTCGGCCAGGCGGTACATGGTAATGTATACCGGTATCATCTCATTGGTGGCAGGCCATGGATCTGACGCTGTAGGGTTTGCCACTGTAGGGTACCATTTAATGAACCTATCTCTTTTATTATTAGGTAAACCCGTAAATACATCTAGCGTTTGTCTTGGTCTGATATCGGCATTACGTTCAGGAGTAGTTTGCGGCTGAAACCATGAAGCCCATATACCCTCATCTACTATGATCTGTTTGTTATTTGCAGTCCATGATGTTTCCATGCATGCACATCCGTTTTTGGTATAATCCCAGTGTATGCTCCAAATCGTCTCTTTGCTATCTTTTGGATTGGTAAAAATACTTTTCCATGTATCTGCCGATTGAAGATTGCTTTCATTTGTGCCTGCATACGCAGAACCGGCGGGAGATTTGGCAAGGAATAGATTTGTCATCCATTTTAATGCATTTGGATAATCCTTCTTCCACATATAAGCATCGGCCAGCATAGCGCAGATGGCTCCCTCGCCTATGTTCCATACTACTGGTTTATCGCCCTTTTTAATCAAACTATAAGCCTTTTCCAGATCAGGTATAACAACTGTATTAAGCACTTGATCTTTTGATTCCCGTGGGCGTTCAGAAGGAGATTTCAAATCCTCATAAGGCTCAGTCCAGATTGGGGCATCACCCCAAACCCTTACAATGTAAAAATAGCTGATAGCCCGCATTGCATAGGCCTGCGCCAAATAGTTGTCTTTAAGCTCTGGAGTTATCCTGCTGTCCAGCTCTGCTGCCCTTGGGATATACTTTATATTATTATTAGCCTTACCAATAATGGCATAAAGACCTGTCCAGTCCGAAAACCTGTTCGTAGGTGTTAAGCTATTCAACATCATTTCATCAATATAATCTTTAGTATAAATCAGAAACCTGTCGAAGTTATCAGAACGATATTCTCCCCAGAAAAGGTAATTTTCAGTGTACTGAGATCTGCCTACCATTTCTACCTGGAATTCAGAATACATGCCCGCCATAGCTGCATCTACATCATATTTGTTCTTATAGAACTGATCTAAAGCTACCTGGGCAAGCGGCTTCTCATCCAAAAACTTTTTACAGCCTCCCAATAAAATAAGGATGCTTAAAACGGATATATTAATTAATTTCTTCATTGCCTTTACTTTTAAAAATTAACATTTAAACCAAAACCCAGTTCTCTTCTTCTTGGATATTTACCACCGTCATCACCTGGGGTAAGTGGGTTGCTTGTACTAAACTCCGGATCGTATCCCCTATAATTTGTCCATGTAAGCAGGTTTGTTCCATAAACGTATGCGGTAACTCCTTTTAGCCATACCTTTTTTGCCCATTCAGGACTTAAGGTATAAGAGAACCTCGCACTTGATAGCCTGATAAATGATCCATCTTCAACATACAAGCTGTTCTGATTGGTTTTTCTGTTACCACGGTTATCCTTTTCTATGTAATAAGGGTATTTTGCCATATCACCAGGTTTTCTCCATGAGTTATAAACCATGTCTGGAGAACCGGCACCTGTGTTTGACGGATAGTTTTGTTTTTCAAGAAGGGTATTGTAAACTTCTCTGCCAAACGATCCATTAAACATAAATGTTAAAGAAAATTGCTTATAGGTAAATGTATTGATAATCCCCATATAAAAATCGGGCGTTGCATTGCCTAGAGTCTGGCGATCGGCGTCGTCTATTATACCATCTTCTCTAACCTCTTCCCATTCCGAATCACCTCCTTTTAACTTACCATCAGGAGCACGTTTGCTTTTAACCTCTCCGGTATAAGGTTGTCCGTTTAGGGTATAAACTGGTTTACCATCTACATATTTAGGTTGCCCGTTTTCAAGCTCAACTGTTAGTTTTTCCCAGTTCTGGTTGTAAGCATTTGATTCATCCCATTGATAAACACCAAGGTTTTTCCATCCGTAGAAATTACCAATTTTACTACCCTCCTGTACATACCACTTGTTACCCGCAAAGAATGGAATTCCGTTCGCCAGTTTTAAAACTTTACCTCTTTCAAACGAAACGTTAGCGTTTACACTCCATTCAAAATTTTTACTTAAAACAGGTACTCCACTCACTACAAATTCAAAACCTTTAGCCTGTATAGAGCCTAAATTTATTTGCACCTTACTAAAACCCGTCTCCTTTGCAAGTTCTCTGGCATAAAGCAAATCGGTGGTAGTTTTATCATAATAGTCGGCCGTAAAACCTAATCGTCCCTTAAAGAAGCTTAAATCAAGTCCCAGGTTTTTCTGGGTAGTCATTTCCCATTTAATAAATTCGTTGCCAAAAGTGGTATTTAAACCGGCACCACCGATTCCATTATAATTCCCACTAAATCCAACTTTAGTATACGACTCATAATCGCCTATTTTGTCGTTACCCAACTGTCCAAAACTATATCTTAACTTGGCATCCTCAAGAAATGATTTAGCCCATCCCATAAATTTCTCATCAGAGAATCTCCAGGCTGCTGATCCGGAAAAGAAATTACCCCAGCGATTCTCAGGTCCAAACCTTGATGACCCATCTCTACGATACGTTCCTTGTAAAATATACCGCCCCAGATAATTATACCCTAAACGTCCAAACAGAGACACAGTTGAATTTGCCGTAGCATCAGTATAAGTATCCTTTGCAACCAGGTTATCAGGGAAGGTTACAAAAATCTCTTCATTCACACTGTTTTCATATTCAGTATGATTGCGATCAAAACGTCTTCTATCAGCGCTAAAACCAAGAAGCCCTGTGACATTATGGTCTTTCAGTATGTTTTTCTGGTAATTTAAAAAAGCCTGGTATTCCCAGCTAAAGTTCTTTGTAAGTTCGTTACTCCCACTGTTCTGATCTTTATTTGCCGATATAAATCTTGGTGAAAAGAATGTATTCTGAACATTATCAAGCTTTGCATTGAATAAGGTTGTAAACTTAAGGTCTTTGTAAAACTGGTAATCAAGCTGGTTATTAAATTGACCCGAATATTCTTCTTCCAGATTTTTTTCAAATAATGCCGAAGCAATAGGATTTCTTTTTGAACCAATGTAACTGGTTAACGAGCCATCAGGATAATAGATTAAAGAATAGGCTGGCCTATCTACAAGCACCCCAACAGTAGTTCCAATTGGTATAGTGTTACCCTTTTCCCAAGCAAATGAAATGTTATTTGAGTACTTAAGTTTATCTGATACCTGATAGGTTACATTTATACGAGATTGCAGACGTTTTGCATAACTATTTAAAATAATCGACTTGTCATCCAGATAATTCAAACTTGTATAGTAAGTTAGTCCTTTCTGACCACCACTTACCCCCAGTTTAACTTCCTTTTTCTGAGCTAGGTTCCCTAAAAGTAAATCCTGAAGGTTGTTATCCGCGTTAAAACTAGGATTAATAGAATCTGTTGCAGTGCCTCTTCCCTGAATATTTCTAAATTCCCTAACCTCTGCCGAATTACTTACAGGAATGCTGTGCGCCAACCTGCCAAATACATGGTTATAGGTTAAGTTAACCATAGGCTTTCCTTCCTGCCCTCTTTTAGTAGTTATAAGGATTACACCATTTGCAGCTCTAGACCCATAAATAGAGGCAGATGCTGCATCTTTCAATACTTCAACACCTGCAATATCAGCCGGATTAATATTAGCACCATCAGGGTTGATAATACCATCAACAACATATAAGGGCCCATTACCTCCGTTCAAAGTAGATGCACCACGGATTTGGATGGATCCGGTAGCACCAGGAGCACCACCACCATCATTTACAATCAAAACCCCTGCTGCCTGCCCCTGCAAAGCATCAAATAAATTAATTGGTTGGCGTTTTTCTATGTCCTTTGAACTTACAGAAGATATAGCTCCGGTCAGATCACGTTTTTTTGCTACACCACCATAACCTGTAACAACAACCTCATCAAGACTACTCTGATCTTCAAGCAAAACAACATTCAGTTGTGTTTTATTACCAAGCGGAACCTCTTGTGTAATATAACCGATATAGGTAAATACAAGAACCGGGGCCGATCCCTGCACATTAATGGTAAACAGGCCCTCGCCATTTGTTACCGTACCGGTTGCCGTACCTTTAATTTTAATGCCAACACCCGGCATTGGTGCTCCCTTGTTGTCTTTAACAGATCCTTTAATGCTGCTTGCCTTCTGGGCAAAAGATGGAATGTTCAATAAAATTCCAAAAGCAAAAATTAAGAGTGCACAATAGTGCTTAATGTTACTGATACTCCATTTGCTAAGCAAACAGGACTCCTTAGTATAAATTTCATTCATACTTCTTTTCTAAAAATGAGTTAATATTTTAATTTGTGATATTAGGGATGATGCCAGCTGCCCTGGCTCAGATTAGAATCATGAAGGCACTATACATCCATGATAAATTGTAGTTTTAAACGTTTTCATACTGTTTGGTTAGGTTTATATTGGTTTTGTTAGGTTATTATTAAATGTTCAGGCAAAATGCGCTACAAATTCCTTTTGATAACACAGCGGGCTTCTTCCCGTAATCTTTTTAAAACACTTATAAAAGCTCGCAAAGTTATTAAAGCCACAATCATAACATACTTGTTTTAAATTAAGGCTACGTTCAATTAACAGCTCGCAAGCTCTACCCACCTTAATTTCTATTAAGAATTGAGAATAGGTTTTTCTTGTACGCGATTTAAAGTACCTGCAAAATGAATTGGGGCTAATCTTAGCCACATCTGCTATTTCTTCTAAAGTGATCTTGTTTTTAAAATTGGCATAAGAATAATTGTAGATATCATTGATGCGGTCTTTCTCGTGGGGCTCCATTTCGTGCTGAAAACCAATTGATGAAAACGTTTCCAATTTTTCACATTTAGAGATTTCTGCAAGCACTTGCATCAAAATAATCATCCTGTCAATGCCCTCTGCATTGGGCATTTCAGAAATCAAATCAGCAATATGCTCCCTATTTTTGCCCTTTATCTTTAAGCCTCTTCTTGATTTCTCCAGAACAGATTTTAAGAGCTTATTTTCAGGTAAGTTCAAAAAAGAATCGCCCCACATATTCTCAGAAAAATGGACAACTCTTATATCCGGATTAGATGCAGGATCATTGTCTTTAAAATATACCTCATCAAATCTCCAATAGTGCGGCAATTGAGGACCAACCAGAACAATATCGCCCTGATTAAACCTGCTGATATTATCGCCAATAAATTGAGTTCCTTTTCCTTTACTGAAATAAACCAATTCAAGCTCGGGGTGATAATGCCATTTGTTATTAACAGATGGAGCCACATCCTTCCTGACACTAAATGATTGAGCAGGAGACATAGGTACTTTTAGTAACTGTGCTTTCATAGTCATACACGGTAAATTCACATATTTGGTTTAGCTAATGTAAGCGCCAATAAAATGTAAAAGGGGCTAAAATCTTAAAGAAAGAGGGTGATTTTTTTAAATTCTAAATAAAAATCAATTCAAACTGTACTCTGAGGGGGTTTGCCCAAATTGTTTGGCAAATTCTTTACTAAAATATTTGCTATCACTAAAACCCACCATATAGGCAACCTCATAAACCGTATACACATCTTGTTTTAGTAATTGGGCAGCCCGCTTTAAACGAACAGACTTAATAAAATTATTTACCGTAAGATCAGTAAGCACTTTAATTTTCTTATATAAAATTGGCGTGCTCATTCCTACTTCGGTGGCAAGTGTATTTACGCTAAAATCTTCATTGTTAAAATTGGCCTCTATAAGTCCCATTATTTTATTCAGGAATTCCTCATCAGCCGATTCAATTAAAATATTAGTTGGCTGAAGCGTTATCTGCTGACTAAATTTTCTGCGCATATTAGCCTGCAAGGTTAGCAGGTTATAAATATTAAGCTGTAAACTGTTAATGCTAAAAGGCTTTGTAATGTATGCCTCAGCTCCTGTTTTAAGCCCGTTTACTTCGTGGATGTTACCAGAACGTGCAGTAAGTAAAATAATGGGGATATGGCTGGTGCGTGCATCTGTTTTAAGCGTACGGCAAAGCTCCAGGCCATCCATAACCGGCATCATTACATCACTAACAATAATATCAGGAATCTTCTCAATAGCCATTTTCACACCCGCTTCGCCATTATTAGCTTCTATTACATGGTACGATTGTTTTAAAGATTGAGTTATAAAACTTCTCACCTCATCATTATCTTCTACTATTAAAACGGTTACCCCATCTTCTGTTTTCTCTGTCGGCTCATAAAGCTTTGCAGGTTCAATTTCTGATACCTGTTGGTAAAGAATTGGATTTTCACTACTTATATACTGTTCAATAAGCTCATCTTTTTTAAAATGCGCTTTACCCAACTTAAGTCTCAAACAAAAACAAGTATGAACATCCTTGTCCTTTAGCTCTTCATTATTTATTAACGACAATTGCCCATGATGTAAACCAGTGATCTTTTCAGCCAGTGCCAGGCCAATTCCTGTTCCTGTAGTTCCTGAACGATGGTCTCTAACCTGATAAAAATTAGTAAATATCTTATTTCTGCTTTCTTCAGGAATCCCCTTTCCGTTATCGGCTACCCTTATTTCAACATGGTTGTCGCCAGTTTTAATAATATCCAGACAAACAATCCCATACTCAGGTGTAAATTTAAACGCGTTAGAAAGCAGGTTAAATAATACTTTCTCTAATTGTTCACTATCAAAATATACCTCTATAACATCCTCATTGCAGTTAAAACGATAGTCGATATGATTCTTAAGTGCCACATAAGTAAATGAAATATAAATCTCCTTAGCAAAGCTCACAATATTACCGGGCGCCACATTAAGCTCCATACTACCCGATTCAGCTTTTCTAAAATCCATAAGTTCGTTCACCAATCTTGTTAACCTCCCTGCATTTTTCTTTACAGTAAGAAGCTTCCTGTTTAATGCAGGCGATTCCTTTGTTTCATCTACCAGATGCTCCAACGGCCCAACAATAAGGGTTAATGGCGTTCTAATTTCATGAGATACATTGGTAAAAAAATCAAGCTTCATCTGATAAATCTCGTGTTCTTTCCTTAGCAATGTTCTGATCCATAAAAACCTTAGAATAAGGAATATCAGCCCCGAAATGCAGAGAACATAAATAAGATACGCCCACCATGTTTTCCAAAACGGCGGTTTTACATTTATAATCAGTTCTTCGGGTTTACTAGTCCACACCCCATCATTATTTGCCCCTTTAATTAAAAGCACATAACGGCCTGCAGGTAAATTGGTAAACGTAGCCTGTGGATTGGTAACATAATTCCACTCTTTTTCGAACCCCTTAAGCTGATAAGCATACCTGTTTTTTTCAGATTTTATATAGTTTAGAACAGCAAAATCAATGGAAAAGATATTCTGATGATAAGAAAAAGTCAACTCCCGGGTTAAACCAATATCCCGGGTTAACAGACCTGTTTTGTCATTAATATTTACGGGTTTATTAAATAACCTTAATCTTGTAAATATAGCTTTGGGCACCTTTTTGTTATCTCTGATCTGATCAGGAAAGAAACTTACAAGGCCATTATAACCTCCAAAAAACATCTCATCCCTGCTGTCCTTAAAAAATGAGTTATAATTAAAAACGTTGCCTGGCAAACCGTCCTCAACAGTATAGCTCTTAAATAATTTACCATCGAATTTAGATAAACCATTAGAAGTACTTATCCACAAATTACCCTTTCTGTCTTCAAGCAACCCAACCGCATTATTACTTGGCAAACCATCATCTATTGTATAAAACCTGCTGGTCTCTTTATTTTTATCATACTTAATTAAGCCCGAATCATAGCTCCCAATCCAAATGGTGCCTTTTGAATCTTCTCTAATAAAATTGATATCATCAAATTTGAAATCGCTGCTCCTGCTCACGAACCTTTTAATCTGATTAGAATTCGCCGAAACAATATAAATACCCGAATTGGTAGCAATCCATATGTTTTTATCAGCATCCTCATAAAAGGTTCTTACAAATTTTAAGTCCTGATTATAAAGCGGACTGCTTAGTAATGTAAAATTATCCCTTGTTTCATTGTAAAGAAAAACGCCCTGTGCACGTGTACCAACCCACAATCTGCCCCTGCTGTCGTGCAGTAAACAAACAATTCTGTTAGAATTTAAAGCATGCGGATCGGCGCTGTTTGGTTTATAATGCTTAAATGTTTCTGAGCCTGGCAAATACATATCCAGATTGCCTTCGTATGTAGCCACCCAAACTCTTCCCCTTTTATCAATTGAGATGGCCTTTACAAGATTAGAACTTAAAGAATTAGGGTTCCCTATCTCATTTTTAATGGTTTTAAATACCCCTGTAGTTCGGTTATAATAATTCAGGCCTTCAGCCTCAGTACCAATCCATAGGTTATGATGTTCATCCTCAACAATAGAACTGATTACATTACTGCTGATACCATTACCACCCAAATTGGTTTTATACTCTCTGAAAGGGGTAGAATTGGCATGGTATACATTTACACCACCATAGTAAGTACCCACCCACATAGAGCCTGCTGCATCTTTCAGAATATCGTAAGTAGAGTTCTGATTAAGGGTTAAAGGATCATTTGGGATGTGGTTAAGCACAGTAAACTTTCCTGTTTTAACATCAAAAATATCTATCCCGTTTAAAGTAGAAATCCAGAGTCTGCCGTCTTTATCTACTTTTATTTTACGGATTACATTGCTGCTTAAGCCATCGCTTTGTCCGGATTTAGCAGAATAGTGTTTAAAAGTGCCGTTGGCCCTATCCATTAACTCCAGCCCGTCATTATGAGTACCTATCCATAAATTATGGTATGCATCTTCAAAAACAGCGCTAAGGTCATTATTAATTAAACTTGCGGGATTGTTAGGCTTGTGAAAGTACGACTGAAAAACATATTTTCCATTTTTCTTTGTCATACTGGTAAGCCCCTGAAGTGTGGCTACCCAAAGTACACCATTATGATCCTGATGAATGGCTTTAATTAACGAATGTGCCAAACCTTGACCATTCCTACCACTATAAAAACGCTGAAATTTATCTGGGCCAACCAGCTTGTTTAACCCGTTATCTGTGCCAATCCAAATATTCCCCTCTTTATCTTCAAAAAGGTTCCTTATGATATTATGACTGATGCTGTTCTTATTCTTTGGGTTGTGCAGAAACCTTTTAAAAGAATTGCTTTCAGGCAGGTAAAGGTTAAGCCCTTTCTGGGTAGCTACCCATAAGTTGCCCTTTCTATCTGTAAGCAGCGCATTGATATTTTGGCTACTGCTTAAAGAAGCGTTGTTGTTCTTGTCGTGCTTAAATACTTCAAATCTTTGTGTATTGAATTTATTAAGCCCGTCTTTAGTTCCAAACCACATAAACCCCATACTATCCTGCGCAATAGAAAGCACGCTGCTTTGTGAGAGGCCATCCTCAACCGTAAGGTGATTAAAGTTTATGTTATTCTTTTGAGCATCGGCATCTAAGCCGCAAAAAAGCAGTGATAGCAATAATGCACTGTTAATTAAGCGGCACAATAATTTATTACGGTTCATATTTGGATTTAGCCCTATCCTTTTTTAACAAAGGCGAAACAACTAGATTTGCCCTAAAAATACGATTATTAATTCAACCTTAACTTTTGTTTTTGTTTTAACAACTGAGCCTCCAGTTTTTTGTATGCCACCTGCTGCACATTTACACCATCATTTATAGCTAATACAGCAGCAGTTGCAGCCGATTCGCCGAGGATCATAAAAACAGGCTCCATCCTTACAGATCCATAGGCAATATGAGAACTGGAAACACAAACCGGCACCAGCAAATTACCACATTCTCCTTTTTTAGGCACTATTGAACCGTATGATATACTATATGGCTTAGGCGCATGTACACCTATATCACCTTCATTCTGCACAAAGCCCCTACTGGTTACATATCGTTGCGTATTGTGCGAATCTAAAGCATAAGAGCCCATCCCGATAGGTTGTGGCACTTCTTTTCTGCCTAAGGTTTCGTTTTCCGTAAGTACATAATCACTTACCATTCTTCTGGCTTCTCTTACATAGATTTGGTGCGGCCAGTTGCCATTATCTCTAAATTCATCTTTAGATAAACCCCATGTTTGCAGTCTTTTTTGCAGATCTGCTGGAACGCGCGGATCTGTTATCATGAAATACATTAGTCCTTTCTGATAATCTTCATGTTGTTTAATGATTTGCTTACGTTTTTCATAAGATGCCTCCGGATAATCGTAATTCATACCAATAAAATCTGTACTAAAAGGACCATGATTATTGGTATCCGTTTTATGATTAGGAATGTCATCGAATTTATTAAACAATTCATTCCATCCGCTCTGAAATACCCTTGCCAGCAGTTCGTAATTTGCAGGGTTATAATTATCGGGTTTTGGAAATACAATCCTGTTCTCGGCTTTGTTGGTAAGGCACATCCTAAAACAATAGGCTTGCAACTTGCTGTCGCCCTCTCCTTTTATTCCCGGTTCCTGATCAGATATTCCGGCAAGTAAGCCACTGCTTTTATCACCCTGAACTTTATATGGGTCTATATTTGTTTTAAAATGATGACCATGATGAAAAACTTCTGTCTGCACACCATTCCAGGTTTCGTTATACACACTGTTTGCTTCGCGGCCTACGTGGTAGCTAACCTTTGCCGCAGCCATTAAATCACCTTCATAAGTAGCATCAATAAACATTTTTCCACTAAACTGCTTGCCACTTAATGTAGTGATGGAGGTAATTTTACCGTCTTTCATCTCCACACCACCTTTACGGTTCAGCCATTCATTGCGATAAACTTTAATATTGCTTTCCTTAATAAAATCTTCCATGATTTTTTCGGCAACATGAGGTTCAAATATCCACATCGTGCGATCTTTACCATCAATTGCAGGTGTTCCCTGCCCTTTATTACCATATTCTTCCTTTTTTTGCCATTTCCAGGCTGTATCTTGCTGGTAATGTAAATAAACACGGTGATAAAAATCGCGCGATAAACCTCCTATTACTTCCTTATTTCCGGTATCTGTAAAGCCCAATCCACCGGATGACAAACCTCCAAGATGAACATCCGGAGAAACTACAATAACAGTTTTACCAAGTTTAATGGCAGCTACAGCAGCTGTTACAGCTGCCGATGTTCCACCATAAATTATAATATCTGCCTGATATGGGTTTTTATTGGCAGCCTGCAGACTAAAAATGGAAAATATTAATATAAAAGATGTAATTATTGTTTTATACCTCATTTTACTATCAATAGGGTTAGACATTTATTTGGTTTGACCAGCAAAATACATTTTTTATATCAATTGAGATAGCAAGATCCGTATGCGAGATCATTGGCAGGGCGTTCAGAGAGCTTTGATAGGGCCTTGGTAGGGCTAAAGACCCTATCAAGGCCCTACCGAAGCTCTATTTAAACTTAACAATAGGTCTCAATAATCAGAACCTTATACCAACACTTGCAGAACATGTAAACATTCGTGCATCGAGGTTATCTCCCTGATCAGATACGGAACGGCTAAAAACTGGCAGAAGCATGTAACTAAGCCTAAAATCGCCAAAGAGGTTAATTTTAAAAGGCGTATTATCACCTACTTTAATACCGACAAGCAAGCTATTATTAAAATGATTTACATATTTTAAAGGAAGTGTTTCGTTTCGGCCTCTGCCACCATCTCCGTCTAACCCATCTTGATACCTTAATTTCGTTTTTGAATTAACAGCAATAGCCGGTGCCATACCCGCGTAAGTAGATAAGAAAAGCCTGTATGCACTTGGTTTAAAATTGTAACTGATCAGGATTGGGAATTCCACATAGTCTATATTGTAGTTAAAGTTATTATAAGCCTGTTGTTCCTGCCCATCGTCATCAACAATAATTACATAATTATTCTTCTCTCTGTAAACCATCCCTCTTGAATTAAAGAGCAGCTCGGCACCTAAAGTAATTCGATCTGTTAATTGCCCGTCAACAGTTAATCCTGCAAGAGCAGAGGCTCGAAAATAGCGGTTAAAATAACTGAGATCAGTTCTATTTCCGTTTGCTGTAGGTGTTACGTTGCGTGTAAAAAGAGAGCCGTTAATGCCTGTTTTAACACCAAACCTTACCTTTTTCTGAAAATCAGGCTGTTCCTGAGCCTGAACATACAGCCCATAGAAGAGCAGTATGAAAAAACATAAATTAGATTTCATAACGTGTTTTATTTGTGTGTACTCTAATTTATGAAATATAATCCGTTAGTACTACTCCATTTCCTGAAGTTCTTCGGGGCGTATTTTGCGTTCGGGACGATAGCCGATCAAAGCAAGATTGATCTCGTCCTGTTTGTTGGGATTGATTAGGCGTGAGCAATAGGAATCACCGTTTTCGTAACAAAAACTAATTACCACACGTTCCTTTGGGTGTTCTATTTCGGGCAATGTTTCCAAAACCCCGTAAAGGCCGTTAAGTGCCTGGTTAACATCATCGGCTTCTGGTAAAACAAAGAGGATTTCATCTCTTTTAGCATCAAAATAAGTAATTGAGCGCCAGTTGCGGCCAAGATAATGTGCTTTTAGGTTTAGTAAAAGTTCTGATTTATAAGGGTGGTCCATTTAATAGTTTGCTTGCTTCGGCTAATATAAGAGTTTCGGCATAATACAATAGTTATTTTGCAAATTAATGATGGAACAAATCGGGCACGATGATAACATCGTGCCCGATTTCGGTATGCTACTATTTCACTAAAATAACATCGTCGAAATAAAAGCTTTCATCTTGTTTCTCTGGACCTTCTATCCAGAAACCTAATTGTTTCATCGGACCTTTTTTCCAAAGCTCAAGTGTTGTCATCGGGATTTTAAAATAGGTCCATACGTTGGCTGGTACTGTTATTGGAACGCTTCTGTCAGAGTTTCCATATCCCCCTGCCCTTGCATCACCGGTTACATAAAGTGTATAATCGGCCGATGCACCTTTAACCCAGAACGACAAGTAGTTATATTCTGGCATACTGGCTACACCATTCCAGTTTGCAAAACCATCGGCACTCCAGTTTCCTTTGTTATATCCTGCTTTAAAGGATTTGGTTCCGCTTTTAGCAAAATCGGATGATATTGAGGCCGGCCCCCATGATCCGTTTTCAAAACCATTGCCATAATCATCTGTAAAGATCTTATATGCTTTATCCAGATTCACAAATACCTGACTAGTGGTTATTGGTCCTGTGGAATTTGTAAGTGTAAGTTTTGCAGTGTTTACTGTAGTTGCGGGCATTTTAATAACCAGTTCTTTTTTGGATTGAGACACTATTGTTGCCTCGGCTGCAGCACCATCAAGAGCTATGCTTGTTACATCCTGCAGGTTATTTCCGATAAGGGTAATCTCTGTGCCTTCAATAAAATTGTAATTAGAAGCACTATTTACCAATGGCAAAGCCACCACATTAAATGGCACTTTTAGCTGAACCCCAAGTCTGTTAGTTAAAACGATGTTTTGAGCTCCTCCATTTGCTGTATCGGGAACTCTGAATATCAATGCATTATCTGTATTTAGAGTTGGGTTAAAAGAGGCTGGCACGTTCCCATTCTCGAAAACAATGCTTGTCATATCGCCCAGGCCGCTTCCGGTTAATGTAAGTACAGTATTCCCGCTCGCCCTTTCAGGATCGAGTTTGTTTGCTACCGGATTATTGGACGCTTTACTGTTCGACTGCTCTTCTTTTGTGCAGCCTGCTATGGTTAATGCTCCTGCCATACATGCCAGCAGGAATACCTTTAGATTTTTAATAGTTTTCATATCTATTTATAATAAGCTACTGCAGGTTCAAGCAGTAAGGGATTAATAACTGTTTCTGGTTGTGGTACAGGCAAGTATAACTGCTTTGCTGAACTGAGCGTGGCTTTGAAGCTGGTTAACTGACCGTTACCTCCTAATGTACCACGCTCTTGTGCAGCTATCATCTGTTGTGCTTTAGCAAATCCTTGTCTTTGGATGTCAAACCAATAATCGCCTTCAAATGCAAATTCTACTTTGCGTTCATGCAAAATATCATCAAGTGTAATACTTGTTAAACTTACCAGTCCGGCACGGTTATGTACTTCGTTGAAAGCGCTTAATGCGGTTGCATCACTTGTAGATCCGCCCCCGGCCAGCACAGCCTCTGCATAGATCAGCAATACATCGGCATAACGCAAAATATAGGTTGAGATACTGTTATGGCTATCAGAAGTTACTACCTCTGAGCTTCTGTTTGGCCCTACAACATATTTCTGGATACTGGAACGCGTGCCTGTTTGAATTTTAAAATCGCTGGTTATACCGGTAGTATCATAAGTAAACCCATTAGGGAAATTATCATTTATCCAATCGGCTTTATGAAAACCCTGTTGCATTACAGACCATCCTTTTCTTAAGTCGCCTGTGGCATAACCTGTTGAAGCATTGAGCATATCAAATGATGGAACTACTGCCGAATAACCGTTTCCACCAGTTGGCTTCGGTTTTAACAAGGGCTGCGGGCCTACATAAAGCATATATCTGTTTCCTCCGTTCCATCCCATGGCTGCCAACCATCTTAATGAAAACAACATTTCTTTATTGTTTTTGTTGGCGATGTCTGATGAAGTAAACATGCCCTGAAAATCGGGATTTAAGCCTATTCTTTTTGTTGATGTTGCATAATCAATAACTTCTTTGGCTTTTAACCGGGCGTTTTCATAATCTTTTAAGTAAAGATAAACCTTGGCCATCATGCCTTTGGCCGAGTATTTATTAACGCGCCCATCCTGGGTAGCTATTTCGGGTAGGTTTTCTTCCGCAAATTTAAGGTCCTCAAGTGCAAACCTTAATACATCTTTTTGCAAATACTTTGGAGTTTTGGGAGCACCGGCTTTGGTTAGATCAACCGGATTTTCGACAATTGGTGCATCTCCAAAGGCACGGCCAATATAAAAATATGCAAACCCGCGGATGAATTTAGCTTCGGCAATACCTACATCCAGATAAGCAGGATCGGTTACCTGAGTTTTTTTATTCATGAAAGTATGAATCAATACAGATGCTTGTCCGGCTGCCTTGTAGCAAGACTTCCAGGTATCCATTACCAAACCATCGGTACTTTGTATGTTAAAATTATAAAATGAGTTGTACTGCGCGTTGCCCTGCACTCCGGTTACGGTACCGCCCAATACATCGCCTACAGATATAAAGGCTTTGTCAGACCAGTCGTTCCATACTGAATTATACAGAAGCCCGGTAGCACCATTTACCTGGGCTGCAGTGGTATAATAGTTTTCGGTGGTTGGCCCTGTTTCAGACGGGTTATCCAGAAAGCTCTTTTTACAGGAAACTCCAATTAAAGCTGCTGCAAAAAATATGATGATGAGATTTGTTTTCATTACTTTAATTTTTAGAGGTTAGAATTCAATGTTGGTTCCTATGGTAAATGTTCTTGGAACCGGATAATGACCATTGTCGATATTCATGAACCTGATGTTGTTATTAAGCGCACCCAGCTCTGGGTCGTAACCAGAGTAATTGGTAAATGTATACAGGTTTTGTACGGAAACATAGAACCTGGCATTGCTCACTTTTATTTTATTTATTAAAGATTTTGGCAAGTTGTAGCCTAAGGCCACGTTCTGTATCCTGAGGTAAGATCCGTCTTCAATATATCTGTCAGAGATTCTGTTATTGTTGTTGTGCCATTGGTTGTAGCGTGGCAAATCTCCATTAGGATTATTTGCTGAATACCTGTTAAGAACCGTAGTAAGCTGGTTGTTGTAAGGAGAGGTTAGGCCTTCTGTTTGGCGACGGCTGTAGTTAAATATATCACCTCCCTGACTGCCATATATGAATATTGAAAGATCTATTCCTTTGTAGCTAAAGGTATTTGTAAAACCATAGGTAAAATCTGGATTAGGATTACCGATAACGGTTACATCCTTATCGTCGACCACTTTATCGCCATTCAAATCTTTAAACCTGATATCGCCTAACCATAAACTGCCGGGAGCGATTGATAGCCCGTAATCTATACCGTTGTTTAGTTCAGCTTGCGACCTGAACAAACCATCTGTAACGTAGCCATAAAACGCGCCAAGTGGGCGGCCTTGCTGTGATAAGGTTACTAATGATTTGGTACCGTATTCATCAAAAGTACCTGGTAAGGTAGCGTTGGGTTCGTTCATCCTGTTAAGGATATTTTTATACTTACTGAATATGATATTGGTTTTCCATGTGAAGTTGTTATTTTGAATGTTGTAAGATGTTAGGCCAATATCGAAACCGGTATTTGTCATGCGGCCATCGTTTGTTGTTGGAGTTTTGATGTCGTTCCAGGCAGTTCCTAAGCCAGAGTAAGCACCTAGCTGGGTAGCCAATAGCATATCAGAGGTTACTTTTTTATAGGCATCGAAACTGAATTCCAATCTTTTATTCCAGGTGGTAAGGTCTAAACCTGCATTGTAGGTGTTGGTAGACTGCCATGTGATTAACAGGTTATCTACATTGTCTGGTAATCCGCCCGGACCAAATGGTGCAATTGGGAACAACCTGATATTTGCTGCGTAAAGGTTACCTGAGCCGGCATCCTGACCTCCAACTTCTCCATATCCGAGTCTTAGTTTCAGGTAATTAACATACTTATTGTCTTTTAAGAAAGATTCATTACTTGCTGTCCACGATGCCGAAACTGCCGGGAAAGTACCCCATTTGTGGCCCGGGCCAAAGTTAGATGATCCGTCTCTTCTTATTGTTCCACTAATAGCGTATCTGTTATCGTAGTTATAGTTTAAGCGTGCAAATACAGATTCCATACTCCATGTTGCTGCACCCGATCCTATACCTTGCGTATCGCCTGCATCACCCGCATTTAGATTTGGGATGTTAAGTACAAGGTTATCTCTGTTGGCATTAATGTAATCGTATTTTGATCTTTGTGCTTCGTGACCTAATGTGGCGGCTATGTTATGTTTGCCAAAGGTTTTATTATAATTAGCGTAGTTTTTAATGGCCCAGTAAAGGCTGTTGTTTCTTTGCTCTCTAAGCCTTGCGGGCGAAATAATAACTGCCTTTGTTTCCGCATTTTGTACATATGGCTGAAATGCTTTATCACTGCTCAGGTTAAAATCAAAGTTACCTTCTGATCGGATAGTTAGCCCATCTATAATATTCAGGTCTGCATATACAGTTCCAAAGGCTTTAGAAGATTGATTACTCACATCACGTAATGCTGCTAATGCCACAGGATTATTTGGATTTCCGAAGGTGCTACCTCCTATTACATTGGTTGAAATATAATTGCCAAAAACATCTTTAACCGGAGTTACGGGACTGTTATAAAGTACGGTACTGGTAACGGCATCAAAACCATCAGAAAGGCCAATTTGCTGGTTGGTTCTGGATAGGTTTGCGGTGATGCCTGTTTTTAGCCATTTGGTTGCCTGATGGTCTATATTAGCCCTTAGGGTTATTCTTTTAAAACCTGTTTTGATTAGTGTTCCTTCCTGATTAAGATAGCCACCAGAGAAATAGAATTGTGTTTTTTCTGTTCCTCCTGAAAAGCCAAGCTGGTGGCTCTGGGTAAACCCTCTTCGGTAGATTGCATCCTGCCAATCGGTACCTGCACCTAATAAAGATGGATTTTTAAACTCGGCAATACTATCCATTCCACTTCCCGGAACTCCTCTTACTTCTAAAACAAGAGAGTTCATATATTCTGCATTTTGACGCAGGTTCATTACTGAAAGTTTTTTGGGGATTTCTGAAATACCAACATAAGAGTCGTAGGTGATTTTACCTTGATTTGCCCTACCTCTTTTAGTATTGATTAGGACTACCCCATTTGCGCCTCTGGCACCATAAATAGCCTGGGCCGATGCGTCTTTTAAGATATCGATGGTTTCAATATCGGCAGAATTTAAGGTAGCCAGTACGCTTTGTCCGGTTTGTCCGGAACCACCTCCTAAAAAGTTTTGTTCAAGAGAACTACTTTTTGAGTTCATGGGAACGCCGTCTATTACATACAAGGGTTCATTATTTTCGCCTGTTGAGGTTAGTCCTCTGATCCTTACAGAAACACCTCCTCCGGGCTGGCCGCCATTGTTATTTATAGTAACACCTGCTACTTTACCCTGCAAGGCCTGATCTACACCGGCAACAGGTAAATTTTTAATGTCTTTTTGAGAAACAGAAGAAATTGCTGATGTAACTTCTGATTTACGCAAGGTACCGTAACCGATAACTACTACATCTGCTAAGGTTGATGTAGAGGATTGCAGGCTTGCGTTAATTACAGAATTTGAACCTACAGTAACTTCCTTTGAAGTCATCCCCACGTAGGAAAATACAAGTACACTTGCATTGGATGCAACCATAATGGAATACTTACCATCGTTATTGGTTAATGCTGTTGTTTTGGTTCCTTTTACCACTACAGATGCACCGGGCAAGGTTGTTCCGCTTTCGTCGGCAACAACTCCCGTAATGATTCTGTTGGCAGTACTTTGAGAGTAACCGGATTTGGTAATACCGGTAAGTGTAAAGATCATGAACAGGATAAAAATCCATTCATTACAACTCGTTCTTGTCGTTTTCATGTTTGGTTGTCATATTTGGTTTAGTTTAGATTCCCTAAGGATGGGTTTCCATTTGATAAAACTAGATACATCTGTGTCCTCTATTGCTAAAAAAGGGGTACGCAAATGTTAACCCTTAACAAAAAAGGCTACAAAGCAGTAATATCCTTGTTTTCGGTGTATTTGGAAGGAAGTACATCAAATTCTTCTTTAAAGGATTTGACAAAATTCTTAGTGGTTTTAAAACCTACCTTATAACAGATCTGCGAAACGGTTAATTTTCCTTGTTCAAGAAGTTGCGCTGCCCTTTTTAGTCGGTACGATTTAATAAACTCAAGTGGGGTTTTACCCGTAAGTGCAACAATTCTTTTATATAGGGTTACGCGGCTTACCAGCATCAGGTTGCTAAGTATATCAACAGAGAAATTGCTATTGTCTATATTCTTTTCTATTTCCTGAAGTACCTGTTGCAGAAATTGCTCGTCGGGACTTTCCACCTCTACGGTAGCAGGCTGAACCTCTACCTGCTTCTGGTAGAGTTTTCTGAAGGATTCCTGTTGAATAAGTATGTTGCGTATTTTAGAGTTCAGGATTTCGAAGCTGAAAGGTTTGGTCATGTAATCATTAGCTCCGGTTTCAAGACCGGTTAGCTCTTGCTCTTCGCCGGTTAAGGCAGTTAATAACACTACAGGTATTTGGGTTGTTCTGGAGTCGGTTTTTATCTTTTTGCAAAGCTCTATACCTGTCATTTCGGGCATGGAAATATCGCTGACAATGATATTTGGATGGTAGAATAATGCTTTTTGCCAGCCATCTTTTCCATTGCCTGCTTCTATTACATTAAAATCTTCCTTTAAGTTATCTTTAAGGTAAAAGCGCAGGTCGGCATCATCTTCTACAAGTAATACGGTTGCTTTTTTAGAAGAGATAGTAACGTTTGCATGCTGGTTATTTAATGCTTCATCATCAGCAATTACATTGTCAATAAAGTTATCTTTTGGATTGCTTTGATTTCTGAGTTCCTCGAAAGGAAGTAAAATGGTAAAGCAACTGCCAATATTTTCATCGCTTTCTAAAAAGATCTCGCCCCCATGCAGCTTTACAAACTCTTTGGTTATTGCCAACCCTATTCCACTACCCTGATTAATAATTGATTCGGGAATATCATTCTGAAAAAAGCTCTCAAATATTTTCTCCTGTTTCTCTTTTGGTATGCCTATTCCGGTATCGCGGACTTTAATCTCAACCATGTACTGATCAATCATAATGCAGTCTGCTGAAACGTTTACTTTTCCATTATCTAAAGTAAATTTAAAGCTGTTTGAAAGTAGATTGAATAGAATACGCTCTATTTTATCATGGTCAAAATTTACATCGAGTTTCTCGTAACCTGCATTAAAGGTGAGCTGAATATTTTTCTGTTCGGCAAGGTCTTTAAAAGAATAAGTGATGTCTCTGATAAATGAAATGATATCGCCAGGTCTTTTTTGCAATTTGATTTCTTTGAGTTCCATTTTCCTGAAATCGAGTAGCTGGTTTACCAGGTTAAGCAAGCGCCTGGCATTTTTTTGTATCAGAGAAACCTGCTCTTTAATCAGGTTATCTGATGAGCCTTTCAGGATTTTATCTATCGGAGCCAGGATTAAGGATAGCGGCGTTCTAAATTCATGACTCACATTGGTTAAGAATTTGATTTTCATAGCATCCAGATCTCTGTACCTCATAGCTTCGAGACGTTCATTATCAAGCAAACGCTGCGACTCTATTTTCTCTTGTTCTATTAGTCTTTGAACTTTTTGTTTTTCCTGTTCTGCAGCAAATTGCTGTTTTAGGTTTTGGATACCACGATACCTGAAATAGTACAATGCGCCACCAATGGCAAGAAAATAGAGGATATAGGCCAAGGTAGAGGTATACCAGGGGTTTAGTATTCTGATTTTTAAGGTTACAGGTTTAGCATCAGAAATATTCTCTGTACTTGATGCCCTTACCTTAAAAACATAATCTCCGGGTGCAAGGTTAGTATAAGTTGCTTTGCGCAAAGTATTATCTGCAGAGATCCATGTTTTATCGAAACCCTCCAACATGTACTGGTGTTTCACTTTGTGTGGACCAATGTAATTTAATGAAGCAAATTCAATAGTAAATACATTCTGATCGTGATTTAAGGTGAGTTCTTTAGTGTCAAAAATTGATTTTTTGAGTATCACCCTGCCGTCGATAGCAGTGTTTGCTGTTACACTTTTATTGAACAGCTGAAAATCGGTAATGAAGGACTTAAAGTTTTGGTTATATGACTTAATTGAGGATGGCTGAAAGATGTTTATACCATCTGGTCCTCCAAATGCCAGCTCCCCGGTTTTTAGTTTTACTGAAGCGATCCGGTTAAATTCTTTACCCTGCAAGCCATCATTTTCATCGAAGTTCTTGAAAATGAGGTGAAGGTTCTTGTTATAGGTAATGGATATTTTTGACAATCCGTTTGATGTACTTACCCAGAAGTCACCTTGATTATCTTCCTGAATATCCATAATGTTATTATCAGGCAGTCCATTTTCGATTGTATAATTGTAAAAGGTTTTGGTTTTAGGGTTGTAAATGCTCAGGCCATCTCTTGTTCCTATCCAGAGGTAGCCCCTGCTGTCTTCAATAAAGCTGTTAATGTTGTCGTTGATCAGGCTGTTATCGTTTTTTGGATCATTTACTATTTTGATAAACTTTGTGCTTCCTTTAGGCAGTATATTCATACCGTAAGAGGTACCTGCCCAAATGTTTTGATGCGAATCCTCCAGTACCTTAAATACATAATCGGAACTAATTAGACTCAGGTTCTGCGTATATCTTTTAAATTTCTTTGTGGTCCTGTTAAAAAGATTTAACCCTCCGCCCATAGTACTTACCCAAAAACGGTTGGATGAATCTTCCAGAAAATCAGACACTTTATTATCGCTTAAACTTTCAGGATCTAATGCGTTGTATTTGTAGTGGGTAAACTTGCCATTATCCAGGTAATCAAAGCCTCCGGTATAGGTACCTATCCATAATTTCTCAAATCGATCTATGTAAATGGCTACAATTGCATCATGAGAGAGGCTATTGTTGTTTGAAGGATCGTGCCTATAAGAAGTAAATTTATGGGTACTCCTGTTATAATAAACCAGCCCTTTTCCATTGGTACCAATCCATATGTTACCTGCTTTATCCTCAACCATTCTATTAACATCACTGTGTATTAAACTATTAGGATCAGAAGAGTGCTTAATAAGGTTAAACTTAATGATATTAGGATGGTAAAAATTGATCCCTTTTCTGAAAGTACCTATCCAAACCATACCCAGGTTATCATAGTAGATACTGGATATACTATTCTGGCTTAAGCTTTTATTATCGTTCTCGTTATTGAGAATATACCTAATACTGAAATTTTTCTTATCGATAAGGTTAATACCTCCGTGATCAGTACCTATCCATATGTTATTGTTATTGTCTTGAATAATGCCGGTAACAATATCAGAGTTTAGCTTAAGTACAGGTGAATTTTTACTGATCTTATTTAAGACATTCTTTACCGGATCGAAATAGTAAATACCTGTTGAGGTTGAAATATCGTAGATCCAGATTAACCCCTGCCTATCTATAAAGAGTTTGTAGGTATCACTTTCTTTGTTCGAGAACTTGGTTGACAAATCTATTCTATGAACAACAAGATCTGTATGCTTATCAAGCAATTCCAATTTCCCATCAGAGTGAATAAGCCACGCGTTTCCACTTTTATCTTCTGCCAGATCTATAATTGGACTTGCCGACAAGCTGCTTTCTTTTCGGACTTTATGTGAAATGTAGTTTGTTTTCCGTGTTACCGGATCGTATTTATATAATCCTGATGTTGGAGATATGAACCAGAATGCTCCTGAAGGACCTTTCTTTAAGGCTCTTATGCTGGTTCCGGGGACTCCATATTTTGAAAGTTCCGGTTGTATATTGTGATCAAATAATTCGGTAACAGGATCATACACATCCATTCCGGCTCTAGTTTCTATCCACAGCTTGTGGTCGGGACCCTGGGTTATGGAACGAACATCACTATCACTTAAGGTAGATCTGTTTTTTATTCTGTGCCTATATATTTTAAAGCTATACCCATCAAATCGGGCAAGGCCGGCTAGCGTACCAAACCATACAAATCCTTTATCGTCTTTATAAAAGCAATTTACATCGTTATGTGGCAAGCCATTATCGATATCTAGATGGGAAAACTGGTACTGATTATATTGCGCGTACGAAGATAAACTTGTAAACAAAAGGCCTATTCCTACTAAAAGCAGTATTTTCAGATTATGTCCCATTCTTTCTATTCGGCCACTATTACAGTTTTAAAGCTGCTTGTTAATATACAAATACTTATTTATAAATGTCTTTCAGGTCTTTCTCAAAAAGGGTATATGGATCTTCATAAAATTTCTGAAAATCAGAAACGCTTGGATGACCGGGATAGGGTGCATAAAAATGAGTAGCGCTTTTGGCATCATTACGCCACACCAACACATAACTCATTCTTATTTTATCACTTTTCATCACTTTTAGCAACACATCATTCCACCAGTTTGGATTCTTCAATGATTCCAATCCTGTTTCTGTAAATGCCGCAAGCTTACCATTTTTTTGAGCATATGCGGAAACAATACGCAGTTTCTTTATAGCGGCATCAAGATTGTATTTCCCATCTCGGCCCATATCGCCATAATTATCCATTCCAAGCATATCTACCCATTCATTTCCCGGAAAACGTTCCAGATATTGCTGTTCAGTATTGAATAGGTTATCGGGAGAAAACGCATATATAAAGTTGTGTACACCTGCAGTATCACGCAAATAAGAAACAGTGAACTTCCACAGAGATTTAAATTCGTCGGTAGTACAGTGCGATTTCCCCCACCAGAACCAATCTCCATCGAACTCATGGTAAGGCCTGAAAATTACCGGGACAAGATTTCCATCTGCAGCTTTAAGGCTTTTTGCCCAATCGGCTATATCATTAAGAATTTCAACATATTTACCGTGGCCTTGCCCTCCCGGAATTATATATTTTACAGCAGGTAACGAAACTGAATCTTTCCAGTAGAATCCTCCTTCTGAAACAGGGTTGGAGAAATGCCAGGCTACAGTAGTAACACCGCCCCTATTATAGGTATCTATAACATTCTTTTTTAAATGTGCCTTGGCTTTATCAACCTGTGCTTTTGGCTGTCCTGACAATTCTGAAAGGTCGATACCAATAACTGCCGGATGAGAGTTAACAACGGATTTAACGTCTGACCGGTCGGCATCGCCAAACCAGCCGTGACCATATTCTGTAGCATGCTGATGGCCGAATAAGGTATGCTTTTCAGACAATTTGTATAGGTTTTTGAAAAGAGCTTTAGTCTCTTTTGTTGCTAAAGGATCGATTAACTTACGCTGTTGGGCAGTTACCACATTTACAAACAGTACCGGAAAGAAGATAAAGAAATAGTTCAGTTTCATAGAATTTTAGCTTACTGGTTTTTTAAAGAGGGCATCTCATCTAATGTAATTACATAGTTACTGGCAAACATCTTTTTCCATAACTCTAAAGAATTATGGGTTCCTGACCTTACAAAATCTCCATACCATGGCATAAACCAAGACCATGCGGCTGCATCTTTGGTTAGGTTATCTACATCAGGCATAGACCCGCACTCACTTATTGTAATCATCTTTTTATTGTTGTAAAGATTGGTTAATGTACTAAATTCTGGCACTTGTGAAGTGTGATCGCCTTGTTTATAGATGTCTCTCCCTACAATATCTACATATTCATCTCCAGGATACCAGGCATCATCATTGGGTTCTCTGGTCCACACCCAGATAAGGTTGTTTAATTTGTGATAGTTCACCATTCTGTCGAACATGAGCTGGTAAAGCTTTTTGCACGGGGCCGCCCCTTTTGCACCCCACCAAAACCAGGTTCCTGCTGCTTCATGTAAGGGGCGCCATATAACAGGTACATTGTCTTTTTGCAGCTCTTTTAATAGGCCTGCTACATAATCTATATCGCTTAACATTGCTTTATATTCAACCGACTGGGGATCATTAATCTTTGAAATATCAAAGCTTGTTTTGTTTGAATAGAATTCTTCTGTTGCTCTTGAGGGGTCTCTCCAGTGCCATACCATTACCGGAATACCATTTTTAAGCCAATAATCTTTAGCATCTTTAATTGGTGCTTTATCGTTGTACCAGGTGTAACCGCGGTTGCAATGCATAAAATCAAGGCCTACAATTGCAGGCTCTTTTCCGGTATTTGCTTTAAGCCAGTTGGTCTCGTCAAAACTGTCGAGAGTCATTACTCCAGAAAGTATTTTCTTTCCATAGTTTTCGCGAAGGAACTGATATAGTTTGCCTGCTTCCGGACTAGGATTGGGCGTTACAAGATTGGAATTGATATTAAACCGATCGGCAACTACCGGTGGTTGTATTTTTTCCTCCGCACTTCCTGCTTTTTTGCAGGCAAATATTAAAAAACAAAAAATGCAGGCAACCATTGCTTTTTGCAGCACATTCAAATCCATGTTTACATTGGTTAGTTCAACTATGAATACGTAAAAGTATTGTACTGAATATTCCTTAATGCTAAAAAATGGGGTTGCAAATGTTAAGCTATGAGCTAAAACTGGTTTATTTTAAAATAATTCCTGCACCTGTGCTTTATTTTCGACTTTAATGTTAACGATTGCCTGTTTAGGTTTATGCTTCCATCTGCGATGACTCCATAACCAATACGGAGGGTTAGCTATTATCATTTCCTCCAGAAATTGAGTATGCAATCTGGTTATTTCAAATTCTTCAGTTTCTGCAGGGTTTAAACAAAGTGGTACACAATCAACCTCATAATACCCTCTTTTTATAACATTGATTTTAAAGTAAAAAATGGGACGATTGGTACTCCTTGCAATTTTTTCTATTCCCAATTGAATGTATGCCGGTTGATTTAGAAATGTTCGCCAATGATGCAATTCATTTACTGATGGAGACTGGTCATTACCAAAACTAAAAATACTTGGTGTGTTTTTACTTGCCTGAAGCGCTCTTAAAGTTTGACGCATTGGAATGAGTTGGTTTCCAAACTTGCACCGGATTTGACGGAACCATTTATCGAATATAGAATTGTTTAATGGCTTATAAATTGGATAATGAGAGGCAGAAAAGTTCAACCCAATCCCTAGAGTTCCCCATTCCCAATTACCATAATGTGCCGAACAAACAAGTACACTTTGCCCTTTATTCAGATATTCATTTACCTGATCTTTATTTTTAAAAACAAAGCGCTTTCTTATCTCCTTTTCGGAGATACTGCTCATTTTAATAACTTCAAATATTAATGAAGTCAAATACCTGTAGTACTTTTTCTCAATTTCAATAATTTGTGCCAGGGACTTTTGGGGAAAGGAATTAAGTAAATTCTCTCTTACTACTTGCCTACGATATTGGAAGACATAGTAAAGTAAGAGGTAAGCTGCATCTGCCAGGAGATATAGAACTGATATTGGCAGTAGAGATAATACAGCTAAAAAAAACGTCCCGAAATGAGAAATGCCTTTTTTAAACATACTACAACGATTTTCCACAAAGTTAAAGGCTAAACCAAAAGGTTTTGCCATAAAAATGTTAGATTTTAAATAACTCGTGGCAGTTTACCAAGCTTAAATTAAACCAGGCAGGTAGGTTCAGTCTTTTGAGCCAGCATGACTAATACACTTTCTAAATTATAGTTCAATTTATGATAGATCAGACTTTCGCCATACTCCTTATGAGTAATAAAACTGATCAGATCTTTAAATTGAATAACTCCAATTTGCCTTGTGTTATAAAAAACCGGCATCGTATATAATTCTTTTTTAAGCATTATATCAATTACATCAACCACCAATTGCTCAGAATGCAGCCTGATTTGTTCATCAGACCCCCATTCCGAGAAGAATACTTCTTTTCCTTGAATAAAAATCTCCATTACTATGATAAATTTGACATTATTATCAAATTATTCTACAATAATAAAACGCCAAATACAAAAACAAGGCCCCAATAAGATCTAAAAACATCTAATCAGGACTTTTTTAGGTAAACCAACAAATACCAGGACGTGATTAAAGGAAAAAAAAAACGATATTTATTGATTTGAGGATGAAAGAAGTAGTTTACCATTTTAGCACCGACACAAAGTGGGCAGAAGAATTGGCAATTAGCCTCGGCGGATTTACGCAGGGCAATTTTACAACTGTACCAGCTAATGTATTTACTGGAACCCATTATACACTTAAAATAAGTGAAAACATTTCTGCTGTGATGGCAGATGTAACTTACCATCAGGATGTATTATTTAAGGTAAGAAATAAGGAGAATGATTTTGCATTGGTATTTTTTAACCTTACCGAAGGAAAATTAATTCACATTATGGATGACGTTTCAAGATCTGTAGGTCGTTGGATTTATAATCTGGCAATTGTTGATAGTGAACTTGATATCGATTTTCTGATAAAATCCGGAAGCAAATCGTACGGTATTTCTATTCTAATTAAGAAAGATATTCTAAGGGAATACCTTTCTAAAGCAGGTATTCTGACAGAGATACTTAACAAAGTCTTTGATCAGAAGCAAAATACAGTTTTACATTATACTCAAATGAGTAGTAACAGTTGGCATATTATTAATGAATTTAGAAAAAACACTGCTGGGAGCCTCTCTTTTGATCTTCTTTTATCTGCGCTGGTTTATAACCTGCTGGCTGATTGCCTTGATGATATTATGAAGAAAGAGATTACAATTAGCAAAGTACTTCGTTCTGATATTACAATGATCTTCATTTCACAATCTAATCTGGTTAAGAAACAAGAGGGCTTATTTCCGGGTATAACTGCATTGGCTGCTGAAGCTAATATGTCGGAAACAAAATACAAGCAGCTTTATAAAAAAATTACCGGTCAAACCCCTAATGCATTTTTCTTAAATAACAAATTAGAGCTGGCAAGAGATTTATTGGCTTCAGGACAATACACTATCGGAGAATTGGCCGAAAAATTGAGTTTCACAAATGCATCACATTTATCAGGACAATTTAAAGCCTGTTTTGGGATGTCGCCAAAAGAGTATATAGCCTCGTTGTAATGAAATCCGGAAAAAAAATATCATTTACAAAGGATAAGAACCAATTAGTACTACCAGATGATATAGTTTTGGGATGTTCTTATTTTATGGAAGTGATGCCGGGATTAGTGGCCATTATTGTAGATTCTAATTTACAAATGGAGGCGAAAGAACGTAAAGTGATAGACATTGAGGATCATTATATTGCTTGTTATGATTTAAATAATGAAATTAATATTCATCCAGGTAAAAATAAAAAGGTCAACTACAAATCGACACTGGGTTTGATTGTTGCAGACGCGACTTTAAAGAGTAGCTGCACTCCTTTTCAGAAAGCATATTCTTTCTGGCTGCTGATATCAAAATCATTACTTCAAAAATATGTGACAGAAACCTCACATGATTCTGCAAATAGAAATGAGGCCAATAACACGATATTTTTTTCGAGTCATATTGATAGTCGTACCCGCCTTTGCATCCTTAAGCTCACCCGAAAATATAATAACCCATCATTTGAGCTAACTTTTCGTGGAACTTCGCTGCAGGTTTTTGCTTATTTGGTTGAGCGTATTAATGAAAATGGCCTTGTATTAGGCAAACTTTCTGAATCAGATACCACGCAAATTATCAAGACCCAGACTTACCTGATGGAGCAGCTTTTGGGAGGATTTCCTGGAATAGATTTTCTGGCTGAGATGGCAGGTATGTCTGTATCTAAATATAAAAAGTTGTTTAAAAGGATGTTCAAGGAAAGTCCTAATGGCTTCTTTCTTCGCGAAAAACTAAATTTAGCACAGGAACTTCTGAAAAGTGGAAATTTTAAGGCTATTAATGAAGTAGCGTATGAATTAGGATATGTAAAACCGGGATACTTTGCCTCAAAGTACAAAAAACAATTTGGCCAATTACCAGGAGAAGTTTTCATTAAAAACAAGGCATAAACCTAAAATTAGGCTAACTTTGTACCATGACAGCAGAAGAATTTGAAGCAGAATTTGAAGGGTTAGAATTACCCCCGGAAATAGAATTAGGGCCGGGAGCTACGATTAAAGATGTGCCTTCTTTCTTAAAAAAAGAGTTGACTATTCTTAAAACGAGCCAGCATCAAAGAATAAAGGAGCCTGTAATTTACAGATTGAACCTGGTGCTGGAAATTATTAAAGCAAAAGCCCTATAACAAAAGCCCAAATGAATATAGAAATACATCAAACAGAAAAAACAAGAATTGCAGAGGTAATTTCTGATGAGGTTCTGATTAAAAACCCTGAAGAAGGATTACAATTGCTTGCAGATCTATATTATCAGAATTTTGATAAAGTTATTCTAAAGGAACAAAACATATGTGCCGAGTTCTTTGATCTGAAAAGTGGTATTGCAGGGGAAATTCTTCAGAAATTTTCTAATTATAGAATGCCCCTGTCTATTGTAGGTGATTTCAGCAAATACCAAAGCAAAAGCATCAAAGACTTTATTTACGAAAGTAATAAAGGTAAACTGGTAAACTTTGTAGGCAGCCGTGAGGAAGCAATTGCAAAATTCATATGAAAGGTTTTATACAGGTTTTATGTTTAATTATTTTTTTAGCAATATATGGGTGTTCGGGTGCCAACGTAGAGAAAAATAATGCAAAAACATTATACAGCGCGGTAAGCAAAGATGATACCGCTACTTTTAATATAAACCTGACTGATAAGGAGTTTTTTGGACAGCTTGAAATAAACTATCATGGAGCTTATAAAGATTCTGGCGATGTAACCGGAATAGTAAAAGGAGATACCCTAAAAGGGACTTATCGTTTTCAGCATTATGGAATAGAAGCATGGAACAGAACTCCAATAGCGCTATTAAAAAAAGACGGCAAACTAATTATGGGTGAAGGCGCTATGGAAATTTATATGAACATTCGCTACTTCAAAAAGAATGTTCCAATTAATTACGACAATCCAAAATTTGTTTTTGAAAAGGCACAGTAAGAGTAAGCCTTAATCTTCTGTGCGTTTTTCCAGATCTTTTATGCTAACTGTAATCATTTTACCTATTGGCTTATTGTTATGATAAGTTAATACCCTTAAATGATCAGCACCTTTAGGTATAGAAAGCGTATCGGTATACCTTGGAGAAAAATTATCAGGAAAAGTGTTATCAAATGTATAATAGATATCCAGCTTCTTTATCTCTGTACTCAATGCAATGCGCATTGTTTTATTAACAGAGTCTTTTAAAGGTTTAATTGTTGCATCGTATACACTTCTTGCATAGTTTATATTTGCCACATCATATCTTTCCAAATTGCGCTCCATCCGGGAGATAAAGCCATCCCATCCTTTACGCTCTTTTTGCGACCAGAATACTTCGGCTAAAGCAAAAGCACGTGGCCAGGTCATGTATTCTGCATGGCGGTAATTTGGAACAGATTCTGTCCACAAATTACCCTGTCCCCCTAATATTAGCGAAGGATCAGGTATTTCGGACGGAATAGGTTCAAAATTATAACAGCTGGATAAAGTAAGCATGGAATAAGTTGGGGGTTCTGCAGCTGGATCGCCCTGATAAAGGTCAAGATAACAGTTGTCGGCTGGGGTCATTACTACATGGTGATTCATTTTTGCAGCTTCAATACCGCCTTTCATTCCTCTCCAACTCATTACAGTAGCCTCAGGTGCCAGCCCGCCTTCCAGTATTTCATCCCATCCCATCATTTTTTTCCCTTTAGACTTCACAATGTTTTCCATACGCCTGATGAAATAGCTTTGCAGCTCCTCTGGAGTGTTTAGTTTTTCATCTTTCATTCTTTTCTGGCATTTCTTACAGTCTTTCCAAAACCCTTTAAAACACTCATCACCACCAATATGAATATACTGACCAGGAAAAAGCGCTGCCACCTCTCCAAGTACTTTTTCCATAAAGCTGAAACTTTCTTCGTTCCCCGGACATAGTGCATTGTCATCAACACCATAAAAGGTATTGCCAACATTGACCTTAAAAGGCCCGCCCGTGCATGACAAATCAGGATAAGCAGCAAGCGCAGCAAGGCTATGCCCGGGAACATCTATTTCGGGCAAAATGGTTACAAAGCGCTGCTGAGCATATTTAACTATTTCCTTAACATCTTCCTGAGTATAGTATCCACCATAGTCTGCCACTTCATTGGCTGCCTGTGGATCACGTTTCCACCACAGCCCCACTCTTGGTGCTCGCCAGGCCCCTATCGCTGTAAGTTGCGGCAAGCTTTTAATTTCTATTCTCCATCCCTGGTCATCGGTTAAATGCCAGTGAAATACATTCATTTTGTATTTGGCGAGCTGGTTAATATATTTTTTAACTACCTCCTTTGGAAAATAGTGCCGGCTTACATCAAGCATTAAGCCTCTCCAGCCGAACCTAGGGTAGTCTATTATTTTAACACATGGAACAGACCATATTTTGTTTTTAACAACGTTGGGACTTTCTATTTCCTTTGGAAGGAGTTGCATTAGGGTTTGCATGCCATAAAAAAGCCCTGCCGGAAGATTGGCTATAATTGTAGTTTTAGATGGCTTTACCTCTAAAGTATAACCTTCGCTACCTATCTGCTTATTGTAAGTTTTATTGATAACCAATTGAATAGCTGAAGTTCCACCGGCTGTATTACCTAATGTAAAGCCTGTTGGTGCTTTAATCATAGCGGAAAACAGCTCTGCTATTTCTTTATTTTCCGTGTTTGCAATAAGTCTGGTACCCTTGGTTATTTTAAAGCTACCTGGTAATTTTTGAAGCTTTACTGGTTGCGGAATAAGAGCTGGACCATCTTCTGCCGCAAATACGTTTATGGAGAACAGCATGCAAATTGTAAATATTGCGGTCCTGAAGAATCTGAAATTCATGTTTGGTTGTGTGTATATTAAAGCTAAGATAATTATTTACGCTTCAAATATCACATACTAAATACCCTGATACATTCGATTCCTTAAGAGTTAACAATTTAGCAACTTGATATTTAATTAAACTAAACATATGCTTAGTAATTATACACTTTAAAATTTAAGCATCATGAAAGGAAATATTATCGTTTTTGAAGGTCAGGGACATAAGCTCTAATAGCAAGAGAGAGAAATACCTTCTCTTAAATCTGGAGAGATATTATACTGCAGCAATGTGTAGAGTGGCCGGAGCAATAGATAAAACAGCAAATGGTAATATAGCTTAATAAACGGATAATATTAGCACTTGAGTCACACTATACAAATTGTATTTTTACCTCCTTAGCTTAACTAAATGAAAAAAACAATTATTACATCAGCCTTACTGGCTGCACTATACTTAAATGCAGATGCACAAAGCAATACAATAAAATTTCAAAATACTATCCCTGTTTTAACAAACGACACAAAAGCTACTATTATAGCTAAGGCAGCTCATGTGGTTCCAACTACTAATCAATTAAATGCCTTAAAAAATGAATTTATAGCCTTTATACATTTTGGCCCAAATACTTTTACCCGTATGGAATGGGGTAATGGCAAGGAAGATCCAAAAATTTTCGGCTTAAAGGAACTACATACCGACCAGTGGTGCAAGGCCATGAAAACAGCAGGTATGAAAATGGTAATCCTGACTGTAAAACACCATGATGGTTTTGTGCTTTGGCAAAGCCGTTACACTACTCATGGAATCATGTCAGCCGGCTTCCAGAATGGTAAAGGTGATATTTTAAAAGAATTGTCAGCATCTTGCAAAAAGTATGGTTTAAAGCTGGGAATTTATTTATCGCCTGCCGATCTGTTTCAAATCGAAAGTCCTACAGGTTTATACGGTAATTTAAGCAAAGTTAACAAGCGTACTATTCCACGTCAGGTCTCAGGCAGACCATTTGCCAACAAAACCAGATTTGAATTTGAGGTTGATGATTATAACGAATATTTCCTTAACCAGCTGTTTGAGGTTTTAACAGAGTATGGCCAGGTTGATGAAGTTTGGTTTGATGGGGCCCATCCAAAAACAAAAGGAGGACAAAAATACAATTATGCAGCATGGAAGAAACTAATTCATACTTTAGCGCCTAAAGCTGTAATTTTTGGACGGGAAGATATTCGTTGGTGTGGCAATGAGGCTGGTGCAACAAGAAGTACCGAATGGAATATTATTCCATATCCCGAAAACCCCAATACGGCCTCTAACTTTCCAGATTTAACCCAGGAATCACTCGGAAGCAGAGAAGATCTCTATAAAGGAAAGTATTTACATTACCAGCAAGCTGAAACAAATACTTCTATACGTGAGGGATGGTTTTACCGTGATGATGAAAAACAAAAAGTGCGTAGTACAGATGACGTTTTTGATATTTACGAAAGAGCTGTTGGTGGCAATTCTACTTTTTTACTCAACATCCCTCCAAACCGGGAAGGAAAATTCTCTTCGGAAGATGTAGAAGTACTCGCTGAAGTAGGTAAACGTATAAATGAAACTTACGGCAAAAATCTATTTATTAATGCAAAGGGGCCAAAGCCGGTGCTAGATAAAAGCTTAGATACTTATCTGTTGCTCTCAAAACCAGAAAAAAGTGTAGAAATTGCAACCGTTACCCCAGTTACTATAAATAGAATTGTTTTACAGGAAGCTATAGGTTCTCATAGTGAACGGGTAGAAGAACATATACTTGAGGCCTGGATTGAAAACAAATGGAAGAAAATTGCTTCCGCAACAAATATTGGCTATAAACGGATATTACGTTTCCCTGATGTTACGGCTTCAAAATTCAGACTAAAAGTACTTTCTTCCAGAGCTGCCCCAGCCATTGCTACAATAGAAGCACATTATTACCGTACCAAACCACCACAATTACAGCTTGATAGAGATATTAATGGCTTATTGACCATTTCCCCTAAAACACATGAATTTGGATGGAATCCACATGGACAAAATGCTACCGAAAATCTGAGTAATGGAACTGAAATCTATTATACTACCGATGGGACTGAGCCATCTGTAACTTCAAAAAAATACACTGGACCTATCTCAGTTATTAGTTCTGAAGTTAAAGCAATTGCCATAGCCAATAATGACAAAGGAAGTGTAGTTAAAGAAATATTTGGCTTGCTAAAGAAAGACTGGAAATTGTTAACCGTAAGTAGCGAAACAAATAAAAATAAGGGAGCAATGGCGCTTGATGCTAACAAACAGACCTATTGGCTATCTGAACCTAATGATGAAAAACATCAGATCGCTATAGATTTGGGTTCTGTACATAAATTAACAGCGTTTGTATACACTCCTCCAAAGTCCTTTTTTGACGGTATGATGGAAAAAGGAATAGTCCAGATTAGTGATGACGGTAAAAACTGGAAGACTATAGAAAGTTTTGAATTTGGCAACCTCATTAATGACCCAACTGCCAGAACCCATTATTTTAAGAATATCATTTCGGCAAGGTATATACAGTTACAGGCTACAGGTATTGCCGCAAACAAGAAATCATTGGCTATTGCCGAACTGGATTTCCTGGAAAAGTAAAAACTTCTAAACAGGGTGTTCTAAACGGACACCCTGTAATAATGTTATCGTTGCAAAATTACTATTCCTTGCTTCTATTATTAATATGCCCTCTATATTGTGAAGGTTTCATCCCAGTTATTTGCTTAAAGAATTTGTTAAAATTTGTAAGATTATTGTATCCGCTCGCGTAACAAACCTCTGAAATTGAATAATCCGCACTCTGCAAGAGTTTACAAGCATGACCAATTCTAATTTCATTTACAAACTGAGTAAGTGATTTTTGAGCCCTATCTTTAAAAAACCTGCAAAAAGAATTTGTTGTCATATTACATAAGTCAGCCACCTCACTTAAATTTATATCCCTTTGAAAGTTCTGCATTAAAAACTGGTATACCTTATTAATCCTATTGGTATCCTTTTCATCATATGGATTTTTAAAGCTAATGCTTGCCAGGTATTCATATTCGTTTGAAGATGCTAGAATATCTGCAATCTGCAGGAAGGATATAACCTGATCAACGCCTTTTTTTTGTGGAAGTTTGGCAAGAATTCGGGTAACTTCTCTGTTAGTTTTTCCATAAAACCTTAGTCCTCTCGACGCCCTTCTAACCATATCGTCCATTAAGTTTAGGACACCCTTGTCTTCTGTCAATGCTGTAAGAAAATCTGAAGGAAAGTAAATTACAGTTGATTTAACCTTGTTCTTTTCTTCAGCTAAAAAGTTATTATCACTTTGCCAGATATGCGGCAGATCCGGCCCCATTAAAACAAGATCATGATCTTCGAAACTACCTATATGATCACCTACAATCCGCTTTCCATAACTCTTTTCAATCCACACCAACTCACACAAATCATGAAAATGAAAAGATGCTATCAGGCAATTTGTTTCAAGCCGTTTAACTCTAACAGCTTTAGTACCTAAAGGATTTATTTCAATCAGTTCTGGTTTCATTTCCAATTAAACTAAATTAAAGATTTACCACAAAAGTAGACTAATTGCGGTAAAATAGTTTAACATCCGAAGAGTTACCTCCAATTAAAATAGTAAACAAGCTTGTTGGTTCAAAAACTTTCCTCATCTCTGTATTAATAATAGATAAATCTGATTCAGTTAATTTAAATTCGATTGTTTTTGATTCTCCTACTTTAAGATGTACTCTTTCAAATTTCTTTAATTGCTTTACAGGCTGAGATACCGAGGCAAATTGATTTCTAAGGTATAGCTGAACAACTTCATCTCCCTCATATTTTCCGGTATTTGCAACACTGAAGGAAACCATAAAGGATTTATTATCAACACCTTTCACCACTTTTAAATCTTTATAATCGAATGTCGAATAACTTTTCCCATAGCCAAATGCATATAGTGGAGTAGCGACTTCTTCTACGTAACTATGATCAAGAGGGCTCTTCCTATTGTAATGAACTGGTAACTGCCCAACATTTCGCGGCACAGAAACTGGCATTCTTCCTCCAGGATTGTAGGCTCCAAATAATACATCAGCAATTGCTGCTCCTCCTTCTTGCCCCGGATACCACGCACATAATAATGCATCAGCATTTTCAGAGGCCCAGTTCATATTTAGCGGACGGCCCTGGATATAAATTACAATAAGAGGTTTACCAGTTTTCTTCAGTTCCTTTAGTAAGTCCATCTGTTTGCCCAACAAATCCAGATTAGACCTATCAAATCCCTCCCCACTCTCCATATCACTCTTATTTTCTTTTGATGCAACTGCAGCACCTGTGGCTATATATTCTGTTTTAAAATCCCGCGCACTTGAGCCTCCTACAACAGCAACAACCACATCTGCTTTCTCCGCAGCGGTAACTGCTTCTTTAATACTTAAATCTGTAGTATCACGAATTGCACATCCTTTAACATAAGTAACCTGATCATTAGTTAAATTTGCTTTAATTCCATTCAGAACGGTAATTACATCACCATCACGTTGCGGAGCTGTGTAATCACCAAGCATGTTATATACATTATCTGCATTCGGCCCAACTACAGCTACCTTAATATTTTTTGTTAGCGGAAGGATTTCTTTTTTATTTTCTAGTAATACAATAGATTCTCTGGCCACCTGTCTGGCAGTTGCAATGTTATCAGGAGTTTTCACTTCTTGTTTGGCTTTCTTCACATCTACATACGGTTTTTCAAACAATCCCATTTCAAATTTTAATGCTAACACCCGGTAAACCGCAGTATCTATTATGTTTTCATTAACTTCACCCGCCTTAACTGCTTCAATTAAGTTTACAAACGCGTTTCCGCCCAGATCGGCATCAAGACCAGCTTGAGCTGCCAATATAGCTGCCTGTTTATTATCCTTAGCTACGCGATGGCTTCCTTTAATGCCTTCTATACTTCCCAGATCAGAAACAGTAAAGCCACCAAACCCCCATTCGTTGCGAAGTATATTGGTAAGTAGAAATTTATTGGATGAACAGGGAATTCCATCAATAGAGTTGTAGGCTGCCATTATAGATTTAGCACCGGCATCTATTGCAGCTTTAAATGATGGCAAGAAATACTCTCTTAACTCTCGTTCTCCTAAACTGGCAGCACTTCCATTATGGCCACTTTCAGGGATTCCATAGGCTACAAAATGCTTCAACGTAGCAATGGTAGCATGCGGATTGCTCAACTTGCCTGCACCTGTTCCTTTAACAATAGCCGCTGCCAGATTACCAGTTAGCACAGGGTCTTCTCCATACCCCTCTTCAACTCTTGACCATCTAGGGTCTCTGGAAAGGTCTAATACAGGCCCATAGCTAATATGAGCTCCTTGGACACGTATTTCCTTAGCTACAATTCCTCCCATTTTCTCAAGCAGCATCGGATTCCAGGTTGATGCCTGTCCAATGCCGGTTGGAAAAACAGTTGTTCCAATGGCCATATGTCCATGAGGTGCTTCTTCAGCTAAAAAAACAGGAATACCCAAACGCGTGTTTTCAATAACATAACGCTGAAGTGCATTTCCTGCTTTTGCTGCTAATTCCGGATTTAATCCATTAGCTATGGTTTTTTGAGTCCAGGGATCTGCCCGATAGGTTGCCCATAACATACCTATATGCTTTTGAGCTACAATATCTTTAAATTTTTGAGAAACTGTTACTATACCCCCTTTTCGTTCATACATTTCCCATCCCAACGGACATAACAATTGGCCTACTTTTTCATCCAGTGTCATTCTCTTAATCAGGTCCTTTGTACGTGCAGATACTGGTTGCTTTGGGTCCTTATATATAACATTTTGTGCCAGTGAATTAAGCCCAAATAACATCAATACGAAACAAACAGAAACTGAAGTTTTCTTCATAAATAAACTTTTAAATTAACAGGGGGGAGCGATAGCAAAAGTAATAAGGAAAATTTATAGCACCTAATTTTAAATTGCAGCGGTTTGCCTGCCTGTAAAAAATACAAGTACCACCGCTATTGCAAATCAGGCGGATCAGTCAAATCATATGTACTTGCTTATTTACGCGTCTTGCATCAATGCATTTCTCCCTCCGTCAACCAGGTAAGTAGTACCTGATGCAAAAGCAGCATATTCACTTGCCAGAAAAGCACACCAGCCCCCTATTTCCTCAGGAGTTCCCAGGTTCTTTACCGGGTGCAGTTCAATAGTTTTCTGCTTTTCCAGAGCGGGATCCAAAAAAGAATCGAACCACAATTGATTACCTGGAGTATCAATAAAACCAGGTGCAATTCCTACAGTTCTGATTTTAGGCCCCCACTCAATCGCTAAACTCCTTACCAGACCAGTTAGAGCTGTTTTTGTAATATTATAAGGAAAACAACCCGGCAATGTTGAATAGGCATGATTGGAACTTATCACAATAATAACCCCATTATTTTTCTCCAGATAGGGCTTACTAAACTTTGTAATACGCCAGTGGGATGCTAGATTAAGGTTCATGTTAAAATCCCAGTCCATTTCACTACATCCTTCAGGTCTGTCAAATACGTTTTTACCTGCGTTTGAAACAAGAATATTTATCTTTCCTCCTTCACGTTCAGCTATAGTCTCAACAAATGTCCTGATTTCTTCAGGATTCCGCATATCAGCCTTAACATAACTTACGCGCTCACCTATGGCTCCAACCGTTTCCAAAAAAACCTTTGCCTGCGGGCTTTCCTCTGAGTATTCTGCACACCCAGCAACGATACAGCCAGCTTCTGCTAAAATTTTTGCAACCCCTAAACCTATTCCAGAAGTAACCCCGGTAATAAGGGCAACCCTTCCTTTTAAGTTAATTTCTAAAGCCATAATTATACTAACTATTTTAATAACCTTTATATATAAAATCCGGGTCTTGCCATTAAAACTCCCGGATGTTTTTCCATTTCTGATTCAACAAGATCAACACCTAACCCTGGACGGTCACTTAACAGCAAATGTCCACCGTTAATCATTTCTTTTATTGGATGATCAATAACGGTATCTCTCCAGGGCACATCATTAAACATGAACTCTTGTCTAAAAAAATTAGGTACAGAAGCACATACATGAGCCGAAGCCAAAGTAGAAAGTGGCCCATTAGGATTATGCGGGGCAAGTAAAACATTATAAGCCTCCATCATGGTTGCCATTCTTTTCATTTCTGACGGACCGCCGCAACGAGTGATATCAGGCATCATAATATCACATACATGTTTCTCTAATATGTCTCTTATACCGTGACGAGTGTAGTGTCTCTCACCCACACAGATAGAAACATTTGATGGAATACGCTCGCGCATAGCTCGTAAGGTATTTGCATTTTCTGGCCCCGCGGGCTCCTCATACCAGGTAATATTTAATTCCGATAACCGCTGTGCCATTTTTACAGCTACACTGTAATTCAACATGGCGTGTGTCTCTATCATAATGTCAAAATTAGGCCCCACAGCTTCTCTAACAGCCCTGCTTACCTCAAATGCCAAATCCTGCTGCTCTACAGTAAGTTGCAGATTAGGTGATAAATCCTCACCATACAAATAATTTGTATGCGCAAAAGGATCAAATTTAAGTCCGGTAAATCCAGCTTCCTTTACTTTCCTTGCTTGTGCAGTATAATCTTCAGCATTATGTTCTCCCCCCGTAAACCAATAGTTTGCATATAGCAATATATCTTTCCTAAAAGCACCACCCAGTAGTTCATAACATGGTGCGCCCAGTACCTTTCCTTTCAAATCCAACAGAGCCATATCAATTCCACTAATAGCACACATACTGGCACCAAATGGCCCCATCCAGTTCAGATCTCGATATAGTTTAGTCCAGATAAAATCTGTTTTCATTGGATCAAGTCCTATAATCCTTTCCGCTACATGTTTAGCCGCATGATATACAATCGGGCTTCCCGGCCAGTTTGTGGCTTCGCCAACCCCTGTATGCCCCGTGTCAGTATAAATTTTTAATAAAGTCCAGTTGTATTTAACGCCTTCAACCAGCCATACCTTTACATCTGTAATTTTCATCTTTATAAAATTATTTGTTAACGTAACCTAAAAGTCACACTTCCTTTCAATTGCTTATCCTTAATACTTACGCTCTGATCAGTGAATGGAGAACCATAAAAAGGTTCTGAACCATTATTACTATAATCAGCAATCAGAAACTGAATATTACCATCCTGCAACCAGCTTCTAGACGATTGAGTTTCATCCGAAAGCACCTTAATTCCTTTATTATTTCTATTTTTAAGTTCAGCGTAAACAATGTGCTGCTTTGTAGACCTAAAGTCGTTTGAACCCAGCTCGTTTGCATCGTCCTTCCATAAGATGGCGGGCATTTTACCAGGTTCTTCTACTGATGATATCCATTTGGCATTTAATTTTGCAGTGCCATTATCTCGTGAAATGTCGTCAGGAGAATAAACCGTAAAATCTCCACGCCGCTTCCAGTTTAATTCATCAAATTCACGCGGTAACTGAAACAACATACCATATTGATAAGGATTAGAAATAGTCAAATTATTAGTTTTAACACTATAATCTACCTTTACATTGCCATTTTTCATAAAAGAGTACTTAATGTTTCCACTGGCATTGGAGTAAGAAGTTTCCATTGTAATTACAATAGCATCATCTGATTCCTGAGCGACAATATTTTTTGCAAACAAGGTATATAAGGGATAATTTTTTAGTGGATATATGTTATTTTGATAAGTCTCGCCAGCTACATTAGGCTTCCCACCATCCTCGCTATTCATTGGTATTACACAAAATACAGGTCCTTGTTCAAGAATACGCTCACCATGACTTTCTGCCTTTGATATTAAACCAGTTCTTTTATCAATTGTATAAGTGATTTCTCCCTGCTCAACAAAATAAGCTCCGGCATTCTCCTTCATTAAAAGTGATGCAACTGGCTCATATTGCATTACCGGTGTTTTACTTAAACCAATACGTTCTTCATTAGCAATAAACCCAGCCGGATCTTTAAAAGTAATATATACTTCAGTAGTTTGCTTATTTACTGGAATTTTTAAAAAGCCACTTTTATGCGGACCAATAAACGACTTAACTTCACCTTCATCATTATTGGTTTTATATGCAATAGAAACATCTTTTAACGAGATAAAATCATAACGGTTTTCTACCTCGAGCATTAAATGATTGTTTTGAATTTTTCGTTCATTCAAATTTTGAACTACTACAGGCGCATAGGCTTTTTTCATACCCCAGTACTCTGGTTTAAGTCTACGCCAGCCATCAATCGGCCCCCAAGGCCCATATCCTACTATTGTTCCATTAGGTAAATGAAAAGTATCATCAATACCACTCCATATGGCACCTCCTACATTTCCCTTGTGGTAATAAATGGAATCATACATTTTTACTAATGGAGGCCCATAAGCGCTTCTAATACCGGGATCGGTAACTAGCTCTCTTCTATTATAAGTACTTATGTGCGCATACTCACCAAATAAAGTGGGTCGGCTCATAGTATCCGTTGCTGCAGGCCCATTAATTCCAGGGTAATGATAATTGGCAATGTCTGCCTTACTGCCTGCATTATTAAAACCACCCCAACACTGATCGTGAAAAGAGGTTGGTCGCGTATCATCAAATTCTTTCACCTTATCCAACACTTTCTTCCAAAGCGGACTCCACATCGATTCATTGCCTAACGACCAAATGATAACCGAAGGATGGTTTTTTGATGCCTGCATTTTTTCCAGATTTGCCGAGATCATATAAGGTAAGAATTTTTCGTCTTTATAATTCCATAGCTTCCACATTGGCGAGGCATGATGCTGAATCCAAGTTAATGATGATTCATTTTCAACAAAGAGACCAATTTTATCAGCCTCTTCTAAAAATTCTTCAGATGGAGGATAATGAGAGGTGCGGATATAATTGCAATTGGCCTGCTTAAAAAGTTCAGCATCCTTTATTTCAAGTTCTTTACTAATAGTTCTGCCGGTAAGCGGATGAACAGAATGCCTGTTAACGCCCCTTAGCTTAACCACACTTCCATTCACAAAAAGCTGATTTCCTTTGATCTCAACCTGCCTGAAACCGATTTTTTGATTATTCTGTTGAGTAACCTTACCGTCAATAAGCAGTTCTGTAGTTAAATTATACAAGTACGGACGCTCAGTGTTCCATTGTCTTGGATTTTTAACAAAAAAACTCTTCTCAGAAACAATTGATTCTCCTGCAGTAAGGGCTTTGTTTAATGGGAATGCTTTGTTTAAGATAACTTTACCCTCTTTATCAGTTAATAGGTAACGAAGTCCAACAGTTGAATTCATTTTAGATTCATTGATCAATTTAGCTTTAAGCTTAAGGGTTGAATTCTTATAATTTGCATCAAAACTTGTACTTACCGTAAGGTCTGCAATATTTATTTCGGGCAAAACAAATAAGGTTACTTTACGCAATATTCCACCCACTGTGTGCGCCGCATATTGAGATGTACAAGCCAAAATATCACTGATTGTTAATGCCTGAACTTCAACCTCCAGTATATTATCCCCTGATTTAAGGAAATCTGTAACATCACTTTCAAAAGGAACAAAACTTCCTTCATGTTCAGCTACCTTATTACCATTAACTTTCACCAAAGCATGAGAACTCACGCCATCAAATTTTAATTTTACACGCTTACTTTTCCATGAGCCAGGTATTGTAAAAGATCTGCTGTAGGTCACGGTTTCTCCCGCTGCTACATTGTGTCCTTGCATGGCCCATTCTCCTGGTACCTGAATGGGAGTATTCTTTGTGCCCTGTTTAAACCTCCATTCTCCATTTAGATAAATTTTCAGGGTTTTATCTGCAGGAACCGGCGATAAACGTGCAATTTCAATATTCTTATTACCAGCAACCGGAAAGGCTATTTTTTGAATTTGGCCGCTCACACTGTTTGCCAAACAAAATAAACTGACAAAAATTATGTTGTATAATGTTTTCATTCTCAATCTTCTTAATTTGACATTCTGACTTACTGACACTTACATAATCCCATACTTCTCAAACGCTTCTGTGGCACTCATTCCCTCCTGAATTTTAACCTGAACCAGTTTCTCCCCTCTTGCTTTCTCAATCGCATGGGTTAAGATTTCAACCTCCTTATTTTGGGGAACTATGCAAACTCCATCAATATCACCTACTACAATGTCTCCAGGATTAATTTTTACACCTCTGATTTCTATTGGCACTCTAAAATCAATTACTTTTCCTCTTGGAGCCTGATCTTGAGCATAACTACCATATGAAAATGTGGGAAAATTCAATTCTAGAATTCCTTTTGTATCTCTTGAATATCCATCCACAACTGCTCCTGCAGCACCAAGTTTCATAGCCCTTGTGCTCATTAATTCTCCCCATAAAGCATAGCGTGGTGAAGCGCCACCGCAGATATATACCTCATCCTTTTTTAAATCATCCAAAGCCTCAAGCATGAGACCAAATGAACGTTTTAAAATAGAATTATTTCCCTCATAACCAGCCGACTCCAGTACATCCGCCTCTAATACAGGCATTGCTCTTCCGGCAACAAACATGTTTTTCTGAAGAGGTTGTATTTCAGCTGGCAGAAACTGATGTAACAATCCCAATTTATCCATTATATCACCAATTACTGCAGTATAAAGCTCAGTTCGTATGATCTCGAAAAGTTCATCATCGTTATACCATTTCATATTGTCTCAATCTTTAAACAAAAATCAACAATTGAAGGCTACAATTCTGCACCGTATTTATCCTCTAGTTGAACTTTTTTACCATTTTTTAATTAAAAAAGACAACGATTTGGCATATACAATTAAAAAATAGCGATACACTGATAGCTAATGGAGTCTTAAAAATTTAGAGCTATTTGTTATCTAATAATTTTGTGATGGTTGGTTTCAATGCCTGTGCCCAGGCCCTGTAGCCTTCAGCTTGTAGGTGAATACCATCCGATCCATATTTTACAGGATCCAAATCGCCATTTGGCAACATAAAAGGCTCATTTATTGGCAGGTAAACAAACGACTTATTTGACACTTTTGTTAGTAAAACATGAATCTGATTATATTTTTTTCTTCTCTCTTCGTTTTTTTTAATACCCGTTGGCAGAGGACCGGTTAATACCAATTTGGTAGCGGGCATATTTATATTAACCCAATTAACAATAGAAAGGATGCCAGATGCAATTTCATCAGCATCGTCATTATCGATAAAATTATTCACACCAATGGTTAATACCATCACTTTTGGCCTGGCTTTCGCATACGCACCATTTTGAAGTCGCCAAAGAACATTTTGAGTACGATCTCCGGCTATACCTGCACTCTCCCATTTAAAATTACCAAATACCTGGTTAAAGGCATCAAATCCTGGCCTATATAATAGTCTGGTTCTATGGCCGCCAGTACCTTGCGTTATTGAATTCCCCAAGAAAAGAACATCAAGGGGTGCTTTTAGCATCATTACACTATCAATATTATCAAACTGAGCCCACCAATCATCCTTACCTGTCCAGCCTGCGCCTGAACGGTATTCAGCACCGGGCGCAGGGATTTTGGCAAAATTTACTTTATAACCGGTAGCATGTAATATAAAATTCGTGATTGGCGTGGGATTCGGCAAGCTATGCGGATGGTGATTTATTGTTGGTTTATGTATCACCTGTATATTGCCCCCTGCTACAAGAACCTGCTGTTCAAATGGCGTCGTATTTTCTGCAATAGGCACAACATCATCAACGTCTCCTACAACGTGTAACATTGGAAATCCCAGTTTTGCAATTTCTTTAGCCCGATCTAATGGGTTATTCTTAAAATTAATTGCCTGTTCTTCGCTAAGGTTATAATCCTTTTTAAAATCTTCCCAAGGCTCCCGGGCTCCTGCACTTTTTTGGCCACCCGGCCAGCTTTTTAAATCGAGCACTGGTGCATCTGCATAAATGCAAGCTACCTTTCCCGGATTAGCTAAAGCCCAATTGTATATATAGACACCGCCTCTGCTCATTCCCTCTAACACTGCTTTCTTTGAAAGACCACATTGTTGCATCAGATTATAAAATTTGTTCCACAAATTTATAGCCTCAGTATTGCCAAACAACTCCGCTACATCGCAATAAACAACATGAAAACCTCTTTCCAATAATGACACATCAGTTTGGGGTTCATGTCCCCAAAAACGAGCTCTCCAAACCCATGGTTTACCAATAGCAGTTACTTTAGGCTTTACCACTTTGCATGCTCTGCCACTAAAAGTAAAATCTGCACATTCAAAACCATTAAATGAGCTGATCTTTTTATCTTCTTTTAATAACGAAAAAATATCATATGCTCCTTTTTCATTTAATTTAACTGCTTCATATAAGCGTTTCGCAATTATTGTTGCTCCTAACGAGGATGGATGAATTTTATCAGGCAAAAGATCTGATTGATCTAGAAACAGGGAATAAAGATCAATAATCTCTGACTTGGTTTGATAAGCAACAGTCTTTATTCGAGGTATAATCTGCTGTTTAATAACTGGATCATAAATTGAGTTACTATCTGCCAAGAAAGAAGGTATCGGAAGTAACAGAACAATTCTGGGATGGATTCCTGATTCGCTAAATGATTTAATAAGTTCTTTATAATCACTCTCAAACTCATTGTAAAAAGATCTGTTTATGAATTTACTGTCGTTTGTTCCCAACTTAATAAACACTATATCGGGTTTACTTTCAAGAGCCTTTTTATAGGCAATTGTATTCCAATATGGGTTGTTACCCTTTTTGAGTAATGTTGTTCCACTTACCCCAAAATTCATAACCTGATAATTGTTGCCTAGCATGGCTTGCAACTGTGCCGGATAAGCATTCTTTTCTCTATTAACTACACCTGCACCATAAGTAATGCTATTTCCTACACAGGCTATTTTAATTTTCTGAGCAGAAAGAGTTGTCCACAAAAGGATAAAAAGAAAAATTGGTAAAATACTTTTGTTCATAATATTTGGTGGCTTAGACTATTATAATTTCAATGTGCAGACGAAAACTGATTAAATCGAAAAAGGCCTATCCATAAGATAGGCCTTTAACCTAATTAACCAACTACTATCTGGCTAGCAAAATGTATAAATTCTTAGCTCTATAATACTCAGTTTCATCCCTCAACTGAGTACTTTATTAATTAGAGTCTTCCTTTATTACTGAGCTCAACCAAAATAACAATAACCTTGAATAATAACAAAAATAACATCCTTGAAATACTCATTCAATGGACAATACAGCAAAATACATGCATTATTCTATTGTAAACCAACTGAAGCCACCTGCAGGTATATTTACAGTAATAAAAGCTTCCTGTTTTTCATTTAATTCTAAATTGCTGGCTTTACCATTTTGATCTGTTAATTTAGCTGTTCCTTTAATTCCGGTATAATACAATGGCACTTTCATCTGTTTGGTAATTCCTTTATCTGTGGGATTAAAAACAATTAACATTCCTTTTTCATCTAGCTCTGCATTTACATGCAACATTGCATCCAAATCTCTTCCTGTTGGGCGGGCAACATGAATAATATCTGATGTAAGAATACCTCTATGTTTTTTAAACCAGTTTACCCATTTACTTACCATTGCTTTCGTTTCAGGTGTATCATAAAGTCGGTTGCCCCTTACTGTAAACTGGCAACCACTTGCTAAATGCTGAAATAAGCCAACCTCATACCTATCCAGATTTTGAGATAAGGGTTCTAAGCCTACCCTGGCATCATTGGTATAAAAGCCTACCAACTGTAATGTCATCCAACCCATTGTTGGAGTTTTGTGCCAGGTACCATCGTAGATGTACTGACGCCCTAATAACAATTGCTGTTGTGGGGTTAAATTTGCACTGGCTTCACGATACCCCATACCTGTTGCAGATTGCCCATTTAAAAAATACCAATCTGGAATTGGCACGTACATATTACGACGCTGAAGTTCGTGAAGAACGCGTACCTGCTGCTTCCATTGTTGCCACTGAGAATCGTAAAAATTAGTATGATGTGGGTGGCTTGTTGATGCACAAACATCACCATGATAAGGTCCATCCATATTAAAGGTCATCAGCCCTGTTTGATCAAAGAACTTCCACATATTGGTGTAATACTTGTCTTGCCAATCACTTGCAATACAAACACTTTGTCCAAATAAACTACCAGGCTTATTGGTAATCGGATCAATACAATCCACATCAGCCCCTCTTCCTCTTGAAGCAACCTGCAATTCGTATCCTCCCATTACAATTCCTTTCGTAGCTGCATAAGATGATATGCCTTTCCATAAAGAAACATAACCAGTATCCAGATTATCATGAGAAATACCTGGCCATGCCATAATATCTAATCTTTCAAATCCCAATTCGCCCATTTGATCAATAAAGCCTTTCAGCTTTGTTTTGTCATGAGAAGTAATACCGCCAGTAATTAAAGACTCTGTTACTTGTGGGGCTAACTTTCTGTAGAATCTACGATGTGCCAAACTTTGGCGTTCTCTATCATCATTGTCATGTAATAGCTCGAAAGTAGTAAATGAGGTGAATTTTTGTTTTGATTTTACGGTTTCAGAAGGTCCCATTGGTACCCTGCTTACTAACAAGTTATGATGTGGAAATCCTAGAAATTTATCTTCTGCCTGATTATGTGATGCCCATGTATTGTACTCACTATCTGTTCTCCATGTGGTAGTACTTTGTCCTGTTTGGTAAGCCGGAGGCGTTCCTTTATAATGCATCAAAGCTGATCCTTCTTTATCTGCATTAGCCAGTGCAAAAGAATAGTCACTTTCAACATGTATACGCTTTACCTGATCCTGATTTACAGCTAAAACTTCGCATTCAGTTTCACGAACAACAAAAGATGAATTGGTATTGTTATCAATAGTTAACCATTTAGCAATAACAGGTATTCCTTCGTATAGCTCATAATGCACTGTAACCTGTACTGTATTTTGCCAGTTGTTCTTATTTAATGGCGCTTTATAGTGCATTAAAACATGTAGGCCCTTAGGTGGCCAGTCTGTATGAGCAGCGTTATATTTTTGTTGCCAGGGATAGCGTGCAGTAGGCTGCATTATCTCAATACCAGTAAAACGGAATGCCGAAGGCTCCGCTATCAAATTGCTATACCAGCTCTCTAACAAGTATGATTTTTCTGGCTGTCCGCTAAATCCGCCTATATCATACCAGGTGCTATCTATCATCACTCGTGCTTCTGGTTTTACAGCCCTCAGGTATTGAGCATCTGTGTTTTCATTTTTAAACCCTACACAAGCTAAGTTATCTGATACATAAAATTCACGGCTAAGCAAACCATTAGTTAATAATAGTTTCGCCGACATTTGACCAGGGTCTTTTTGCAATAATAATTGTACAGGGGCTTTAACCTGGCTAATCAACCAGTCCTTTGAATCTCCAGTAGAAGCAGGAAACGACTGTACTTTAACAATTGATTTATTGGCTTCTAATGCAGCTATTAATGCACGTTGCTCATCGGTAGCTTGCTTTTGTTTTTTTGCAAGTTGTTTGGCATTAAACAACAAATGTTTAGCTGCATCAAACTTTATCTTATTTAATGAAGTAAACCTTACTTCATATATTAATCCATTAAAATAATTCCCTTTACCTAAAGCTCCTATAGAGAAATTAGAAGCTACAGTTTTAGCTGCGGGCAAACCGGTCAATGTTTTTACTCCATTGGCAAGCGCAGAAATAGCCTTGCCATCATTTACTATAGCTATATGAATCCATTCACCAGGAATTGCCTTTGCAATAGGCTTACCATTTTCTTTTCCATCTATCAATACCACCCACTGATCTTCTTTTTGGGATAAAACATACCCACTTTTATCATCGCCATAAGCGACCACCACACCAGTACTTCTTCCTTTGTCGTTTGCTCCTTGTCTGCTATTCGTCTGAAACCAGCCTTCAAATACAAATGGTATAGCTGCTTTACCAAAATTATCTGCAATACTATAACTACCACGGTCTTTGAATGAAATAGCACCTTCCCCGTTTAATTTTTTATCTGCGGGTGCATCAGCAAAAAAAACAGGCTGTCCATTTCGCTTTAAATCATGATTAAGGCCACTCAAATCTTTCAATACCTCGGGAGAGGTAGCGTAGGTAACTGCTCCTGAGCGTCCCATATTGTAATGAGCTACTGTCTGTTGGGCCTTAGCCTGACTAAAAAGAAAAAGTACTGCAAATACACAGCATATACTCCTGTAAAAATTTTTAAAATCTTGAATCACAAATAAGTTCATTTTAGTGTTTAGCTTTATTTTATATTTTTAGATTTACCTAACCGGAGTAAATCTAAAAATATAAAAACCCTAATACTGCCACTAAATTGACAAAAACCGATGCTTTATTTTCCCGGTTACTTTATGGCATTTACTTTACCAGACCTTTATTCTTTGCTTACCACTCTCTTCAAACGAGAAATAATCTTTTCCCGTTTGTAAATCTATTTTTATAGGGTTTGCTTCTAGCAGGTTGCGCAAGTGTTTTCCGTAATTACTCTTATGTTCTTCAAAAGCTTTCTCAAAAGATTGATAATACTGTCCTAAAAAAAGTAAATTATACTTAGCAAGCGCTTTTGCCTGCTCCTCTCTTTCAACAGCATCAAAAGGAACTGGTGCTTCAACACCATCGTACCCTGCCTCCTTTACCTTTCGGCAAAAAGCATCATAAGTTTCATGTTCCTGTCCCCATTTTGGGCAAAAAAACTGTAAGATCATTTTATTTGGTTGCATACTATTCTTTATTTTAGATATGAAAAGGTTACTAATACCCAACAGCTCTTTTTAATTTCACAAACATTTTTTTGTTCGAACCATCTCTATTTGTCTTGTATAAGTTCCAATTATTAGCATCAACACTTTCCAAATGAAATGATTGCGAAGGGTCTGACAGCTGATCTTTTACCCATATTGGAAACGCATTGGCAGCTCTGGCATCTTCCCATGTTCTTATTGCTTTAAAGATAGCATCTTTCTGAGGGCAACTTTCAACATCCTTTTGGTTTAATCTCAAACTGTATGTTGTACCAACCCCTACTGAAATGGCTTGTATATGCTCATATTCTTCAACTTTAGATTTGGCGTTGATTGGGAAATTGCCACCCATACCCACAGGAAAATAGTTGGCATAAGTTACATCACGCAGATCTTTTCCCTGACTTGTTGAACTGCCCCATTCGCGGGTTTCAGCATCATACAAATTCTTTCCACCACCAACATTCCAAATACTTTGATAATGCCATGATCCTTCAGATAAAGTTGCACCTGTGAAACGGATATATGGAACACCTAACTTCTTTGCTTTTTCAAACATTTTACCAAAGAAACGTTTGGTCGAATAATAACCATGTCCGGTATTAAACAAAAACTCCTGCCCATCAAAATCGTAATAAGATAGGCCATTGATTTTACAAATCTCAGCAAAGTGCTCAGCTATTTTGTCTTGCAATTGTATATTCGGTACAAGCCCATCATAACCACCGCCAACTGTAACCTGAAGTTTATAAATGGTATCTCTGTTAGCATGATTTGAAGGAGTAGTCTTCCAATATCCGCGCTTTACATTTAAAAGTCGGTATGGTTTGTCTTTCGATACCCCCTTATAATAGATAAGTTCTTTACCAATTTTAACCATATTTAAGTGAGCACTGTGGCCTTCCCAACTGGCAATCTCCTCAAGATAGGTTGGGTCGTCAACAAGAATAACTGTATCCGTTACACTGATACTTTTTACGAGTAAGCGTTTTTGCTGATAGCACAAACTATCACTTGGCATTGGACTGGCATCCATAGTACCTGGGGCTAAAGAATTAGTAATCGGGGTTCTCCCTATCATGATACCTTTTTTAGCTGCCATATCCGAAAACTCTTTATGCGAAACATTTCCAGTTGTTAGTTTTATTGGTTTTCTCTCAAAATTCTTTCCGTCAATATATCCATTGTTCCCACGATCAGCTCTTAAAAAGCCTTGATCATATAAACTTATAGTTTTAAAGCCTAATCTTGATGTATAAGAGATAATACTATCATTTAAATTACCACTTGTAAGGGCATCAGGAACGAAAGCAGCAGGATCTTTTACCCATTTCCCATTAATAGTTGGATGAGGAAGCTTTTCAGCCAAAACAATTTTTTGAATCACGTCCAACAAAGCTGTGCTATCCGGACTTCCCCATAGCGCTACAGATGATCCAATATAATTTACTGGCAATGGTTGCACTTGCAGGTGGTTTGGTTTGTTAGCCTCCATAAGCGGCATAAGTGAAAAATAGATTTCTCTTTCAGAAGATCTGTCTCTTGATTGATAAGCAATAGATATCTGGCCCTTTTTGTCCACTAAGGCTGCATTACCATACATAATTCTATACCATGGTTCTTTGTGCGCGTAAAAAGCAACATCACTAATACCATCTCCACCCAGTGTAAAAATTTGTCCTTCATGAAGATCTTTAGGCAAAGGAAAACGCTTGGCATCTGGCGTATGTATTATGTATTGAAAAGGAGCTGCATCGCCAACAGTTTCGGCTAGTCCACTTATGGTCTTGTCGTTCAGGGCAAACATACCAATGGCATAATTAACCGTTTTGCTGGTATCACGGGCAACACCAATAATTTCACCCATTAGATTGGTAATATTTGTATGATAGTTACCCCACTGGATAACATCGATACCATTACGAGGTGAGAGCGATTGCAGGGTAAGTTTAAAATATTTCTTTTTGGGCTCAATACTGATTGTGGCAACTGACCCATTTGGATATTTAAGTACCATTGTTTGGCTGGCTTTGGTATAGGTTGCGTTGGTTGGCTGATAATAAACATTCTTTTTACTATCGTATAAACTCATCACCGGCGAAGGCTTATCTGTAGGACTAAATTCACGATTAGGTTTAACCGTGATATTTTTCATACTGGTGATCCAGCCTTTATTGCTAATCTGGATTTTGAAATAATCGGTGCTAAAATTGTACTGCGCAAAAACCGATATTGGAATTGTTGTAATAAAAAAGACAATTACGATTTTAATAAAGTTTAGTTTCATATTGGATTGGCTGTTTCAGTTGTGTGTGTTGTATATATAAATCTACTATTTTGACTAAAATTGATTGATTATTTGTATAAAATATAAAATCATGGCAGGAATTTCTTCCGGCCATGATTGGAGCGCTAACTGATATTTTTAGAATGAATTAACTGTTTAAAAAACTATTGTAATGGATCAAAAGTACCGCCCCATTCTTTGTTTTGCTTTAAAACATCTTTTGATTGAGAAATATGAGCTGGATTAATTGCAAAAAACCAGTGGTTTGTGGTAAAATTATATTTATAATCTGCATCACCGTCGATATTATCAATATATGCCGCTCTAAACTTCGACCTTACTGAGGCCGACTTCACAATATTATCTAGAGGAGTTGGTCTATCAGCAACATTTTTCAAGGTTATATATAACCCATGACGAGCACCTTGATTATTTAAAATATCAAAACGTTTCAATCGTCTTAAATTCTCAAACCGTTTATTTTCAAAGGCAAATTCAACCTGACTTTCTTTAATATACGCTTCTCTTATTTCCGTTTGAGTTGAAGCCACTATACCATAATTCCCACCCGAACCTGCAGTAATTCCTGCACGTTTTCTAATGGTTTTTAACACTTCTAAAGCCTCCGTTGATTTACCTACTTCATTTGCACATTCACCGTAATTCATAAGTAATTCAGCATAACGCATCTCTACCCAGTCAGTTTGTCCCCTATCAACCAGAGCTGCCACCAATGTAGTATCAAGTCCTTTACGTTGAAAAAAACCAGTACAACCTGACCCTGAAATGCCTGGATGGATTTTATTGGTGGCCATTAGGTACTTACTAGTAGCCGCATCTTGTTCCCAAACAATCCAGTAACTATTTCCTTTTAAATAACTTGGAGGAGAATCATCAGGCGTAGGGTAAGGTGTACCACCACACCAAACAGTAGCAAAAAATCTATCGTCACGATTAGTATAAAAATCAGTTAAAAACTGTTCATTATAGGTAGGATCCGAAAGCATTTCCTTATTAAACTGTATAGGAGACCCATCCTTTTTCGGGAAAGCCAATAATAAACTTAGTAAAGGCTGATTATTATTAGTTGATCCCGAAGTCAAAGGCATTGGACGAATTGCAGCAAAGTTAACGGCGTGTCCAGGATCAAAAAACTGATTTACCATAACCACTTCCTTATTTCTCTCCTCAGTCCAGATTTTACTATAATTAGGATGTAACGTATGTCCTTGTGTTGCGCCAAAATCAACTGCTGCTTTGCAAGCGTCATAGGCTGCCTGCCAACGTGCAGGGTCATTAGATGGATTAAACAACGGACTTGCATAAGTAAGTAATACCCTTCCTTTCATAGCCATGGCAGCAACTTTGGTAATGCGTCCATAATCTGCGCCTGCATTAGCGTAAACACCTGGTAATAACAAAATAGCACTATCCAAATCTTTAACAATTTGGGCAACACATTCAGATGTTTTATTACGTGGCTTGAACAATCCAGGTACATCATTAAAATTCTGTTTATGCAAAATAAGAGGCACCCCCCCTACGCGATTTACCATACCCCAATATGACCATGCCCTCCAGAATTTGGCTTCACCAGTGTATTGTTTGTTCAATTCTTCTGAGAGAACAGTAGTCGGAACTGCTGCTAATTCGTCCAGAAAAAAGTTAACCTTATCAATTATGTCGTACTTAAGATCTAGTTTCGTACCAGCTTCAGAAATAATACCACGTGCATAATCTGGGAATTGTCTTGGTTCTACAATTGCTTCATCCGTTTCCGAACCGTTAATTGGCCAACCCGGCATTGACTTACCATAAACATCATTAAGGTAAGCCTTTATCATTTGGGGATCACCCCACACAGCTTCAGGAACGATTACACTATTATTATCATAATCCAGTCCTTTCTTGCAAGATGAGACCAATGATAGTATCAACATATTAGCAAGAAATAGCTTAAAAAATTTATTATTCAGTTTCATATATTCAGAATTTATAATTATTAAAGCGAAACATTAATCCCGAAATTGAAATTCTTCATAACAGGATAACTAAAGCCATCGCCTAATTGTGGATCGTAATATTTTTTATTGAACTTGCTAATTACAAACAAATTAGACCCGCTGAAATAAAGCTTCACACCGTTAATACCAATTTTATTCGTAATGCTGGTAGGGATTGAATATCCAACGTTCAACAATCGCATACGTAAGAAACTTGCATTCTTTAACCAAAAAGTACTTTCAGTATTAGTCACGGTTCTAACGTTATCATTTGCTGAATAACGTCTAGGTAACGTGGCATTTGGATTTTCAGGCGTCCATGCATCATTAGCCCATGGTTTCCACATGCGATTCCATTCCACATTTCCATCCACCAGATTATTTATATATTTATAATTACGGAAACTACCATCAAAACTTGCATCAATACTAAACCCTTTCCATTCAGCTCCAAAGTTTAAGCCTAATAAAACTGGGTTATTGTTTTTCTTTATGATAGTTTTATCCCAATCATCTACAATACCATCTGGTTTACCATCTTTACCGCTCAAATCAGCATAGGTTAATTGACCTAAGGCAGGTGCAATACCTTTAAATTTATAATTTGGATTCGCAGCAACAAAAGCATCCAGATCAGCCTGTGTACGGATCATCCCTGTTTGAACAAAGGCTACTATCTTTGATGCGGAACGATTTACATCAACTTCCCAAGGATAAGTAACCACTTTATCTCTAACAAGTGGTGTTGCAGCTGCATAACTGGCATTGATATTTGCATAATAATTCAACTGATTCGTTTTGTTGCGATAACCAAATGTCATTTCAACACCTTCTGATTTATATTCGCCATAGTTTGATGTTGGCAACTTACGACTAAACGTAGGTGGCACCTGAGCAACCCTGTCAACAAGAATATCATAAGTCTTTGCATTAAAATACTCCACACTGCCACTAAAATGCTTTAAGAAATTGATATCAATACCTATATTATAATTCCGCGATTTTTCCCAGGTGATATCAGGATTAACAAGTGATCCGTAAGAAATACCAACATTTGTAACAGGAGTGCTTCCAAAATAAGCTGAAGTACCAGGATCATAGCTTTGTTGATATTGCCAGGCATTAATATTATCGGCACTAGTAGTACCCGCTGTAGCTCTTATTTTTAACAGTTCAATTCCATTTACATTACTGAAAAAGTTTTCACGAGAAATTACCCAACCCAATGAACCTGAAGGAAAGAATCCCCAGCGTTTGTCTCCAGAAAACTTATATGATCCATCATAACGATAGGTAAAACTCGCCAAATATTTACTGTCATAATCATAGAAGAACTGGCCAACGTAAGATTTACGTCCAACAGTCTGCTCTGCGCCCCTATTGAAATCACTGTCTCCTTGAGCCCATGAATCAAGACGGTCACCACTAGCAGCCCACCATTGATCTGTTTGATAAACGGGGAATTTCTCACGTCCTGCTTTGAAACCACCTCCTTTAGTTTCTGCACGCTCATAAGTAAGCCATCCCTGTACGTGATGTACATTTCCAAACGTATGATCATAGTTCAACTGGAAATTCAATTGCTCATTATCATTCCATCTGTAAGACTCTTCCAGGTAATTATTACCAATCTGTGATGATTTTTTCAGAGAAAGTAAATCTTCATCACGAGTACTAATTTGACGGCTCGAACCTAGAAGTTTCATTACCCACATATCATATTTCGTGAAATAATTTTTCTTTCGGTTGTTTGCAATAGTCCTGATGTATTGTGATGAAACACTCAATCCCTCCACAAAAGGAATTTTATATGTGCCTTTCAGGTTTATTACCGGTTTAAAATTATTTTCTTTATTGTATCCACCTTCTCCATTCACTTCTGCACCCACATTACCAATCCAGCCATAGTCAATCGGCTTACCACCATCAGTCCACACCGGTTGCTCTGGTTGCCAAAGTAATTGTTTACGGTAAATACCATTTTCATCTCCTACTCCGGTACTAGGAAGCCTGTCACTAACATTATTATTGGCAGAAACACCCGCAAATACAGTAAAATTCTTGGCTATATCAGCTGTAATGTTAGCTCTGAAATTATAGTTTTTGTAACTAGAATTCTTCTGAAAAGCACCTTGTTTTGTATAAGAGCCCCCAATAAAATATGTAATCTTATCACCGCCACCCGTTGCACTAAGATTATGGGTTGTAGTATAAGGATCTTGCCATACCTGAGCCAACTGATCATATCCCCAACCGTTGTTGATATTTTTGAAATAGTCAAAATCAGACTGAGTCCAAGGATTATTTGTAGGATTCATCCGGTTATAGATTTGTCCTGTTTCAATCGCGCTCGTTAAATCAGCATTCCTCCCTCGCTTATCAAATCCTGAATTGAACGAATAATTGATTTTAGCTTTCTCATTTTTAGATCCACGTCTGGTCGTAACAACAATTACACCACCCGAAGCACGTGCACCATAAGCTGCTGTTGTTGCAGCATCTTTAAGCACTGTTACTTTGTCGATGTCATTCGGGCTAAGATTATTAAAATCGGCAGAGTTATCAGTAACCAACCCATCAATGACATATAATACATTTTGATCATTAAAGGATGTTTTTGTACGGATCGAAATACCTGGGGCCGTTCCAGGACGACCTGCAGGAACACCCACCTTTACACCTGCCATTTGACCCGCCAGTAAATTCCCTAACGATGTTGTTGGTGAATTCCTTCTAGTATCTTCCATTGTCATTGTTACAATAGAACCGGTTACTAAATCTTTTTTCTGCGTTCCGTAACCTACTATGACTACATCATCAAGATTCACCGCCGAAAAAACCAACTCTACTACCATTCCACGAGAAGCAATAACTTCCTGTGCATCATAACCTGTCATAGAGATTTTAAGCTTACTACCTGCTTCTACGTTAATTTCAAACTTACCATTTTCGTCTGTTTTTGACTTTCCACTACCATCTTGTAAGATAATGGTAGCACCTGGTAAGGGGGTTTTATCCTTAGCATCTATTACTGTTCCCGAAATTTTGCCTTGTGCAAAGGCAGAATGTGATTGCAGTAAGAGCCAGATAATTCCGAGCACTCTGAAGTGCATTTTTAATACCTGTTTCATAATTTATTTAAATTGGTTTTGGTTCTTTGATTATTTAATCTATTAAAAAAAACAATCGATTGCTTAAATGGTAAATCTCTTAACAATACTTAGTTACAACTACTGTTAATTTGATTAATTACAATGTTTTTTTTGCACCAAACCTTTATATCTAAACATAAATAGACTATATTTAGAGCATAAACTATTCTAATTAGCTTTATACATTACACCAAATAAACCACTGATATGCAATACATTTACGAGAACTTTACCTTTCCGCCTGACCAATCATTTACCGTACGATCAGAAATTCTGGAGGTAAAAAAGTATACGTCGTTAAAGTCTCATGTTAATTTTGAGATTGCATTAATTGAAAATTGTTTTGGTAAACGATTTGTTGGAGATCATATCGAAGATTTTAAAGGAACGGAACTCGTCCTTCTCGGAAGTTATTTACCACACTGCTGGCAATACTATAATACTATAGACGAGAAAGTACAGCCTCAAGCAGTTGTTGTGCACTTTTTTCCGGATTTTCTAGGCAAAGATTTACTTGCTAAACCTGAAGCAGCACTCCTAAACCATCTTTTTGAAAATGCTTCAAAAGGAATTTTATTTTCTGGGCCTACAGTAGCAAGAGCAAAAATAATTCTGAACCAAATGTTATTTGAATCTGGATTATCACGTGCTGCATTAATGCTCCAACTTCTGGATGTTCTGGCTCAATCCACCTCTTGTAAAAGCCTGTCATCTCCTTCATTTAATATCGTTGAAACATCAACTGAAGCAAACAAGATTAACCGTGTGTTTGATTATATATTCAATAATTTCAAAGAGGATATTTCTTTGCAGGATGTGGCTTCAATTATCCCTATGTCAACAGCTGCTTTCTGCAGGTTCTTTAAACTTAAAACCAACAGAACTTTAGTTGAATTTATAAAAGAGATAAGGGTTGGGCACGCAGCTAAGTTGTTAATGGAAGGTAACCACAATGTAACCGAAACCTGTTACAAAAGTGGCTATAATAATATATCAAACTTTAACAAGCACTTTAAAGAAGTAAAGGGTTTATCTCCGAGAGACTTTATTAAGCAATATAAAATTACTGCTTAAACTTGTAAAAAGGAGTTACCTCAACCCACTTCTGTCCTTCGGCAGTGCCATTAACACCTTTTTGGTAAGTATTCATTAATTTATTCCATTCAACACAACGGGGACTATAAGACTCTGCTAACTTTCCCATTTCATTTAAATCTGCGTTTTCAGGTACCGTGATCCTCATAACAATCAGATCATTGAAACGATAAAGTGTAATACTTTTATAGCCCGCTTTTTTAAACCCGGCTTCTACCTCAGGCCAAATTTGCTTATGGTATTCTAGATATTCGTTCAATTTTTTATCATTATCCACAGTATTTACCACAAATACTTTTTCTACAGATTCGGGTTCTTTATGATCAGAATTAGCTGGATTACACATCATAAAAGAACAAGTAAAAATTACGAATGCTAACTGCAGGAATATTTTTTTCATCGAAATATTAGTTAAAAAGTAAATAAATTAAAACCATTACAGATGCCAGTCCTAGCCAAACCAACCAAATAGGTCTGGAATGATATGCTTCCTCCCCCACGGGTTTATTTTTGGATTCAAGAAGCGAAGGTACTACCGGATTTATTGCAGGTTTTGTAATTAATGTTACCGCTACAATTACTAAGCTTAGCGCAACAAATAAATAAAATGAAAGTAAAAGGAAATGTGGCCAATAGCCCTTATAAGGGTAATTTAACACATGGCATGCACCCAATATTAAGCAAACGAACCCACCTCCATAAAGCACTATTTCTACCGAAATACTATTTACACGTTTCCACATAACGCCGGCAAGGAAAACAACAGACAGTGGTGGGGCAAGTATAGAAACCAAGCCTTGGCTTAATTCAAAAAAGTTTTTCCCCGAATAAGAGAAAACCATCGCAATACCTACACCTACTATTGCAGCAATAATGGTAATCCATCTCCCCATTTTTACCTGTTGCTTCTTATTAAGCACTTTAACCTGCGAAACAACATCCAGCGTAAATACGGTACAAAAAGAATTTAAACTAGATGATACCGTATCAATCAACGATGCGATTAATGCAGCAATACTTAAACCTAGTAAGCCATGAGGCATTAATTCTTTAATCATAGTAATGTAGGCATTATCGGGCTGAGCTACATCCCTAAACAAAACATAACACATAATACCCGGAAGAATAAATATTAAAGGCATTATTATTTTAAGTGCTCCAACAAACAAGGCGCCATATTGTCCCTCTTTCAGGTTCTCTGCTGCAAGTACTTTTTGTACAATCGTTTGATCAGCACACCAATAATAAATAGCCACAACGGGGTAGCCCAAAACAATAGCTATCCATGAATATTCCGGATGTGATGCAGGCAGAAACAACTTCCAATACGATTCAGGTGTTTGGCTAACCATCAAGTCTACACTACCAATTTTTTGAAAGCCCAAAAAAGTAAGCAGTATCGAAGAAACGATAATAATAATAGATTGAAAAACTCCGGTACGAACTACAGCTTTTAGCCCTCCAATGGCAGTAAAACTAGTCGCAATCAAAGCAATTATTACCAGTGCCGTAAACAAAGAACAACCAAATATCCCTGAAATTAATAAGCCTCCGGCATACAATGCACTCCCTAACCATACCACCAAAATTGAAATCAAGCTATATATAACCAGAAAATTATAAGAACGTTTACCAAAACGAATTAATAAAAATTGTGGAATCGTACTTATTTTAGTTTTTAGGTAATAGGGTAAAAAAACCATGCCCAGCAGCATTAAAAATACCCATGCTAGTAATTCGAAATTACTGCCAACAATACCATGCGAAAAACCAACACCTGCAAAACCAATTAACATAATAGGCCCTGCATTGGCACTAAACATAGAGAAACCAATTTGCCACCACTTCAATGATCTTCCACCCAAAAATATATCTTCCTGATTTTTCTCCTTTTTACCGGAGCGAAAACCAATAAAAAACAAAGCAAGGGCATATAGCCCTAAAATTAGATAATCGATATAATTGAATGATAAACTCAAATTTGGTCCCTTAGTTACATAGACACAACAGGGTTATATTTTGAAACATCTTGTTTTTCCCATAACCGTTCTTGTACTATCTTATTTTCCTTATAACAGTAATCCCAATCAATCCTTACAGGTAGTCCTTCTATTTCAGATAAATAGAACCTACCGTTTTCCCATAATGGCTTAACTAAAAAGTATTTTTCCAGGCCATACATAAGAGGATACAAATATTCGATCATGCAATCTCTATTTGCAGATGTCATGAGAAAGGCTGAATATAGGGAATATCCACCAGAAGATAATTGCAAATTTTGATTTTCACAAAGGTCTCTTATTTCCATCCACTCCTTCATCCCACCCAATTGTGTGGGTACCGGTTGTAAATGTCTAACTCCAGAATTGACAAGAGTTGGGAATATTTTTGATGTCCGTTCCGATTCCCCGTAGGCCACCGTAACCGATATTTTTTTACAAAGCTGTTCTATTTGATCATAAGACGCTGAGTGTATGGGCTCTTCTAACCAACACAAGCTCTCTTCTCCAACGGCATCAAGAAATTTGAATACATCATTACAATTCCAAATCTGGTTTACATCAGCTGCAATTTCCATTCTGTTACCAACCAGTTGTTTTACAAATTTCACTCTTTCAATGTCCTCATTTATTTTTGTTCCAAAATTTTTCCCAACCTTCATTTTGTAACAGTCCACTCCTTTATCCATCAAGAAAGTTACTTCACTTTCCAGTTCCTTCAGCGTATAATTCGTTCCTCCCCCACAGCCATACATTTTCACGTCATTATGAGTACCTCCAATATATCTATAAAGGGGCACTTTTCTACGTCTGGCTGCCAAATCATACAAAGCCATATCAATTTGCCCCAATATGGCACCAGCTGCACCTTTAAATCCCTCATTTCTAATAGCCCAATATAACTTTGGATAAAACTCTATATACGGCACAGAGTGGCTATGAAAAAGTATTGGGAAAAGACAGGTTTCCAAAATATTCATATAGCTGTTGTAAACCGGGGCTTCTCCCAGATTTCCATCCTCATCCTCTATTGTAATAATTGATATTCCAAACTTTGGAAAAGGTCCCATGGTAGCATCCTGAAAAGGAATTACCGCATCCACCTGTTCTAAAACCCTTATTCTAATTCTATTTATATTAAAAATCTCATTATCTATATTGTACATCTATTTTTCATTAAGCGTTAGTAGAATCTCATTATAAATTTCGGAAGGCAATTCACCCAATTTCATTGCATCAAGAGTACCAGTTAACTGCATCCTATCTGCAGCGCCAATTACAATTTTAAACTGAGCCGGAATGGTTAAAAGAAATCGATGGGCAAGTACCTGTAGCGAAAGATTATGCTCGTATGCTATACTATTCACTCTTCTTGCCTGTTCTATACTCTTTAATTCGAGCCAATTTGGAGGAGAATTGGTAAATTCCGAAAAATTGCAGCCTAACAATCCCATATTTAAAGGACTGGCAGCATAATATTCCTTATCATTTTCTCTGCAAACAGGAATAGTAGTATCCAATGCATCAATAGAACAAGCATTTAGCCTGTTATACTCCATAATTACATCAAATAGGTTGGTCTTTAAATAAGGTTCAAACCATTCGGGTGCATTTCCGCCCAAACCTATTTTTTTTGTATAACCATTATGCTTAAAAAATTCCATTTGCTTTAATACACCTTCCATAGCCGATTGAGGAATTGCAGCAGGGTCGTGTAGAAAAAGAATATCTACAACAGGAATATTTAGTGTTTTCAAGCTGTTTTCGACACTCCTTTTCATTCCATCGGCACTGTAATCGTAATGTGCTTCATCGACCTTATAGCCTTTCAAACGACCTACCTTAGTACTGATCAAAGGCCTTTTACCAGACCACTGACCTAAAGCTTTGCCTACAAGCTGTTCTGCATCTCCATACGCAGGCGCAGTATCTATAGCTGTAATTCCTTGCTTAAGGGCACTAAAAACTGTCATTATTGATTCCTCGGTATCTACTTCTCTCCAAATCCCACCCAATCCGACAGTACCCAAAACCAATTTATTTATCTCTTTTAACATAATTACAAAACAGTTAGGCCATTAGCGGGGTTAACTTTTATCTTTATAGTCTCACCGGTTTTAACCTTAACTTTGGGCCATCCTAAAAATGCCGTATAGCTTAATGGTTTTATAGCCTGCTTATCCGTTTCGGCCATTACCGATACATTTGCATCATACCCCGTTGTATTTGTGAGTTGAAGGGTAATCCCTGATTTATCACTCAACAATATTTGGGCTTTAACATGATCAAAAACATATAATTTCTTGCGATCCATATTAACATAAATACCGGGAATTTCCAAAGCCATCAACATTCCGTTTGTTTCTGTCCATGAGTTGCGCGTATTTATAAAATTACCAATACTTCCCTTTCCTTCGGCATCACTAAGCTGAATTCGTTCCATAGAAGAGCCGATCAGGTTATTGGTAGTTAAATGTCCTGGCATATTTACGGCTTCGGCATGTGCATGCTGAATATCTCTTATCAAATCTGCATAAAGCAGGTTACCTGTAGCCCTAAATAGCTTAAAAACATAATCGCCGGAAGCGGTACAAATACCAGGAGCAGCATGCTTATTTTGGATACTTGCCCAAATGGCACCGGCCATATTGCTTTTCAGCTTTCCAATTTCACTATTTGCAGGAAATATCGGGTCGTAAGAAAATGTCCATGTAGCACCTAATGCAGCCTGAACTTCTGCCCTATTTAACCATTCTTTTTGCCCGGTATAGTAATACAAAGCCATTAATGATTCTAAAAATCCATAAGTCGATTCGGCATCTGCATCTTGAGAGATATCACCACAATGGCCACCTGTTAATCCCTGCTTTTCAACATCGCGATGGTAATAAAATTTAGCCGCATCCTGAGCAACTTTCATCCATTCCTTATTGTGGAAATAATCAGAAGCCATAGCTAAACCTGCCGGAACAATAGCACCTGCAGTTGAATTGTATACGGCTATTTCGCCCGTTTCTGGAACAATATACTGACCAAACTCACCATCCTTATTCCAGGTACGTGCAAAAGCAGCAGCAAGCTTTTTAGCTGCATTTTCCCATTCCGGCTTAACACTTTTGCCATAACCCTGAGCTTTTATTAGCTTTATATGTTTCATGAGCCATAGCAATGCATCGGCATTTTTCCTCACCATTGCCTGAACCGGCTTAAAATCAGGCGACATCTTTTCAGGGATAATTTCGCCACTGGCTCTAATTCCTCCATAAAAATACCCACTTTTTCCCTGCAATTTGTTTACCACAAAATCCAATTCGGCAAAAACCCTATCACGCTCCTTTTTATCATTAAGGGCTAACATTGGATAGGTATTCATCATACCGCTAACCCATCCAAGCTGAAAATCCTTATTATTTTCAGGTCTGTAAAAAGACCCTGCCGGAACCTCAACAAAGTTTCCCCTGCATATATCTGTAGCTACCTCAAACAGTTTACTCATGGGTAATATGTTACGAGGATTGTTTAGACCAGAAAGGTCCTTGCGAACCTGCATAAATTTCTTTAAAAGATCGGGAATGCTTGATGCATTAAAAACGTAAACCTTAAAACCAAGTGCGACCTCATCACCAAACTTCCAGTCGGGGGCTTTATCACCACTCAAATGAAAATCACCAAAGCCTGTTGCCAATTTACGAACTGCAGGGGCCGAAATACTGAAAGAACAGCTGTCTTTTGCTGCATTCTCAACAATGGTTAATCCACTGCTTCCCAATTTGGTCATTTGCTCAGTAAGTACAATAAACCCTTTTTGTTCCTTTTTTGAGAAAAAACACATAGCTGGTGTTGCCGCATTTCCAGTTTGCAGCTCAATAAGAGAGGCTTTCCCCTCTTCAATAGAAAGTCGGGGATTATTAGATATAGTAAGTGGCACCGAAGGATTGTAATACATATCCTTTGGATATTGCGGACTATAACTGTTTCCGATTGCCCTGTACCGATTTCCATTATAAACTGAAGCAGGTACCAGCACATAATTTTCTGAATTCCATTTACTAAAATCAAAGGAAACTGAAACGGCTGAAGCTTTTGCAATACCACTGTTCAGGCGAAATGATGTAGAAACATCCATAACTTCAGGATGCCCCAAAACCGAAGAGGCTTTAAACTGCATGCTCCAATTGCCTGTTTTTGTTTGCAATGATTCTTTGTTAAATATTTGTTCAGATAATAAAGTTGTTCCATTAAATTCCTTTACCGACAACCTTAATGAACCGTTTATATCTTTTAATAATTTATTAAGGGATTCGACCGGTTGCTGTGCTAATGACACCATCCCGTTGCTTAAGCAAAGAAAGCCAATCAAAGTCACTTTTAAATTCTTCATTCCCATAGTTTATCTTCCAAGTTTAATGTAAAGATTAAATTATAGGTGGCTTAATACCACCCATAATTTGACTATTAGTAATGTTTTTTTTGCATACACTAGCTTTTTAAAAGAAATAAAAAAGCCTTTAAACATTATGTTTTAAAGGCTTTCCAAACTAAATAAAGATAAGCCATTCAGAAACCTTTACTATTATCAATTGTTTTTATATACCATCTAAGTTCGCCCGAAATTCGTTTAATTAAACCTTTAACAAAATGAAAACGTTTAAAATGATTTCAATTTCGCTCTTAGGATTATTTCTAGCTCTAAGTGCAAATGTGCGTGCACAAGACCCGATAACAGCAGCTCCAAATGTTTACAAAAAGGTTATCCTAGACAATGACAAAGTGCGGGTTATGCAGGTTGAATTCGCTCCGGGGGATGTCGCCCCATGGCATAGCCATCCTGATCATTTCGCTTATGCCTTAACAGATGGAAAACTGGAGATCACAGACAAAGACAAATCGCCTGTAGTTGCAGAAATTAAAGCAGGAGAAGCCCTTTTTCTGAATGCAACAACTCACATGGCTAAAAATATCGGAGAGACTACACTTAAGATGATTGTAACTGAATTAAAAGCAACCAAAAAGAATTAATTTATAAAGAAAAGTAAGATATTAATGCCCCTTTTGGGGCATTAATATCTTATCCGATACGATTTTGACTAGCCCACCAATTCAATCAAGATCCCTTCCTTGCAAAATAATTCTGAATTAACGAGCCAATAAATCCAAATATTAATCCATTCAACACAGATGCAATCACTACCACTCCTGGTGCCAATTCATCTGATGGGGAAATATTTTTAAGGAAAACAATTTTAAACACCAAAAGGAAAACTACTGCCCCGAAAACAAATCCAAAAAATCTACCCATTTTATTTTTCATAGCTAACAATGATTAAAACTTCTTAAATTAAAGATAATCACATTACTTTGAAATTCAAAGTGCTTTTAAAATAATATAGCAGAATTTATTTTCTACCTCTTAATGCCCACTATGCTCTTCACTGTTTTTTAATTTCGACAACAGATCATAAGTACCCGTTAAAACAACCTTTACTTTTGGATTCATTCCTTCTGGCAATTCTATCTGTATATATCCACCATCACTAATGCCAGTAATAACTTCTACGATTTCGAAATGATAAGACGGTACTTCCTCTTTTCCCGCAGCTTTGGCAATAAAAATGTACTTCTTATTCTGAAAATCCACAACTGCGCTGACCGGTAAGGCCAACGTCTGAGTAGTACCAGTTTCGATCAATGCTTTTAAATAGGTACCTGGAATAAAGCTTTTACTTTCTTTCGCTATAGCATGAACGGTAACTGTCTTGTCAGGTTTGATTTCTCCTCCAACCAGCTGTACTACAGCAAGCTGTTCGTTTGAATCATTTGTCATGGTAAAACGGACACGCTGACCGGCTTTCACTTTAGCCGCATCCTTTTCAAATACATTCAATTCCACATGAAGATTCGCACTATTAACGATTTCAAACATTACATCATTTGGATTGACAAACTTGCCTGTATTTACGTTCACCTTAGTTACATACCCACTAATTGGGGCATAGATATTTATTTGACTGCGGATAGTACCAGCCGTTAAGGTACCCGGACTGATATTGATTAGTTGCAGACGTTGTTTAAGCGCATTTTCTCTGGCAAGAATGATCTGGTACTGAGATTTAGCCTGCTGCAACGTTTTTTGGGAGTTCACATTCTGACTTGCCAAAGTCTGCTGTCTTTTGTATTCCGTCTCGGTTAATTCCAGTTGACTTTTACTTTCCAGGTAATCCTGCTGTAACTGTACATACTCCTGATTCTGAAGCACTGCAATAATCTGCCCCTTACTTACTTTACTCCCCTGTAAAAGTGGTGTTGATTTAACAATACCACCCATTTGGGTGGTAATGCTAACCAAGTTTTGCGGTGGAACATCAATATAGCCGTTAACTTTTAATAAACCACTAAGTCCTTTCATTTCAGGGGAACCCAAAGTCACCCCTATTGCGTTGTATTGAGACTGGGTGATCTCAACAGAATTCTCATTTTCTTCATGAGCTTCTTCTGTAGATACTGCCCCCTTTATTTCTGCTTCTTTTTTACCTCCGCCACAGGACATAATCAAGGTGGCCAGTATTAGTACTAAGGTGATACGCATAATATTTTGAATTGTTGTTTTCATTTCTGTGTTGATTATAAACCCATTAGGTATTGAAGAGTGTAAACTGATTGATTATATTGGTTTATCGCCTGTAAGTAGTTAAAGCGGATCTCCGAATAAGTACGTAAACCTTGCAAGTATTCTACATAACCAATTTCACCGTTTTTAAAAGCGATCTGCGACTGCTTCAAAATCAGGTTTACATTGGGTAAAGCACTCTTTTTATAGTATTCTATACTTCTTGCATTTTTTTGCAAATCCTGATATGCCTGTTTATACTGTCCCTCAAGATTGGTTTCAAACAAGCTAAATTGGCTTTTAGCCACTTGCTTCTCTATTTTTGCAGCTTTTATGCGTGATGAAAAAGCTTTAAAGAAAATTGGCAAAGAGATCCCGGCCTGAACGCCTTGAAATCTTTTACTTCCGCTAAAATACTGATCAGTGCCATTCACACTTTGTGTCCCAATAATCGACTGGTTAAAATAGCCAACCGTAAAATCAGGTCCTGAACGGGCCTTTTCTAATCCCAGTGCTTTATCCGCTATAACAATTTGCTGTCTTTGCAAAGCCAGCAATGGATTTGCTGAAATTGCGCTGTCCGTAACGAGGTTTTTATATTCCTCCTGTTTGAATTGATCTTTCGCTATCTCAATAGTCTGCTGAGAGTTGAGTAGTCTTTGCAACTCCGCGGTATAGGCCAAAATGTCTGAGCGGTTCTTGCTCATCTGGTTCAACACCTCATTGTATTGTGTTTCAGCGGTGGTACTTTCCAGCAGGTTAGTCTCACCTGCTTTGTAGCGTAATGATGCGGCCTTTACGAAATTACTGTATACCGAATCCTGGCTTTTATACAGATCCTCTAAGGCCACATAATAAGCCAATTGAGTATACGCACTTTTCACCTGATAAGTCAATTCCTTTTCGGTTATAGCTAAATTTATTTCAGCACTTTTAATCTTTGCATCGTAAAGCCCTCGCTGATTTTTAAATACACCAGGATTGGGAATACTCTGAGAAACACTAAAATTATTATCCTTTCGTATACTGTTAAACTGGCCATACTGGACATCAAAATTAGTTTTCCCCAAATCGGTTGAACTCCCTTTTAAGGCCTGTTGCTGGCTAATTTGTAATTCCGACGATTTTATAGCCTGATTATTCTTTATTGCCAGATCAATAGCCTGATTCATTGTTAAAGGTTCGCCTGGTGTTTGTGCTTTAGCAACAGGGCTAAAAAATATCATACTGGCGATGATAATCGTTGCGGCAGTTGCAGGAACCGGCTTTGTTTTGCCTTTCCAGCTTTCAAAATAAGTATATAACACGGGCAACACAATTAGTGTAAGAATGGTTGAAGTAAGTAGTCCACCAATTACTACTGTGGCAAGTGGTTTTTGTACCTCTGCCCCTGCTGCTGTTGATATAGCCATTGGCAAAAAGCCAAGAGATGCTACGGTTGCCGTCATTAGTACTGGTCTCAATCTAATTTCAGTACCTTTAAGCACAATCTCATTCAGGGTGTACTTCCCCAGCTTTTTAAGCCTGTTAAATTCAGTAATCAACACAATCCCATTCAATACTGCTACCCCAAATAGGGCTATAAATCCGACCCCGGCAGAGATACTAAAAGGCATACCCCTAAGCAGCAATGCAAAAATACCACCGATGGCAGCCATAGGAATAGCCGAAAAAATAAGTAACGATTGTTTAACTGATCCAAAAGAAAAATACAGTAATAACAAAATCAGCAGCAATGCCACCGGAACTGCAACAGATAGTCTTTTTGTTGCCTCTTTCAGGTTTTCAAACTGCCCGCCATAGGTAATAAAATACCCGGCAGGCAATTTGATCTTTTGATTGATTTTTTGCTCGATCTCCGTAACCACACTCTGGATATCCCTTCCGCGTACGTTTAACCCAACTATAATCCTTCGTTTGGTATCCTCACGCTGGATCTGGTTGGGTCCGATCTTAAATTCCACGTCGGCTAGTTGATCTAAGGGAACCTGAATTCCGTTAGGAGCTGTCACATATACATTTTTCACATCATCGATACCCTGACGGTTTTGCTGCGACAAACGCACCACCATATCATATCTCTGCTCCCCTTCATAAACCATTCCGGCCGATTGACCTGCAAAAGCTGTATTTAAAGCCTGGTTAACAGTTCCTACACTTAAACCATATTGGGCAATTCGATCTCGATTGATCTTAACTACAATCTGAGGCAGTCCTTCGGCCTGCTCTAAGTATAAATCTTTCGCACCTTCAACCCCAGAAACTATTTTCCCTATTTGCTGAGAGATAGAAGTAAGTGTTTCCAGATCATCGCCAAAAATCTTAATCCCGATATCCTGCCTTACGCCAGATATCAGCTCGTTAGAGCGCAATTGGATAGGCTGAGAGAAACCAAAGCTTACTCCTGGCACTTCTTTCAATGCATTACTCATTAGCTCTGTTAATTCTTCCCGGGTATTAGCACTGGTCCATTCTTTCTTGTCCTTTAATATGATGGTAAGGTCACATGCCTCCATCGGCATTGGGTCTGTTGGAATTTCAGCAGCGCCTATCTTTCCGATTACCTCTTTTACTTCAGGAAACTTCTTTACCAGAATAGAAGATGCCTGGTTTACTTTATCAATAGTTTGAGACAAGGAACTTCCTGTCAGCAACCTGGTTTCTACTGCAAAATCGCCTTCCTCTAAGTTTGGAATAAATTCTCCACCCATACGTGTAAATACAAATACACTGATCACCAATAATACTATTGCAGAGGCAACAACAATAATTCTTCTGTTAAGTGCTGCTTTGATCATTGGATAATATTTTCGTTGGAAAAAATCCATCATACGATCAGAAAAATTCTTTTTGTGGACCACTTTTTTACTCAACAACAGGGAGGATACCATCGGTACGTAGGTTAGCGACAGAATAAATGCACCAAGAATAGCGAAAGAAACTGTCTGCGCCATTGGCACGAACATTTTACCTTCAACACCTACCAGCGCAAGAATTGGGAGATAAACTATCAGAATAATAATTTGTCCAAAGGCAGCAGCACTCATCATTCTTACCGCAGATTTCTCAACCTGCTCATCCATTTCTACCTGGGTATAAGCCCTCCCAAGTTTGTTGCCCGCCAAAATATGCATAGTGGCTTCCACAATGATTACGGCTCCATCCACAATCAAACCAAAGTCAATTGCACCCAGACTCATCAGGTTTCCCGATACCCCAAAAAGGTTCATTAGCGAAATTGCAAAAAGCATTGCCAGTGGAATCACTGATGCAACGACTAGCCCGGCACGGAAATTACCCAAGAAAAGCACTAACACGAAAATAACAATCAGCGCCCCCTCAATCAGGTTTTTAGCAACAGTTCCCATTGCCCGGTCAACCAATCCACTTCGGTCCAGGAAGGGTTCTATTGTGACACCCTCAGGCAGTGTCTTGCTTATACGCTCAATTTTTGATTTAACTTGTTGAACAACATTCTTCGCATTAGCTCCTTTAAGCATCATTACAATTCCACCAACAGCCTCTCCTTGTGCCGTAGATGTTGCTCGTGTTAATGCGCCATAACGGATAGAGCTGCCAATCTGCACAGTTGCAATGTCTCTTATGGATACAGGGATCCCATTATCATTATTTTTAACAACAATCTTGTTGATGTCATCCAAATTCCCAACCAAGCCTTCACTTCTGATAAAATAGGCATTTGGCTTTTTATCAATATAGGCACCACCTGTATTCTGGTTATTCTGTTCCAGAGCCTCAAAAACATCACTGATGCTTAAGTTAAAGCTTCTTAATTTATCTGGATCTAAGGCAATCTCATATTGCTTTAACAATCCTCCAAAACTGTTAACCTCGGCAATGCCAGGAGTACCCAACAATTGCTTACGAACAATCCAGTCTTGAATAGTCCTCAGTTCACGAGCATTATATTTTTTCTCAAAACCCGGCTTGGCATGTATCACATACTGGTAAATCTCTCCCAAACCCGTCGATATCGGCGATATTTCGGAATTTCCCAGGTTACCTGGGATATTATTCCGGGCCTCTGCAAGTTTCTCATTTACCTGTTGACGGGCCCAGTAAATATCCACTTTATCGTGAAAAACAATGGTAACTACTGATAAACCGAATCTTGAAATGGACCTAACCTGTTCAATTTCGGGTATTGTAGACATGGTCTGTTCAACCGGATAGGATATTAAACGTTCTACCTCCTGGGTGGCAAGAGAAGGACTTAGCGTGATAACCTGAACCTGATTATTAGTGATATCTGGAACGGCATCTATTGGTAATTGTCTGAGGGAATAAACTCCCCAGGCTATCAGTGCCAACGTAAACAAGCCAACAACCAGCTTATTATTGATGGAAAACTGAATAATTTTCTTCAGCATTGAATTAAAATTATGTTAGAAAAAAAACTGATTAAAGCATAGCAAATCCATTCCAGAAGAAACGGACTAAGCCTGATGCATCGGAATTTTAACTAACTAACTTTGGGGGTTGCCAAACAGCGATAGAAGCAGAAGCCACACTCCCGGAATAAAGGTCGGTGTATTTCTTTTCCAGGATGATAGAAATGGTGTGCTGAACTAATTGGTGTTTTACAACGGTTGGGCTGCTGCAACAAGCACAAGCACAGAATGGAGAGCAAGAATCTTTAACGCCGGAGTGTTCATTATTAGAATGGGCCTCAACAGAAATAACCGGATCTGCACCTTCTTTACTGGCATGCACATCTTTACATGGCGTAAAACTCACGACAAGAATGACTAAAGATATGATCCAGCTTGTTATTTTCACAAAAACATTTTTGGCAAATGTATAAAAAATTGTTTCAGGTTTATGGATAAAATGTAACTCTTCCCGTTGTAATATCGTGATTAGCTCCAACTATACTGATCTGATTGTTTTCAAGCATTTCTTTAAGAATCGGACTGCGTTCAGTAATCGATTTAACTGAACGGTTAACATTTATTGCAGATACCTTTTCAACAAACTCTCCATTCTGAGAATTGCGGTTCTCCTTTGTTGTATGCTCATCATCAACTGCGGGTCTAATTTTTGTAAGTAAAGAAGTCAGGTTGCCCATCTCAACATGATCACATGCACCTTTAATTGCCCCGCATCTGGTATGGCCTAACACGACAATAATTTTTGCTCCGGCAAGCTTACAACCAAACTCCATACTTCCTAAAATGTCTTCATTTATAATATTTCCGGCAATTCTGACACTGAAAATATCACCCAAACCTTGGTCAAAAATTAATTCTGCAGATGTGCGACTATCAATACAGCTCAAAATTATGGCAAAAGGATGTTGACCATCTGAAGTTTCATTCGCTTGCTGCAGAAGATTACGGTTAATTTTTAAGTTACTAACAAATCGTTTATTCCCTTCTTCCAATAAATTTAGGGCCATTGCCGGAGTTATGGCTTCCTGATCTTCTTTCGTTAATGTCTTCATACCAATGTTTTTTCGTGGTGCAATGTAAGGAAAAAACAAAAAAATATCGATTATTCACTGTTAAACTGATTTTATTGGCTCAAAGGATCGTCTTTATATTTTTATTTAGATTTATTACAATTAAATGCTTTTACTTACTTTCGGCAAAAAATAAATACAATGATTAAAAATTTACTAGTGCCGCTCTCTTTTCTGCTGATTTTCTTTTCTCAAACCCACGGGCAGAACATTAAAATTCACGGCTTAGTTACCGATAAAAACTCTGGAATCCCATTTGTAACCATCGAAGCAAATAAATCGTTAAAAACCCAAACCGATACTAAGGGGCATTTTACATTATTTGTAGACGCCGGAAAACCTGTAGTATTAAAAACATTAGCAGTAGGATATAAAAGTTTAAATATAGAACTAGGGGCTTTACAACGTGATACAACCTTAAACTGGGTTTTGGAACAAGAAAATAACACATTGGAAAATGTAATAATATCTGCAACCCGTAAACCAGAAAATATACGTAACATAGCTGCATCAGTAAGCATTGTTTCAAAAAAGAAGCTCGAATCTGAAATGACTATTAACCCTGATTTAAGTACAATACTCGCAAATCAGGTTCCTGGATTTGCCCCAACCGCGCAAACAGGAAATAACGTAGGGCAAAACCTTCGTGGACGGCCTATGCTGGTTATGGTAGATGGGGTAAGCCAATCTTCGCCATTAAGAAATGCAGAGGTAGACCTCCGCTCTATCGATCCTTCTGTTTTGCAACGAATAGAAGTTGTAAAAGGTGCCACAGCAATTTATGGAAACGGAGCAGCAGGCGGATTAATTAACTATATTACACTTATACCAGATACTGCTGCAAAATTTGCCGGAAAAACATCTGTAAACTTAAATGGATCACTAATTAACCCAAAAAACTCTGGCGGCGGGCGCATCAATCAAATGTTTTACGGCAAGGTCGGAAAAATAGATTACGTTGCTAGTGGAACTTATGAACAAACCGGTGAATATAAAGATGCTAAAGGCGATGTAGTTGGACCAAACTATAGTTTAGGAGAGACTGACAGCTACAATGCATTTTTCAAAATTGGCTACCAGCCAACTAAAAACCAACGTTTACAACTTATGTATAATATGTACAGCAGTCTGCAAAACAGTAATTTCACCTTAGTAAATGGTAATCTTGCTACTGGCCAAAAGGCTACAGGAATTTTAGGTAAGCCATTAGGTATACCAACCGGAGTTGATTACAATCACAACATTCACCTATCTTATAAAATAGATAGTATATTATTGAACACCAGTTTAACTTTTGATACTTACTTTGAAAAACGCAAAGATGTATTTTATGTTTCATTAGGCCGCTTTGATGGTGGCGATGGACAATCACTAGCTACAAATGATAAAAAAGGTGCCCGCATATTTTTAGAAACCCCTGTTCTGCAAACTTCAGCTTTAAAGGCAACATTAGCTTATGGTGCAGATTTTTTAAAGGATAAAACGGCACAGCCTTTAGTTGATGGCCGAACCTGGGTACCCGAAATGGATATGACCAACCTTGCTCCGTTCGCACAAGCAAGTATAACAACATTAAAAGACCTGATATTTACCACCGGATTACGTTTGGAACACGTAAATATTAATGTAAATGACTACAAAACCTTGCGCACCACAAATGCTACAGGAGGAACATTAACTCCGTCATTTGATGTTACCGGAGGTAAATTAAAGTACAAGACTTATCTATATAATGCCGCATTAAAGTACAATCATTTTGAATTGTTCAGCCCCTTTATCAGCTTCTCACAAGGTTTTTCAGTAATGGACATTGGCCTTGCATTGCGTGAAGCTAAAGTGAACAGCATTGACAAGATTAACACTGATGCAGTAAAAGTAAATAATTATGAGGCAGGCTTTCAAAGCACTTATCAGAACCTAACTTTTCTTGCCTCTGTATACAAAAGCACATCTAAACTCGGTATTGAAGTTGTGTACGATGCAGCCACAGGATTATTTAACACCGCTAGAAGCCCGGAAGAGATATACGGATTTGAACTCGCCGCCAATTATAAAATGATGCCTTCATTAGAATTTGGTGCCAGCTATAGTTATACTGAAGGTAAACGTGACATTGATAACAATGGCAAATTTGATGACGGTGTAGATAAATATATGAATGGCCGCCGAATTTCAGCTCCCAAAATTACCGGAACCGTTACTTATAGCCCTTTATCCGTATTAGACCTGACTCTTAATTACACTGGAATAGGATCGCGCAATCGCTTTGAAAAAAACTCGGCCGGTGTTTACAACGGTAATGAAGGAGCAGTTAAGGCCTACAACCTTTTCAGTTTTGCAGGTAGCTACAGAGCTAATAAAAACACCAACATTACATTAGGTGTGGAAAATCTATTTAATCAGGACTATTTTCCAGCCAGGGCACAATGGTTTATGCAGCCAGGTTTTTATTCGAAAGGCAGAGGAACATCAATTAATCTGGGATTATCTGTAAGCTACTAGGTAAATACCAGAATTTAAGATATAAGAAACAATTGGGGGGCATCTAGCAAATAGATGGCCCCTAATTGTTCTTCCTCAATTCTCGTCCTTCTCTAAAAGCATTTTAAATCCACCAGCAAATTGCGCCAACTTCTGAATTATACCTGGATCCAATAATTGGCCCTGACTGTCAAATTTGCTTTTAATTCCATTTATTAATAATTGGGCATCTTCATTCATCTTTGCTCCAAGGGTATTTAAGATCAACTTTAGTTGCTCATGCCCCTGCACCCCATTAGCCGAAGCAGTTATAATACCCACTGGCTTATCCATAAATATGGTGGTTGCCACACACCACTCCAGTAAATTTTTAAGCCTTGCTGGTATACTAAAGATGTATTCAGGAGTGCAGAATACCACTCCTTTTGCTATTTCTATTTTAGAAAGAATGTCAGCAATCTCAACCGGAACAGGATCAATCATTGCAGGATCAAAATGTGGCAGGGTATGCAAATCCTCTAGAATCATGAAATCATAATCTTCAGCAGTTTGCCTGCAAAAAACATCCATCAGGTTTTTATTAGACGACCCAATACTTGCACTCCCGATTATCACTAGTACCATTACTTTATTTTCTCTTATAACCGATAAGATCAAAGCTAATTAAAAGCTGGTACTTTCCTTTCAGTTTTCATTTGATATAATAACCAATCATATTTTTAAGTTAATCTGGCAAAACAAAATTGCTAAATTTGGCCTGGCATGAGTATCAATGCTTATAAAAGCAGAACATTTAATAACATACAAATAAAAAATTAAAACAAATGGAAGAGAACGATTTTGTTTCGATATGGTTAGAAGAAAGTGGGAACCCGGCAATTGAGGAATTAACTAAGGTGAACGGAGAGGTTGCCGATAAAACAGCAAAGTTCTTATTAGAAAAAGGACTCACTTCAGTTGATCTTTCCGCTATACTTGACATCAATCACGACGAAATTGCCAGATGGATGAATGGCAGGCATGCATTTAGTATAAAAAAACTAAAAGAGATGACAAATATGATGGCAGATCATAATATGAAACAACAAGACATCTTCTAAAATTGTTGGCACTTTTATAAGTAAAAAAGAGAATATCTGATTCATTAATGAATCAGATATTATTTGTAAATTTAAGTACTTAATTTTAACTGCCGATTTCATAAATTTCTGCCAATCAACCACCTTAAATCCTAGAAGGTATTTGAACCATCAACACTACATTACTATCATTAAAATTGGAGACCAGAGACCATTATAAACGGGGCGCTACCGAAAAGCCAAACGAGTAGGAATAATACAGTTAAATATTTCAATATGCCTAAATATGTAATTGAACGGGAAATTCCCGGGGCTGGAAAATTAACCACAGACCAATTGAAAGCCATTTCGCAAACCTCTTGTGGAGTACTAAACAAGATGGGACCGCAAATACAATGGGTAAACAGTTATGTAACCGATGATAAAATCTATTGTATTTACAATGCACCAAATGAAGAAATGATTAAAGAACACGCTGAGAAGGGTGGATTCCCGGCAAACTCTATAAACAAAGTTTCTACAGTTATAGATCCAATAACTGCTGAATAACAAAAAAAACAAAAAGGCTGTAATTTATACAGCCTTTTTGTTAATAAATCCCCCAAAATCCAAAATTATTACCGAGGTTAAACGCTTTACTATGAAACTATTAATAAAAACAACATGCTATTTACTAATTCTAACTTTCCATTTCGGATGTAAAAAAAATACACCGAAAGAAAATTACGATAAAAATACAACTGCATGTGGGGTTAAAGACCCTATCCAGAACCTTCCATGGCTTAACGCTGAATTCAAATTGTTAGCAGGTGGACCTACTGTTAATGGAATTATTTTATACAAATATGAGGGTAATGAAGTTATTGAAATACAAAATTCTTTATTTAGCTCCACTAATCAACATCAATATCTTTGTGATGGGACTAAACTCAATATAGGTGAAACACCAGCCTTTACTAAATTTAAAGAGGAACGTAAATTAATTGTCGTTTTGTACGGAACAAATATTTGGAAGTAAATAAACCATAACTTTTCCTTTGCATTCGCACTTTTATTCTCATGACACCCAATACATCAAAATACCTATCCGAAGTCATAAACAGACTAATCGAGAAAAAACCTTATGATAAAGTATCCGGGCATAAAAATCTTAAAAGCTATATCGGCACAAAATATGAAATTATTGGACTGACAGTACCCATGCAACGTTCAATATTTAAAACTGGCTATACCTTTAGTACATTATCGGTTCAGGATCAGCTTCCGCTTTGGGATGCTATTTGGAAAAGCACTGATCTTTATGAAGTTCTAAGTCAATGCATCTACTTTATTGAAAAAAATTGGCAGAAGCTAGACGTGAAAGAAGTTTGGATAACCATAAAATCTTGGGTAAAAAAGATAGACAACTGGGCCCATTCCGATGGATTATCTGACATCTATGCACATTTAATGGAAAAGATGCCAGAGGAAATATACAGCCAGTATCAAAGTTGGAACAAATCAGACAACCCTTGGGAACGGAGACAATCATTGGTAGGGATGCTCCTTTACAGTAAAAAGCGTAAGACCCTCCTACCTGCGATTAAGTTATTGAATATGGTTGAGCCCCTGATTCAAGATAAAGATTACTTTGTTCAAAAAGGTCTGGGATGGGCACTTAGAGAAATTGGAAATATTTATCCTGAAGAAACTATGGCTTTTTTGCATAAAAACTGCATAAATCTTCATCCCGTGGCATTTACTACTGCAATAGAAAAAATTAACCCTGAACTTAAAAACACCTTAAAACTTCAACGAAAAGAAAAAAGAAGTTTGCCTAAAATTTAAGGGCTTTTCTCTCCATTTATTGTAAACTATTTACAAAAGCCTGTCATCATTTTTATGAGACAGGCTTTCCAAATTTTTTATGTTATTATACTAATCAATTTCCGGCACCAACTGTGGGAAATAGTTTAGTTACGTCTCTAAAATCACTACCTGTATTACTATACCAATCAGTATAGAGTGATCCACCACTAGTTGCCCAATTGGAAAACTTCAAATACGAGTCTAAAATGCCGATTTTCTCATATGGATACCGGAACGTTGCAACGGGGATTTCAATACCCCAAGGCAGTTTGCTTTTAGTACTATAATAAGCTCCCTTTAAGGAATTATCAGCACTTGTACCAAACAAAGATTTGTTGACAAGTTTCGTTGGATTCTTTCCATATAAGTGGGTTTCATAACCTCTAATTGCATCCTTTGTACCGTTAAAAATAAAGGGGTTAAATGCACTTACACCCAAGGCTGGGAAATTTGGCCCATTGGTTAAGTCAAAACTAAAAGTAAAGGTTTTAATTGGCGAAAGTGACTGATTAGGCATAGTATTCCATAATACTTGCTGATCCCGCGCATTATTAAACAAAATTACAACTAAGCTATCTTGACCATCTTCTGGACTTACCCCATCTGATGCCTTGAAGTTCGTTGCCATGCCTTTTGGCAAGGGAAACTGCACACCTGCTCCGTTTTTATAACTAGCCCCACTTGCAATTAAATTCCATTTTCCCTCAATCCGTACGGCAACATTTTTTGCGTTCGTAACAACCAAATGCTTATAGGTTAAAACAACATCATTCAAATCATAATCTCCAAGCAATGGCCAGCTATCTTCGAAAGCAATAGTTGATCCTCCATTATGATAATTAACAGAAAAATTATTGAATGCCTTCGTTTTGTCGTTTGGATAATCATCCTCTTCATCAATGATACCGTCTCCGTCTGTGTCAGGCTTTAGCTCCACGGGTGCAACGCCATTGCCAATTGTATTGCAATCATCTTTAACGATATATGCACCACAACCTTTAATAGCACCATCACTAAAGTGCTTTTTATTATTTTGATTTACTTCCAGATCTCTTGTACCGCAATATTGTAAAGCACCTTTGAAATAACCACTATTATTTACAACATTATCACCAACAGTGCCTGTCGTTTTAAATAAAGACACTGCCGGGCCCCGACCATAAACCACACCATTCATATTAGACATATTAAGCGTTTGATGCATTGCACCATCAATCAGGTTAATCGTGCCCCCGCTATTTACATAAGTGTCGCCTTTAACAAGAACAAGCTTATAGTTATTGAACGTACTAGTGTTAACTGTTAGAACGTTATTCACAGTAAAACTGCAATAATTGTCAAGTTTACTGCCACTATTAAATGTAGCACTATTAAAAGTGATGTTGCCTGTATTGGTTATTACACCATTGATACCAGGATTCTGGGCTTGAATAACCATCGCGGAACGATTTGTAAGTTCTGAACCAGAATTTAAGTTAAAGTTGCTCCCCGAAAACGTTGCCTCTCCGTTATTAATCAAGCTTCCATTGCTGGAAAGATTCCCTGCAAGAAGCTTACCGCTGTTGGAGAAAATTTCGCCACTTTTAATATTTAAATCCCTATTGAATTTAACTGTAGTTTCTTTGGAAATAAATACCTTTATACCTGTGTGATTAAAGTTATCACCAAAAGTTATCGTTTTTCCAGGTGCATTTATCTTTAGCGTACCTCCGTTATTCGCTTCAACATTAATAGTAAGGTCAACCGTTGAAGTAAAACAATAGACATCTGTGCTGGTGTTGAGTTTGATGGTTGAAGCAGATGTTTTAATTCCGCATTCAGGTTCAACTTCCGTACTCATCAAAGACTTGTCTGCCGTCAGCAAACTTAAATTATTATACTTGTTCACGGAACTTAGGGCAGCAGATACTTTTGTTGAGGTTAAAGTTAGCTTTTCCATAACAGAAGACCCATCTGGTGAAGTCTTCACAACATAGGCTTCATTAATTGTTGAGGGAATAGACAGGGTCGCAATGAACGGATCAGCATATGTTGCAGATCCTTTTGCGATTGCAATCGGATTGGTTGCCGGATCGGCAAGGTAAATTGCTACAATATGACTTTTGTTTTGAAACCGCGTGTCGGTAATACTAATGTTGAAATTAACATCTCTGGTGCTCTGCCAAGTGAAACCGGCAGGTATCACCAAATCGGTTAATTTTGTAATGACAGGTTCCTTTTTAGTGTTGTCTTTCGAACATGATGCGGCTAAAATGGTAAGTCCTAAGCTAAGGATGAGTAGTTTTTTATTCATAGAATCTATTAAATAGTTCAGCAAAAAAATTGACTTTGAGTTACTTAAACGCAAAAATAAGTTAAAATTGTGATTGTTTATTAAAGTTGAGAAAAAATGAGATGGTCTCATTTTGGTTTCCCCTTTTATTGATATTATTTGATATGCCCTTGAACAAAAAAGGCCTTAAATCATAGATTTAAGGCCTTTCAACTAGAACTGTTAGTTCTAGTTGTCGTCCTGTCGGGACAATTTTCGAACTATTTTCTGGAAGATCTAAGGAAATTGGTCTCCGAAAATGATGATTATTTACTTTTTTAAAACTTCATTTTTGAATGAAATATAATACATTAAAGCTTAAAATAGATACTAATGAATGATTTTTCATTCATAACGAAAGCAGGTTACAGTAATATACTCAAATCTCACTAACAATTTCCTTCATTTAGCCCATTTAAGCATTTGTCAAATTAAATAGTCATACTATCGTTTTACTTTTTAAGCTCCAAAGTAAGGCTATAGTATGACATAATTTCTTAGTTTATGCCTTATCTAATTTTAGATATCATAAAACTTCAACTGAATACCTTCAGCTGTTTTCCATTCCAAAGGACCGCTTGCTGATCTGGCAAGTGTCGCAGCGGCAGCCCGAGATGGTGATGTGAATACATAATCTTTTGTAAGCAGATAAAATGCTCCTTCAGTTTTCAAAGTTCCATCACTTAGCATTTTTTGCCTTTCAACATGAATACCATCAGCTAAAGAAGGTTGTTCTTGGATCATAAACAAGGAATCTTTATAAACAATAAAGCCTTCTGTAGATGGGCTTCCTTTGCTATCAGCTCCTGCTCCATTTCGACAATAAAATAGTTGATTTTGTACTTCTTTATCTTCAATAGTTTCATCCAAAGCTTCAAACAACTTGTGTCCTAAAGTGGCTGTAAGGACTTTTATATGTGCCAAAAATTCTTCTAACTCTGCCTGCTCCGCTTCTGATAATTCAGATCGGGTTGGGATATTTTGATTGATGGAATATCTGCTGGCTTTTATGGCCAATTCATGTAACCTATTCTCCAAATATTTCACACTGGCTTTGTTCAAGTATTTGTCTTTACTGCCAAAAAAGATAACTTCATTCCAAAAATCTTTTTCGGAAATTTGTTGAAACAAACGATTGGCAATCACCTCGGCTTCACCAATATAAGCAGCATCTTCGTTATTTTCTCCCTTACCTATCAGAATATAAACACCAGGCTTTTGAAACTCGGGACGGTTACTATATTCTTTGATTTTGATACGAGGTACTTTAACGCCTATTCCCGTCCAGTTACTGAGTTCTGCAGTTGTAAGGCCATTAGTGGTTCCGTCTACTAAAAATAATCGTATGGTTTTTCCGAAGATGTTCATCATGTTAGCAAGTATATTATAATTGTATTATTCCTAATTCTTTTAAGATATCATATTTAAACTTGCTAAAAGGGCGCTTATGAAAATCAGAAGAATCTAATTCTACACCGAATACTAGTCTATATATTTCATTATCTGTAAGATTTGCGTCAGGAAAGGACTCTTTAAGGTTTTTAAGATAATTTTCTGAATAAGTTTGTTTAATAGTCAATAAATCTTTAAGCTCAGGTTGATGCGAATTATACATTTCCTCTATATAAAAATCTTTAAGTGTCCTATTTATTCTACCTTCCAAATCAGGATCATTATTGACTCCCGTTAATTCTACTTTTAATGAATCAATAGAAGCTATATGCGTATAACTAAACATTACTGAATCAAGAATGTCATCTTCATATGGATGAATATACTCTGACAAACTAAATTGCTTCCTTCCCTTTACTGAGCTGTTGCAAATAGAACAACTAGGAATTAAATTATAAAACGATAAAGCTAACAATGGGTATTTCTCTTGTGGGAACCAGTGGTCAAATTGAGGACGAATAAGCTTCCCTATTTTCCCATTAACTTCTGTCTTAAATTGAGAAACAATGAAGCTTCTATTGCAATAGACACAAGAACGGATATTTAAATAAGTTGCAAGGTGGTATGCGCTATAATAGCTTGTTGGTTCATTGGCAACAAACCATCCTTTATATGCAATAATGTTATTCAAAGTTAAAATCGTACCCTTTATTAAAGACTTAAAAGTCTTTTCATCTTCTTTTAACTTTTTATCATCTTTATTAATAATATCAAACCAATCTTGGTATTGAAAACCAGGATAAATGTGGTTCCAAAATTCTTCATCAATAGATTGTATATCAGCAGGAGAACCACAAATTAACATTTCCAGAAAGATATCATCATTTAAAAATGAAAGAACTTTTTCAGGAATATTTTTTATGGATTCAATTTTCCCACTACAAATACTACACTTAGAATTTCCACAAGATCTACTTACTCCCAAATGATCTTTAGCATCTATTTTTTTCCATATCAAACATTTTACATTTTTAAAATGTTCTTCCATAGCGAATCTAATATCAGGCTTTGTTTTATCTAAATACAGCATACTCCTATCCCTTTATTACAGTATAATTAAGCTTTTTAGCGAGTTCTAAGAATTCCTGTTCTTTAACTTTTTCATCAGATACTGGAAAAGCCTCATTGTACATTGCTAATAATTTATGCCTTAATATCGGTTCCCCGATTACTTTTATAGTAGAGATACAATCATTCAGGTTTAGATGAAATTTTCTGGAAATAAGTTTTTCTAAACTTTCGACTGTCAATTCTTCATGGCTTATGTAATCACTATCGTTATTCTCATTAGGCAGCTCGGGAAGAAAGATATGAATTTCAGATTCTAACTTTTTTCTTTGGTCTCTCAATTGATTGTTTGCTTGCTCTGAATCACCAGCTTTCTGATTTAGCTGCTTCAACTTAGAAACAAGTTTGTGTATAGTAAGAAACCGTATTATCTCGTTAATTTTATTTTTTGAAAACTCTCCCATAAAACCATTCTCAAGGAAGAAATCATTTGCCAGTAAGTCGTGAATATTAGCTCCAAAAGTTTGCTCTCCACTATCGATTGGAATGGCTCTTTTTGTTTCACTATCAATGTCCAATCTTAGGATATTGGAAGATGGAATATCTGATAGAATAAAAGGTGAGTGGGTAATAAATAGAATGTTGATATTGTGAATATTATCATCTAACTGAAGAGTTGAAATTCTGTACAACAAATTACTTATATATGTTCTTTGCATTTCGGGATGAAAGTACAATTCAACCTCGTCGAATACTATGTTAATGTTATTATATTTGAACGTATCCTTTTCATACATAACTGAGGCAATATTGTATATATGATAGGCAATGGTATTAATGGAAAACACCTGTTGTTTTTCGCCCGAGCTCAGTTCGTTAAAAGTGCCACCGTGATTAAAAACTATATTAGTTTTAAAGAATGCAGGTGGTACAAGTTCTATCGTACGTAAATTTGTTTCTTCCTTAATTTCTCTGATTTTTCTCGATAAAAACAAAATTTCATCATCTTTTCCCGGGTTATAAATACCATATTTCAAATAATTAACGGCCTGTCTTAATTTAAACGTAATGTGGCTGGTTTCTTCAGATAGTTTACTAAGATATAATTGAAGTTGAGTTTTGTCGGAAGAAATCCAATGAGGCAAATTTTTGAATTTCTTGAATTTAGGATATTTATTCGCTATCTCTACTATTTTAAGATAAACATACTCCTTAGCTTGTTTTAAAAAATCTGATTCTAAATTTATCTCAAAGCCTATATTATTAATTACCTTATTAATATGTTTTTGATGCAATTGCTTATATAACTGTCTATATTTCTTTTTTTTACGACTTATTTTTTCTTCATCATACTCAAGTATAAATCTAACAGGGACTGAATCTGAAACTAGCTCAGGTATTTTATTAAGTTCAAAATTAATTAGGTCGGGTTCCAAGATATTGGATAACATTCTTGATTTTGCCAATCCTTCTTCATTATTTACATCGATATTACCATTATTCCTGAGGGGGTTTAAAACAATAGGTGTCTGATAACTATCATTTTTGTGAAATAGGGGATATATCCAATTGCCTAAAACATTTGTGTTAAGTGCATAGAGAGAATAATTCACTACAATAGAATAGCAGAAACTTTCAATATCAAATGTTTCAAAAATGCCTTTTCCTTCGTTCTTTTTAGTCGTTATATTGTAGGTGTTATCATCATCCCTAAGCTCATATTCGAAAACTTCTATAGAGTCTCCAACAGAAATTTTATACAGTTTATCTAATCTGACAAAAAGATCAGCAAAAACCTCTTCGTTGATAAGCTTTTCTGTAGACTTTATCTTTTTTAAAAAGGCAATTTTATTGATTACTAGATACAAAAAATCTGCTATTGTGCTTTTACCCGATCCATTTTTCCCAACTATTGCAGAAACTGAAATATTTAAATCTCCAATACTATATAGATTTAGATCTTCATCTGGTTTATATACAATTTCATCGTCACTTTCTTTATTAAATCGATACGAATGGTAAAATTGATAAAGCTCTCCTTCGGTAAGATTTTTTAAATGTTTTTGTTTCGAATTTTCTCCTTGAATATTTTTTCTCGGACGCAAAGCAATAATCTGAAATCCTTTTATACGCTCTCTTTGTTTACGTTTTGCAATTGTTTCTAAAGCTTCAACTGCGGAAGCTGGTTCTATTTTCGAAATAATTGATATTGTACTACCACTTAAAATTTCTCCCGTATACGAACTATTAGAATATAGATAGGCATCTCTAACGATATTTCTAAAAGCATCCTCATTATTATATTGTTCCCCATTAAAAGTTAGCTTTTGCGTACACAATTCAAAATATTCTTTATATGTACGCGGCCTACTATCTATAATATTAAAAGATTTAAGAAAATCAACAGTGTTTCGATCCAGTGGCAGGAACTCATACGAATTGATCCAATACAAAAACATGGTAAAAGATGCGATATCAATCCCCCTCAAATCTTTCAATGATAAAAAATGTTTTTGCTTTAATCCCTTTATACCATTTTCCATGATCTCGTCGAACATGGTCCATATTTGATTCTGAGCTTGCCAACCCCTATATTGAATGATCTGGGTAATGATTGGAGAAGGACAGCCATCAAATGAAGTACTATCGTCTACACGTTTGTCAGATTGAAACTCTTCTAAAAGTGAATTAATAACATTAATTCGTCTATCTCCAATTTTGGGATAATTAAATGTAGCAAATATCTGTATAGGATCTAAACCCCATTCAGATATTCTGGATAGTCGATCACGAAATAAGCGTCCTTCATTTATCTCCGAAAATCTTGTTTCTTTGAGTCTGTTATAAAGCTCTTTTGCAGGATTCTCTTGACTTTCTTTATATGTCTTAAATAATAACTCAGCGATTAACCTATAAGCCTCGTACCAGTTGTTTAAAATGGGGCTATCTACCATAATTTCTAATTAAGATTACTTTTCCCTTTAGCCTTCTTAATCAACTGTCCAAAACCTTTTGGTTCCATTTCGTTTTCTTTTAACCATTGTAGACCTGCAAAAAGTTGTTCTTCTTTGTACTGTAATTTTCGATCACTCCATTGATAAAAATCTTCGATCAGTTCAATTTCTGTTACCGGCTTGCCTTCGATAATACGATTGTTCCATACAGCGTATAGTGTCGCAATGATTTCTGCTTCCGCTTCTGAGGTGTGATACAATAGTTCAAATAACTTATTCAACCGCTCTTGCGCAGGAGCAAAATATCCCTGGTAATAACCTTCGATTTTTTCTTGCTTTTCTAAGGCTACAAACTTCTTATCCTGATAATCAAACCATTTTTGTTTATTGAAATCCGTATAAATAGTATGCATAAACTTATTATCGTATGGACCTGCCGCTTGGTAATAATAGTTTAGGTTTAGATCAGCTTCAATAATATGCTCTGCAAGAAACTGTATCTTTTGAAACTTGATATCTGTAAAATTTGGATCGTACTTAAATTCAGATACAATTTTGCCAGCCAGTACCTGCTTGGCAAATCCTTTTTTGTTTACAGGAATGTTTAGCTGCGTGTCGTTTATATAAGCAACTATTGGCTCCGCTGCTACCGATAAATTTTCTTCCTTTGGCTTATATTCACTGTTAACCTTTACCTGCCCATTCATTAACATTGGTAAAAGCCAATCACGGAGCTGAGTGAGTTCATGATTTTCACGTTCATTAATAGATGTTTTTTCAATTATTGGTATATAAAACTCACAAAATTTATTTTGAAAATTTTCTGGTGGTACCAATAAGTTCACATCTGATAGTTGGCTACGATTTAATTCTACTTGTCCTGTTGAGCCATTTGCAAAGCTTTCTATTTCTGCTTGTTTAGTTAAAAGAGAATAACCAAAAAACACAGTATTGATCTTTTCTGCTATAGCCCTTACTATCGTAACATGTGAATCGACAGTGACATCTTCCTCATTAAGCCAACGAACTAATGCTACTCTTCCTAAAGTACCTACACCTGTAGAATTAACTAAAACATCATATTTTTCAACTAATCTACTAGAAGAGCGTTTAGCTTCACTATCATGTCTTCGCTGAAATTCGTATAACACGCGATGTCCTCTAATACACTTTTGATTAAGAACTGGTATTCCACCTTTTCCTTCTATATATTTTGGCGATATTCCTCTTGACAGAAATGATGTCAATGCTCCTAACTTATTCACTTCCCATCCCTCAGGAATTTCCCTTTTCAACACTTCATTATAGATCATTTTACCACCTGAAGATTTATATGGGTTGCCTTCTTCATTAGGAAAATCAAATTGCACAAACCAATAATCATATAGGGTTTTGGCCATTTGTTCCAGTTCGGTATTGATTTTATTATTGAGTTCTATTTTATCATCTAATGAGGACAAAATGGTTGCTATTTTTTGCTGGTCTGAAATGTTGTGTATAAACATTTCAAGATTTTTAAAATTTGTTGTTGCTTGGGCTAACGCTGGAACTCCAACATGATTTTTAAAAGATAATAATTTCCCTTGACCATATTCACTTTTCATTAAATACGAAAAGTAAATAGCATTTATTTTTTCATTAAATCTAACTCTAAATTGACTTTGTGATATGACATATCTTTCGAATTTTGAGTTCTTTGGAATAAAAGATACCTGTCCTAATGTACCACGGTGCGTTATAACAATATCCCCTCTTTTGGCATTTGCTTTCCCTAAGGAATCTGCCTTTTCTCTACTAACAAAATTGAAAGAGTCCTCAACTAGCTTATGATTACTTAAATTAGATCCATTTAATACAGGTATTCCACTTGATTTGAAATTATCTACTTTAATATTAGAACCAAAAGGTCCCATTGAAATTTCATCAATAAAATTAGTAAGCTTAATCTCTTTCATATCTAACCCCCTTTAACTGTTTCTGAATTTCATTATCCAAGCGATTTCCTTCAACAAATAAACTACTTAATCGTTCTTCAAAACCTTTCATTTTTTCTTGGAATTCATCAGCTGTAATGTCTATATATTCGATTTTCACTTCAAAATACTGTCCGGCAGAAAAAGAGTAGTTCTTTTCTTTGATCTGCTTTTTGGTTACAATTACTGAGAGATCCTCTATTGCTTTTTTGTTGTTAAAAGTTTCTACAATGCGAGCTTCTTCTTCACGCGTTAATACGGTGCGCTGGTTTTTACCTTCTTTTACTGTTTCGCCCAATTTACTAGCATCCATTAGCACAATATGTTCACCATCGGCTTTTTTATCTATAAATATTACCGACACATTGGTGCCTGTACTGGCGAAAATATTACTTGGCATGCTCACTACACCCCGCAGCCAACCTTTATCGATCAACCGTTCGCGTATTTTCTTTTCGATACCGCTTTGCGCAGTAATAAACCCAGTGGGTACAACAATAGCTGCTTTCCCATTATCATTTAGACTGTGCATAATATGCTGTATAAACAGCAAATAGATAGCCATAGACTCTTTTTTTGCTTTTGGCACATTGGGAATACCTGCAAAAAAACGTTCTTTAAAACTATCTTTCTCTAAATCATCTCTAAAATCTGAAAAATCGAGCTTAAAAGGCGGATTGGATACGATATAGTCGAATTTTTGCTTATCCAAGTAATAAGGCTGCGCAATGGTATTGGTTTTTATTACATTGGGAATGCTGTGCGTCAGATTGTTCAAAATCAAATTCAATCGCAACATGGTACTCGATTTTTGCGAAATATCTTCAGAATAAATGGTACACTTATCTTCCCCAATTTTATGAGCTAACGACATCAATAAGGAACCCGATCCCACACTAGGGTCATAACATTTTGCCTGCTTTACAGGCTCGGGAACCAGAATATTAGCAATAATCCGTGCTACCGCGTTAGGGGTATAATATTCGGCATATTTACCTCCAGAATCAGAGTTGTAGTCTTTAATCAGATATTCAAAAATATCTTTAAAGAAATCATATTTTTCTTCAAAATAATCTTCGAAACTTTCCTCAAAACTAAATTCAAATAATTTATTAATTAAAGCCTTACAGAAAGCATCCCGTTGTGAGGCATCTGAAATAAACTGACTTAACTCATCAAACAATTTATCCTTAGCACCCAAATAAGATTTGATAGAAAATATACCTGCATTTTGTGTACCGATATCTCTTAGCGTATCATCGAATGTTTTGGCAAAATCGTCACTGTTTTGAATGTTATGCAGATGGGATATTAATTGATCCTTCCTCAATTGCGGTACATTTTCATCCAGCAAATCCATCAATAGTTCGGGATCAGCATCTTTGCCCAGCTTTTGCTGTTGTTTTTTTACTTCGTAATGGAATTTATCATTTAAAAATTTATACAAAAATACTTGTGAAATAATCTTGAATTCGTTTCCGTCGTTACCCAAACCATAGTTGGCACAAACACTTTTTAGGTTATCTATGAGCTGTTTGGTTTTGGTGGTATATGTTATATCTAGTGTCATTTCTTATAATCTGTTATCATAAAGTTGAAAGTATTCTTTCCCGATAAGCGTACTGATATTTTGTCGCATTTCGGTATCTAAGCCTATTTTTTCGTCTACTACAAATTTTTGAGCAACCAGTCTAATTAAATAGCGTTCGAATAAGGCTTCATTGTTTAAATAATCTTCTTGTCCTTCAAGTCGATCATCTACTTCGTTTTTTACCAGCATCAATGCCCGATGCAATTGCATTTCTTTGGCATTAAGCTTCCCTTTTTCTGTCAGGCGCTTGTGAATGCGGACATATTTTTCATCGTTGCTGTATTTGGCTTTGAGCAACGCATTTTTGCGATTTAGCTCTTTAGCCTCATCATATATTTTACGCAGCAAAGGTAAGTTTTCTACCATTTCGGCCTGCGTAGTTTCGGTTAGATTTTTTTTCTTGAAAATACGTTCCAACTCTTCCCTTAGGTTTACAAAAACGGGATCGTTCTGGTCAAAATTACTTTGTAGGGCTTCACGTGTTTTACGAAGCTGGTCTTTCAATTCGTCTGCCAGTTTCAATTCTTCTTCGCCTACTTTAATAAATTGAAAGATGATGTCTTCCAATGCTGCATTCAATAGGTTGTGTGATGTTTCGGCATGGCCGATATTTTCAATAAAATTGAGATTGTCCAGTCGGTTTTGCGCTTCTATTAATAAACGGTTCAGCACTTCGAAATCTACCAACTCACCAAGTTCATCTAAGCCTTGTAATGCAATCAGATTTTTTAATTCTTTGGCAGTTCTTAAGGCTTTTACCAATTGCAACAATTCCTTTTTATCAGAGAGCTGGCTGATTTGCTGCGAAAATAGTTCGCGGTTCTCGGTATCGTAATGAAAAAGTGTTTCTTTGATATTTTCTATCTCGGCTCTGATTTCTGTTTCCGACTTGAACAGATTGGAGTACATGTCCATTTCATCACCAAGCTGATCCTGCAACTCTTTAAAATACAATTGATTTGTTCGGTCAAAAGCTTTGGAAATATCGGCAAAATCTACTACGTAGCCATATTGATAGGTTTTATACGGTCGATTCACCCGTGTCAGCGTCTGCAATAAATTGTGATCTTGAATAACACGAGCCAGATAGAGTTTTTTCAAACGTTTGGCATCAAAGCCAGTCAATAGCATGTTGTATACAAAAAGGATATCTACTTTTCCGCCTTTATATGCTTTAATAAGATTCTTGCGAATTGCTTTATCATTTTCGTCATGTAAAATCAAAGCTGCCGTCAGTTCCCTCTTTTTACGTTTACCATAAGGAGCAGATGGCTCTGCCGCCATAGGTAGTTTATCTGCGTTTGTTTCTTGTTCTCCATATTGTTCTTCAAACAACTGGAACAACATTTTTGCCTGTTTGGATGAATCACACACCACCATTCCTCCTAAAGATTCATCCTGCCAATAATCTCTGAATTCATTTAGGTCTTTGGTTATATAATCCAGTAAGCCCTGAGCAAATGGTTTTTCAGCATATACATCTGATGCTTTGATATCGCCTTTTAACAGCTTTATTTGTTCCATTACTTCCTTCATTTCCATCTTAAAGCTGCCTTCAATTTCTTCACGAATCAAACGCAAGGTGTAGCCATCTGCAATGGAGCGGTTGTAATAATATTTATGTATATAACTTCCGAAGAGCAATTTGGAATCATATTCTTTGGCAACTTCTCTTAATAACGGTGTACCGGTTAAAGCAATAATTACCGCATTTCTATCCGAATTAATAAGGTTGGCCAGGTAATTACCTTTTGGATTGTAACTTCTATGCGCCTCATCCAGAAAATAAACACGCTGGGTATTGATATCATAATCTGGCAGTTTAATAACGGTGGCATCTTCGCTGAATTTCTGAATATTAACTACTGTAATTTCAGGTTGTCCGCTATCATTATGAATAGCGCCAACTACTTGCAGATCGTTAATAAATTCTTGACGTGAATTTACTTGGTTTACTTTAAGTCCACGATTAGCAAACTCCGCAGAAGATTGAATTAATAAATCTATTCTATCTACAATAAAATAGAACTTCGGAATGATATTTTTCTTTTGGTAATAATCGGTAAGATGTTTGACATTGAAAAAAGCCAAAGCCGTTTTTCCAGAACCCTGTGTATGCCAAATGATCCCTTTGCGTTTGTTGTCATCCAGCTTGCTGGCAATGGCCTTAGTAGCAAAAAGCTGCGGATAGCGCATGATATGTTTTTGCAAACCGCTTTCTTCCTCTACATAAGCAATGGCATAACGTAGTATAAAAGCCAATCGTTCTTTGCTGAATAAAGAGGTGAGGATACGGTGCGTAGGTGTTTGCGGTACTTTATTGACCTTAAACTCGGGACTATGCTTGATTACCAATAAATTATTGTCTTTTAGAAGTGCATTCTCCTCAAGCTCTGAAACTGTGTCCAGTTTTTGTTTTACCGGAAAATCTTCGTCCTCACGGAAATAGTTAAAATGCAGATCTGCATAAGCAGCTGTGGCATAGAAAGCACCAAAAACCGGTTCCACTATACCATCTTCATATTCCATATTATTGGAAAACACCATCAATTGGGTAATATTCGCAAAGCGCCTAAAGTGTTTGTTTTTGAAGCGACTATTAATACGGCTTCTTTCTGCAAGTACACCTTCCTTGTTATGGGGTTTTTTAACTTCCACAAAAGCCAGAGGCATTCCGTTGATCAGAATTGTAATATCTGGTCTGAATTCTTCATCCCCATTTTTTGCCGTAAGTTCAGCCGTAACGTGAAAGCTATTATTATTGAAATTTTTAAAATCTATCAGTTTGATACCAGAAGAAGCGGTAAGTCTTTGGTAAAATCTTCTTCCCAAGTCTTCATAATCCAATTCCAGACTGATTTCATCTAATAAACGTAAGATCTCTTCTTGGGACACCTCCGAATTAATTCGCATGAGGCTTTCCACAAAAATATCTTCGAAGATATTGGTATCTTCTCTGCGATTTTGTAGGGAAATAGGAATATATTGATAGCCTAACTTCATTAAGTGAAGCAGCGCCGGGATTTTAACTCTTGAGTTTTCGTTGAATGCCATTATGTGATAGCAATATATTTATTAAAAATAATTTGGGTTTCTTCAATTTAAATTAGAATATCGATAGAAAGATCTGTTTCTATTTTTTAGCATTATTAATATTATCTATTAGAAATTTTCAGTAACTCTTGTTTGCTTATATTAAGACGTAATTTCCATTCCGATACAAACTCACCTTTTTCAGTACCCTGAGGATTCAGTAAATTGTATTTAGCATTCACTTCTTTTTTAGCGAAATCTATAAAAGATATTAAGTCAGTTCGACCGAAAAACGCGACTAAAAAGCCGATTCGCTTTGTTACAGCAATATTTTTCACAGCTTTACAATAAGTAATTAATTTATCTGCCTCCATATTGGCATTTTTAACAACCCTAATAAGTTCTGTGTAACCACTCGAATACTGTGGCTGATCAAAACAATCTACAATTGTCTTCTCTATATCAGTAACAGGAAATCGAAGGTTTCCGTAGCCATCCCAGGTTATCCCGGTCTTTTTATAATCTGCTACTTTTACAAACTTATAATCAGTCCCAAAGATATTTTTATCATTTTTTTTACGAGTGGTTTGGACAAACACAGTATTAGAAACTTGTTCTGTTAATCCATGAACGTTAAGTGCAGACCAATAAGCAATAGTTCCTTCTTCGGTTATAAATGTTCCGATTACCAATACATTCCGAAAATTAGGACGACAAAACTTACCTTTCTCCACCCTCGTCAACAATTGCTTATGAACCAAATTTTCTAATACCTCATTCAGGTTTTCAAATTTCTGATTGATTTGATTTTCGATCTCGGAAAACTTAAATCGCTGAATTTCACTCTCATCCAACAGCTTTAGAAACTCAATTTGAGTCTTACCTAGATTTTCAGAAATGTATACACTGTCTGCCATTTTTACCTTTCATGGAATGTAAAGCCTCAAATAATAGGTCTTATTGTTCTTTGATTGGTAAAGATAGCTCTTTTTTTGAATTTTAGAGCTGGTGTTTTATTTCATACCCGTAAATTAATCAACTGCACCTTTTACTAGTAGTAGTATCTTTTCTTGCAGGTAATCCCCATGCGACATTGCATTCTCCAGCTATCGAAAGTCAAGGTTTTATTTGTTCTTAATAAGATAAAAACGGGCTTCCAATCTTACCGAGATTGATTTTAAAAACAATTATGTTTCTAAGGCACCCTTTTCCTTCGATGATTATAAGGGCATTTATATAGAAATAAGTCGTTTTAATTAAAAATGTAAATTATTTTAATATGTTACACGCTATCATCTACATCAGAGTCAGCACAGACGAACAAGCACAAAAAGGGTACTCTCAGCGTAGCCAAGAAGAAAAATTAAATAAATATTGTAAAGACAATCATGTTGAAATTGTCCAGACCGTATTTGAAGACCATTCAGCAAAAAACTTCGAACGGCCGGCATGGACTACCATGATGAAACAATTAAATATCAATAAATCTAATAGACCGCAACTTATTCTATTTACTCGTTGGGATCGATTTAGCAGGAATACAGCAAATGCTTATTACATGATCACGCAGCTACAAAAGCTCGGTATTGAACCTCAGGCTACAGATCAACCTTTGGATATGTCAGTACCTGGAAACAAAGTATTACTGGCGATGTATATCGTCACAGCAGAAGTTGAGAATGACCGAAGATCTTTAAATATTAAGCAAGGTATAAACAAAGCCAAAAAGGAAGGACGATATATGGGGCGAGCACCTATAGGTTATCTCAATATATCGTTACCAGACGGAACAAAAACAATCATTCCCCGTGAGCCAGAGGCAACATTAATCAAAAAGGTATTTGAAGGATTCGATGAAAATGTGTCCGTTCGCTCTTACTATAAAACAGCTCTCAATACAGGGTTAAAATGTAGTCTAAATGCTTTCTTCAATATACTTCAAAATCCAGTTTACTGCGGTAAAATAAGAGTTCCTTCTTTAGATGGAAAAACTATAGTAGAAGTTCCTGGTATCCATAATCCTTTAATTTCGACAGAACTTTTTGATGAAGTACAATCAAGAATTAAACGACGCGACAAAAAGTACATTAAACAAAGTGCGAATAGTGAGCTTATGTTTAGAGGAATACTAAGTTGTCCTCTTTGTTCAAAAAAAATGACTGGAAGTGGTTCAAAAGGAAGGGCTAAAAAGTACTTTTATTATCATTGTTCTTCTTCTTGTGGTTATCGAGTAAGGGCAGATCAAGTAAATGAAAACTTATTATCAGGGATTTGTTTGCTAAAACCAAATGTGGAATATACTCCAATTTTTGAAGATCTTATCAGAAAGATTTACGGCAAATTGTACGAACAAAAATCTATTGACAAAACCAATATCAATAGAGCATTACATAAAATGATGGAACGAGTTGCTAATGCAAGGGAGCTTTTAGTAAAAGGTACAATTGACGAAGAAGATTACCATTCAATAAAATCAGACTGCGAAAATAGAATTGGCATCTTAGGCACACAACTCAATGATGCTTATAAACTTGATGTAAAGCAGAAGCAGAGTTTAAAAAAGATTACGAAATGTTTCTTAAAGCCCGCTTTTATTTTTCGTGGCACAGACAATTCCATAGAATTAAAAGTTGCTTCGTTGTTCTTAAATAAAGATTTTGTATATAGCGATCCCGACTTTACAAGTCACTTGAAAGATGAGGTTAGGATCGTTTATGGATCTCAGTGCTCAAATACGAAAGAGAATTTTGAAGAAGCAGACATTATCAAAAATATTAGCAAAGAACAACAAGAGTTAATCTCGAATATTATAAAAATTGAATTGAACAAAGGGAATAAAATATCAACTCAAAATGCCACCAAGGTTTTATCCTTCCTGTTAAAACTTGCAGAAATTTGTATTTCTATCAAAATCAAGATCGGTTAAAAAAAGAAAATATTTAAAAGCGTGAACCTGGTTCGAATCCTGTCAACATATTTCAATATTCTCAACTTTTAATTCAAAAATAGTTAAAACATACATTTGCAACTAAAGAAAATCTCAACAGGAATCCTCCCTATGGTAATAAAAAGGCACTTAAATAAAAAATGGCACCACTTGTCTTTAAGTGGCGCCATTTGGCTTTTTTGTCGGGATGGCAGGATTCGAACCTACGACCTCCACATCCCAAATGTGGCGCGATACCGGGCTACGCTACATCCCGAACTTTGGTATCTTCTTTTTTAATGGTCATTATTAAACTACTCTTCCAAGTAGCTTTGTCGGGGTGGCAGGATTCGAACCTACGACCTCCACATCCCAAATGTGGCGCGATACCGGGCTACGCTACACCCCGAACTGGTATCTTCTTTTCCCTTTTTCGAAGGGATTGCAAAGTAACAACTTTATTTTTATAAAAGCCAACTTTACGTTGTTTATTTTCAGCCTTATCAACCGAGGCTGCAAAGATAGAAATAATTCAATTGCATGCAAATAATTAAGCGCTATTTAAAATTAAAAAATATGCTTTCATAGCCTAAGAACAGCGTTTTAACTCTATATCAACTACTTAAAAATATAAAATATTTATTTTTTTTGAGGCCACCTAAATGCATCCTACCCTCAAAGCCACCAAGAACAACAAAATTACATCTCAAAAAACATCGGTTCTTCACAAGATTAGTGTTTCTTCACACCTTCTTCACACATCCTTCACACCAAATACACAAACAGGTACCTTTTTGTGAAGGATGTGTGTAGAATGTGCGAACTATGTGTGGAAATGGTATAGTGAATTACTACTTTATAACTATAGTTAGATAAAGGAAAATGACTACAAAAAGAAAGCGGGAATAAACCAGATTGGCCACTCCCGCTTAAATTAACGCTCTCACGCCAAATATACGACTGTAAATTGAATTATCTAATTATTTTTTAAAAAAAATACACCTTAACCCTCTTGCTATAAGGTTTTGTTCGAGTTTTCAACAGATACGTTATACAATTCATACCAGTCCTGATGATCAAGCTCTATAGTAAAGGCATTTACTGCATTCCTTATTCTTTGTTCGTTTGTAGTACCAATTAGCGGCAAGGCGCCCAATTTAACCAGCCACGCTACTGCTAATGATTCTATATGAACGTTATATTTTACACTCAGCTCTTCCAGCTTTTCGCGTACTTTAATAGCCTGTTTATCTGTCCCCACAGCAATTCTGCCTTCTGCAAGAGGTGCATATGCCAACGGACGCATATAACGTTGCTTTATATAATCAATCTGTCCGTTATCCAATGCCTGCATATTCAAAAGATTCAGCTCAATATGATTGGTTACTATTGGCTTTGTTAAATAAGAAGCCAATAACTGGTGCTGAAAAACAGAGAAATTTGCCACACCAATATTCTTGATCTTACCTGATTCCTTTAGTCGTTCCAGAGTCAATGCAGTCTCTTCAAGATTAGATATAGGATCAAGTTTATCTAATAAAAAAATATCGATATAATCGGTTCTTAAATTTTTTAGTGACTGCTCTACACTTGCAATGATATGGGCTGCTGAGGTGTTATAATGCCTAACCCTTACATCAGGATTCTGTGAGCTTGGAAGTCTTAATCCACACTTACTAAATAAAACAACCTCTTCTCTTTTAAAAGCACCTTCACTTAGTAGCTCTCCAAATAATTGCTCACATTTTTCTGAACCCTGGCTATCACCGTGCTCAAATGTGTTAATACCAAGCTCCATACACAAATGAAAAATCTTCTTTAAAGTTGCATCAGCATCTTTAACATCATCCCATCTGTAAAAACCGTAAACCGCAGGCGACACTTTCGGCCCTGCATCTCCCATATAAATCTTTTGCATATTATCTTTCTATAATTCAAATCTAAGCATTACTGCAATCTATATAAATTTTAGTCAAAAAATACTTACATTTTTTATTCTATAAACAAAGGAACGTAGCCCGCACTAAATGTATTAACTACAGATTTCGGAGTAAGCACTGATAACTTTTCTTTTGGAAATGGCTTGGCGGCCTCGTAGCCTTCTGCTGACCACCGATACATCATTCCATTCTTTATTAAATAAGGCTCACTTTTAAATATAACAAACGTACCAATAGGTAACACTTCAGGAAATTCCATGAAAGTTATCTTTTTACAATCCTGATCAATCCTCTCCCTTTGAAGAACATCATCTATAAATTTTATTGGTGTTTTTGCATTAAATCCATATTCATGATTCCCCTTTAACCAGAATCTTTTAAATGCACTTGCTTCAGGCCTGCGACACTCAAAGCATGGCCTATGCCCTGCTGCGAAAGAAGTTGCCTCATCAAGAAAAAACAACTCAGTGTACTGTCCCACAGCCATAACCGGTCTTCTTCTACCTTTAAATTCAAGCACACAGGTTATCCAGGCAGTAAGTTTAAAAGGGCGGCGGATTTCCTGTTTTTCGTTATGCAGTAAACCCCTGTTCCCCATTAATGTACCCCGTGCCGAAGTTCTGATAATATTACCAAATGGATCAACTCTGTTCTGTAACATTCTGCCAGTTTTTAATACCCCTGTAATTTAATAAATATCATTTCAAAATCGGTTTATAAAGTTCACAACAGTTTACTAAATTGTGCCGGCAATAAACTATTGCATCTATAGAATGGAAACAAAAATCTTGATTATTCCCGGTCTTGGAGGATCCGGAGAGAACCATTGGCAAACCTATTGGTCAAAGAATTTTAACAAAGCCATCAGGATTGAACAGGAAAATTGGGATGAGCCTGAATTAAAAAAATGGTTAAAAAAACTAAATGAAGCTATAGAGAAGCTACGGGAACCGGTTATTTTGGTTGCTCATAGCTTGGCGGTTTCGTTGGTGCTCCATTGGGCAGTTAAGTATAATAACCACAACATTAAAGGAGCATTACTTGTAGCACCTGCTGATGTTGATTCTGCAGAATATACACCAGATGTTGTAAGGGGGTTCGCACCTATTCCATTATCCAAACTCACCTTCCCGTCTATAGTAGTAACAAGCATTAACGACCCTTATATAAGTTTAAATAGGGCCAAATATTTTGCAGAGCAATGGGGTAGTGAATTTATAAATATCGGTGAAAAAGGGCACATAAATTCCGACTCAAATCTGGGAATGTGGGAAGAAGGACAGATGATTTTGCAGAAATTGAATGGCTCTAATGAATAAGTAACACAATTAGGATTCAGCCGGAATTGAGGATAACTGGCGGGCATGAAAAAACTACAACAGATTATATTAACTCTTGGTTTCTTAATAGTACTAACGGGTAGCGCCAGAGCCACCTGGTGAACATTAAGAAAAAGGTTTGACAGTTGGAAAATTAAACAGAAAAACTAACTTATTATTCCTGAATTGCCATTTGTTTTGGATCTGCATTAAAGTCAGGTGCCAATGCATTTTCTGTTAACTGGCGCTGACTTTCTTTAAATTCATTTCTGGCTTTACTTGCTGTTTTATGGTCGCCAGTATGGTTCCAACCCGGTGGCATAAATATGTATAGAATTTTATTTTTAAGCCCGGGAGCTTTGTAAACATCCTTTATTAAACAGGCAAACTCTCCAAAATAGCTATCCAAAAAACTATTGGGTTTCATTTCTCTTGTAATACCATATTCAATGTGAAGGTTCTTTTCTTCGGGTTGATATGTGCCAAAAACACGATCCCAGATATTCAACAGATTACAAAAGTTTGTATCCATATATAATGGATTTTTAGCATGGTGTACCCTGTGGTGTGAAGGGGTTAAAATGTATTTATACAAAAAGCCCAATTTGCCATCCTTCATCAATTGCTCACCTATATGTATAAAACCTCCATAAAAGCCATCAATAAACATAATTACGAACAACATAGGTGGATTAACGCCTAGTAAAATACATACTGTAGTCCTGATTACATCAGCATATGGGCCTTCCAGAAAAAAGTGAGCATAGGACACTGATAGGTTCATTGCCTGCGGTGCATGATGGGTTGAATGTAAACACCAAAACAAGCGAACCTTATGCCCCAGATAATGATAAATAAAATGCCCAAATTCCCAGACAATATAACCGTAAATAAACCAGTACCAGGTAAAAGTTGTTTTAAAGATGGCGTATTTCTCGAACAGTCCTATACAAAATACAATTGCTGCTATTGAGATAAATCGGCCAACAAAGGCATTAAAGACATACGAAAAGAATGAGATTTTATAATCAATAGCCTTAAATTTCCTTAGTATTAAGGCTGCCAGTATCTCTATTACTAAAACTATTGGAAAAAGGGGGCCAATAATGGAGATAAAACCATCGTAGGTTAAAAACGAGCTATAATCACCAGAGTTAACAATCCTGATAAAATTCCCCAGGCCGAAAAAGCCAATAACCCAATCATAAATTGTTTGAAAAAAATCCATCATAATATTTTGAGCTTTTTGTGGTTTAATTTGGTTTAAGCTTTCTTATATTGTACATACATATATACGGACATTTTTTAAAACCACCATACAAAAACACAAAAAACTCAAAAATATTACTGAAAGTCAAATAAACATACGGTAACTCATTTAACTATGTTTATACATTATAAGCTATTTTAAAAGGTTGCACTTATTTTTTCTCCTTTTGCCAGGTTTACCTCATAAATATCACCTGTTTTATTTACATTTTTAACACTCCATTTCGGTTCTCTGCCATTAAAGTTATCCTTAATTCTAACCTTACCCTTTTTAGCTGCTGTAATGCTAAAACTAACCGTCTGATTGTTTTTACGAATTGCAGAAACCTTGTAGCCTCCCTCAGCTCTTAAATCATTAAAAGAAGCATTGGCCCATTTCTGTGGTACAGCAGGGAAAATACGGATAACTCCGGTATTTATTTTACCGGGATCAGCACTCCAGCTCTGCAGCAACATTTCATGAACAGCTTGCGAAGCCAGAAAGTTACCCTCCAAAGTAAATGGCCTGTAGGTAAAACTAGAAAAACCACTTTTCGTTTGATCACCGTTAACATGAAATCCATTGCGCAACACAAATGCTTTAACAAAAATATCGAGGTTCTTAACCGCTTCTTCCGCATCGCCTACTCTTGCTCTTAAACAGCTCATCCACGAAAAACTATACCCACACCACTGGCTTGTACCCAATTTATCCCAGCTTTGTAAACTCGCATCTATTACTTTTGTTGCTTTTTCGCCATTCTCTGGGGTAATTAAGTTGAAAGGATACAGCCCTATGATATTAGATAAGTGACGGTGGCTGCTCTTCAACTCATTGTTGGCATCCAATAATAATGTACCGTCATCTTTAGTATGAAATTCGCCTAATGCAGCAGCGGCATCAGCCCATTTATTTATTTCATAGTTTTTATCGCAAGCCTCGGCCATTTCCTTTAAAGAAAGAAATAACATTTTTAAACTCATCAGGTCATAATTACTATTGGGTTCAAGCCATGCTTTAGGGCTATTATCAAAAATCTCGGGCGAAGAAGAAAGTGGTAATCTTAAAATTCCTTTATCATCTTTTTTCAACAAACCCAACATGCACTCTCCTACTTCAGAGCTCCATGGATAAGCCTTTTCCCTTAAAAATTTATCGTCGGCACTATACATCCAATGAAGGTAAAATAAGTGTGCACTCCAGGCGCTCATAGCCGGCGACATGCTATATTGCCCCCAACCTCCTAGTGGCTGTCCGCTATACGACATTACGCCCGGGCAGGCCAAACCTTTAGTACCATAAAAATCTTTGGCAAATGCACGAAAAGAGTCGCGACGATCCCAGAGGTAATTGATATAAGATGCGCCCTCATCAAAACGACCAGATTCCTGATAAGCCATATAAGTCATCTGGGTATTCAGGTCATTATGATAGTCGCCTTTCCATGGTGGTAGTGAGCCATTATCTGCGGTCCAAACTCCTTGCAACGGCATTGGTGGTGCATTTAAGCGAGATGCGGCACCATAAAAATATTGAACCAGGTTATATTGTTTTTGAACAGCTGTATCCGGTACGCTTACGCTAGATTTTTGCCAAAATGCGTTCCACCATTGTTTATGAGGCTTCAGCACAGCATCATATCCTTTTGCTAAAGCAGCAGAACAACGTTTCTCGGCCAGGGCCAGTAAATCTCCAGAATCTGTTGTCGAAGTAATGGTGATAGCTAATAAAGTTTCCTTTCCGGTTGCTTTGGTTTCTACATACACGCAATACTTTAACCCTTCTGCAGCCTCCTGTATATACCATTGTGCATTGCCTTTTTTACCTTTAACAGCATCAGGGTAACCAAGCTTACTTACAGAGCCTCCACTGCTTGGCCCACCTTGTCCGTCAGTATTTTTACGATACACATCCGACGTACTTAACAGATCAACAGCATCCGGTATAGCCCCTTTTACAGAAAGCACAGCTACAGGTTCGCTTGCACTGTACAAAGCTTTCACTACAGCTCCCGATTTAAAATAAGCCAAGCCTTCGGCAGTAGCCAGCTTCAGCTCAAATCCCTGAACCAACTGCCCCTGTGGCAATTTAATTTCAACACGACCTGCCGGTAACTTTGTTGGGCTTACACCATTGTAAGGACCATCCCACCAGCCATTTACTATAGCATACTTCTTCTGAGCTACCATTTCCGCTCCTTTCTGATAAGTATACTTTTTCCACCACTCCTTTTCTCCATGAGTACGTTCATCCCACAAATCACCCCTATCAAGCGACAATCTAAGCGTATTATTTTCTCCCCACAGTAAGCCACCCATCAAGCCATTTCCTAATGGAATTGCCTCATCCCAGGTGGTTATGGGTGCTTTTAATGATAGATTGAAATGGGCATCGGGTAAACCAGATGTTTGCGCCAATGCCATAGCAGCACAACCAAGATTTAATACCAGTAAGATAATTTTGAAAGGTTTCATTTGTATGTGGGTTACTGTTTATACTAAAACCTCTAAACTATTAACTAACAACTCAAAATACAATGGATAATTCAGTGAATTAAATGAATTATTACATTTTTACTACCTTTGTACATACATATATTTAAAACCATAAACTCATGAAATTTTATCTGGCTTATCTATTGGCCATTACCTTTCTTGTTAGCTCCTGTTCATCAAGAAAACAGACCGAAGAGCATCAACTTGCCAAGACCATCCTGGCCGATACTTCCTTAAAAAAAGTAGACAGCATGGCCAGAGCCGCAATAAAAGAAGGATTTAATGCAGGAAGCGGTTACTCACAAATTTGGGCCCGCGATATGAACACGTTTATTGAAACTGCCCTTGAAGAGACCTCTAAAGAAGAAGTAAAAGGAGCTATACTGATCTTTTTTGCCCTTCAGCAAAAAAATGACGAAATGATAGATGGTTATGTTTTAAAAAAGGACTTTACGTGGAATGATGATACCCCATACTATTCAGATAATGACACTAAACATGTGGGCTTCAAAAATACTGTAGAAACAGATCAGGAAACCTCACTAATACAACTTGTAGGAAAGTATGTAAAGAAAACAGGCGACACCAGTATTTTGGCCGAAAAAATTGGCGGTATAACTGTACTAACCCGAATGGAGCGCATGATTCAGTACTTACTTAAGGAGAAATACAACAGAAGCTATGGCTTGCTTTATGGAGCAATGACTGCCGATTGGGGTGATGTACAACCTAACGATGATTTTGGCTGCGACTGGAATAACCTATCTAACGAGGCTATTGATGTTTACGATAATGCCATGCTCATTATTGCACTGAATTATCTGCAGGAAATGACCACTGATAAGAATCAGAAAGCCAATTGGGCAGAATTACAGAAATCTGTTAAGGCCAACATAAGAAAGCATCTGTGGGATGAAAAAAGAAAAAAATTCATTCCTCATATTTATCCGGGAAAATCTCCAATTCCTGCAGGATTTGATGAGAATAGCATCCATTATCATGGTGGCACTGCGGTAGCTATTGAAGCAGGCTTGCTATCAAAAGATGAAATTGCAATAGTTAATAAACAAATGGTCGAAAACGTAAAACTTTCGGGTATGCCAAGCATTGGCCTTACTATTTACCCTACTTATCCCGACGGTCTTTTCCGTGGAGGTATGTCTAAACCATACATCTATCAAAACGGCGGAGACTGGACCTGGTTTGGCGGAAGGATGATTCAGCAGCTAATTGCTAATGGCTTTGTTAAAGAAGCTTATGAGGAGGTTCGCCCTATGATTGATCTTGTTATTAAACATCATGGTTTCTATGAATGGTATGGAAAGGGCGGGGTGCCGAGTGGGTCAGGCAAATTCAAGGGCTCAGCAGGTGTGCTAAGTAAATCTATTTCCGAATTTAATAACTGGGCAAAAGAGCAACAATAAATGAGGCCGTATCATTAATCAAACGATGATACGGCTTCCTTTTTTGTTTATTGTGAGATCCGTTCTGAGTATTTCCTTAGTATACCTTTTTTCTTTGAATATTTCTTGATGCGTACAAAAAACAGCTCTCTTAAGCTGCTTTTTTCCTTATGTTTTGTGCAATTGCCAATAATCCCCATTCTATTTCTACTTTTTGCTTACCTCTGAGCATGAATCGGCGGAACCCGTGGTTCTGTTTGATATTGGCAAAAACAGGTTCTACATCATGACATCGTTTCTTTCTGTGACTGATGCCTCGCTCTGTATTGAGTAGCTGATGTGCTTTTTGCTTATGTCTCTGCAGATTTTCATTGATTTCTATCAAGCGGTCGTCTTTGGATTTGTGGCAAGCACCGTTTAGTGGGTAATTGTTGCAATTTTTGGCTTGATATCGCCTGACTTGCTGCTGGAACCCGCTTGTGGTACGTTTTTTAACTATTCCCACAAATTCCATGCTTTGTCCCATTGGGCAGATGTAAGCATCTTTTTGTTCATGATAAAAAAGCTGATTTGCAGCAAAAGGATATTTTTGATTATAGTGTACATTTTGTTGTTTATCAAACATGTTAAACTTAACGAAAGACTCCACCTGTTTTTGCTCCAACAGGGCATAATTCTCTTCTGATCCATAACCGGCGTCAGCAGTAAGGGTCTTTGGGGGACGATTGAAACTATTTTCATGTTGCTCCAGGTGTGATTTTAAAGTTAAGGTGTCTGTAGGATTGGAGTGAATGGTGTAGTTGACAATAAACTGGTTTGAAGTGGATATCTGCACATTATAAGCGGGTTTGAGCTGTCCGTTACGCATATGATCTTCTTTCATTCTCATAAAAGTAGCATCCGGATCGCTCTTGCTGTAGCTATTGCGCTGGGCGAGTATTTCTTCCTGATGCTTATACTTGGCGATAGCTTCGGGATAGTTTTTAGTGAGGTAATGGAGCTTTGCTTTGGTCTTTTTATCAACCTGATCATTGTTAGCCAGTACTTCATTGAGTTTATCAACCGCTGCCTGGATGCTTTCCGGACTTACTATTTTGGCTGTAGGCGGTTCAGGTAATAAATCTTCTACCGTAGCCACACTCTGGGCGTAGTTCCAGATTTCATCCAACTGCTTTTGCATCTTCGCTTTATTGGTCTGAATGGATTTTTTCCAGACAAAAGTGTACTTGTTGGCATTGGCCTCAATTTTGGTTCCATCGGTATAAACTTCATCAATACTTAGTAGTCCTTCTTCGGCCAGATATTTAACCACTTCCTCAAATACACTGCGCAGGGCATGTTTTAAGCGGACACCCCGAAATCGGTTGATCGTATTGTGATCCGGTTTACTCATGCCGCTCAACCACATGAAAGGAACATTTTCCCGGCAAGCTATGGCCAGCTTTCTACTGGAATACGTATTGGTCACATAGCCGTAGACCAAAACTTTTAAAAGTAATATCGGATGATAATTGGACGCACCTCTGATGTGGTAAGCATTCAACAAAGGTTCTACATTGATCACATTAATAATCTTGTCGACAAGTCTTACAGTATGATCTGCTGGAATCAACTCATCGAAAGTAGGCGGAAACGCCATGAGCTAATGTTGATAATAGGGCTTAAAAACGGGTTTCTTATTGGCCATATTCACTACTGATTTATATCATAAATATATGAAAATCAATAAGTTAAACCAAATTTAATACTAAAAAAAAACTTAAATTATTAATAATCAAGACTATAGAAATACTGGTAAACGTAAAAGAGCCCGTATCACGATTTATGATACGGGCTCATTTAATTCATAAAGCTAGTTTACGGAGAATTTAATATCAGATTTTATATCTGCCTTTTGCATATCCTGTAACTTAACTATCGGCAATTCTTCAGTTCCAAAATCGTTATTATTGATAATTACTTTTGTATCTGCCGTCAATAAGATTGCAGGTCTTTTTTCGCCCGCCTTTAGAAAGTTAGTTTTAATAATTTTATTATTCACAAATGTTAATCCGCTTGTACTTCTGGCAGATAAAATTGGATAGTCATAAACCTTAAACGTATTATTTTCTATCCGGATGTTTTTATGAACATAGTATTTGGGTGCCGGCTTGTGGTTTTGCGGATTAATATTGATCACATAATTATTGGGTGATGAATTGTATCCGCATTCTATAAACTGATTGTTTCTGATTGTAACATCAGTAACCGGACCCGATTCGAACCAACCTTCAGCATCATTTTCAATTAAAATTGCATGCATGCCTGTGCGGTAATAAACATTGTTTTCTATTAAAACTTTACGACGTGTTGTGATTAATGTACCGCGAGAAATGGTACCTTCGAACCTCGAGTTCTTTATAGTTACCGATGGCGTCCATGTTACATTTTCAAGTGCGTCGCCAACCTTTAGTTCTGCAGAAAAAGGCTTTTCCATTTCAACCAGCATCTCTCTTTCAGCTATCAGTTTAGCTGTTTTAACTACACCTTGCTCAAAAATCTGCAACGAAGCAGAATGAAGATAAGCTACTGAATCTTTAGCGTTAAATGCTTCAAAACCATATGTCTGATGATGTTTAAATTTCAATTTTAAAGATGTTGGCGATACAATTTCACTTACAATTAAGTGTGTACCGTGAACATTTACCGGGTCATCATGCATACCGTTGAATCTGCAATTATTGATAGTAATCTGTCCCTTGCATCCCGAAAAGTGCATCCCATCTGCAGAGGAAGCTATAACCCTTCCACTACCTTTTTCAGGTTCCACATAAACACTATCATACGTCAGGTTCTCAGAAAATTGAGAAACGACACCAAGACCATGCATTGAATTCATATGAACATTTTGCAACCTGATATTTTTAGATCGATAGTTGAATGCCCCAACATAATCACGGTAACGGTCTCTAATGGTTAAAACCTCTCCAGGCTTAGCTTTAAACTTTGAAAAATCACCAGAAAACTTTACCTGAAGTGGCCCAAGTATTTCTGCTTTGCTTTTCATAAATGGATCCCAAGAGCTATAGAGTAAAATTCCCTGATCAGGGCGCACCAATACAGCATGGTAGTTTTTTGTAATCCACTTTTCACCATACCATTCCAATTGTCCATTTATGATGGCAAACTTAGAATCAGGATGAATATTAGCCACCACCGAAGTCTCATTTATTTCCTTGATGGTCATTTCTGACATACCGGGGCGTTCATAATTGACAGACAGGTTGCGGATAGCAATGTTATTACTACCATCCAGCACCCAGGTAATCATTTTACCATGAAATATAAAAACCGAACCGTTACCTTCAACGGTAACATTACTCATTCCTTTCAAAAATAGTCCTACTTTTTGCTTCTTTACAGGAACTTCTACTTCAGATGATGTATTCGAGATGTAATAATTGGTTTCGCTTGCCTGATCTGGCCAGAAATCATACCTACCTTTAGGAAAGTTCAATACAGATTCAGATTGACCTTTGGCAGCTTCAATAGCTTTTTTAACTCCCTCAGTTGCATCAGCAAAACTATTTGGTACTACGCCAAACCTGGTAACCTCAATAGTTTGTGCATTTAAATTCAAACTGCCACATAAAAGCAGGCTTACTAAAATTCTTTTCATTTGGTTATAGTTAAAATCGCTTGATATTGAGCTACTGCATTAATTGCTTTAAACATAGTACCTTTTTCGTTTATTTCCTTTACCAATTCCGGTGCAACACCTGTAATACTGATATTCCAGTCCTGAAGTTTAAGTTCAATATCCCCTCCTTCCATAAATCTGTGAAGCCCAATATGCCACGTAGTTCCATTATAAAGATTATCTGTGATATGTTTTCCGTTTTGAAACAACAGCGCACTTCCGCCAAGATAATCAACCTTTAAGATCAAACTAGCTACATTAGACGGCAAAGTTTTTGGCAACTGGATTATTGCATTTTGTTTTTCAGGATAAGTAATTATTAGTTTAGGTGTGTAAGGAGTAGTTTTAGTGGCATAACTATCAAAAACAGTAGCCTGTTCGTTGTTAGATTTAAGACCAGCAATAGCATTCAAACCTTTTGGATATACCTGAACATTGAAGTTTTCATTCCCTGCTTGCTGAAGTATAATTCTATTTTTTTCTATCATTAAATCTGCATCAGAAATTATTAATGCTTCCTGCCCTTTTAGCTTTAAACGCCATGAGTTTTCTGCTTGTTTTCGATTAAGAAACACAAGTAATATTGTATTTCCTTCTTTGTCTTTTATTTCAAGATTTTTGCTATTTCCTGCACTCAGCTGTACATTATCACCTAATTTCTCGGCTTTCCATCCTTCAAAGGTTTTAGTAGTAATACTTGAAACATCAAAGGCCAATTGTGGGTTAACTCCTGGTAGCTCCTGAAAGAATATTGTTGTTTTTTTCCCATTTACCAATCTGGCCAAAGGCTGCGCAGTAACATATTTAATTAATGCAGTACCAGCTTTCAAATTAAAAGGCAGGATTGCTGTAGTTTGCCCTTTTAATAATACCGATGGAAATGTGATGGTTTCCTGATCAAGCTTTACTTTTACTGTTGCATTTTTATCTGGCATATTTACACGTACCTGAGTATTTCCCATAAAAAGGAAACCACTTCCGTTATTTGCGCGGACAATATATCTCAGATTAGTAGTATCTAATTCATTACGAACCGGGTTCTCAGATTCAAACACCTGCATAGCAGCAAGGTCAGTACCGAAGTCGTTAATAAACAAGTGCTGCACTTTCAAATACCTATACGAAGGCCTTAACAATCCAAATTCATCCAAAGGAGCCTGAAAATCGTAACTATAAGGGTGGCCAGGTTCTTCTAAACCTGGGGTTTGTGTTCCTCCATGAAACATGTAGTAGCCCATAAGGTTCATTCCACGTCCAACCTGATTTTGCACATGAGACTCTATTACTTCTGGCTGTGCTATAAAACGGTTATTAAAGGTCATCTGGCTTCCAGCGCCCTGTTCGCACATCCCTTTCGGATACATGTTCACATCATAAAACACTTTACCCAAAGCATCATTCATGATCCATTGGTCATTTCCATATAAAAAGTCTTTCGTTGGTTTGCCACCTGCTCTCTCCCAACCACGGTAGGCATAGGCACCTTGCAAAGGAATTACTTCCATTTTCTTATCGTCGAACACAGTATTGGCTGTGATACTCCAAAATACAGGTGTAATATTGGCTTCTAGAGCCATTTCTTTCAATTTAGAGATATGTCCGTTTTGTCCGGAGGCATACTCATTTTCAAGTTGAGTCCCAATAATTGGACCACCATCTTTAAAATATAATCCTTTGGTCTGCATTCCTATTTGATGATATAGTTTAGCTGATTCTGCAAGGTATTCAGGATCATTACTTCTATGTCCTTTCATTTTTTGTATCCAGTCGGGAAAACCACCATTTAGTTGCTCTCCATGACTCCAGGGACCAATACGTAGCCAGACCAACATATTATGACGGGCACACAGTTCTATAAATTTCCTGATGTCGCGGTTATTCTTCCAGTCCCATACACCTTTAGAAATCTCATGTTCATTCCAAAAAACATAAGTGGCTACAATAGAAAGTCCGCCACTTTTCATTTTAAGGATCTCATTCTCCCATTCCTGCTCAGGCACACGGTTGTAATGAAGTTCTCCCATTACCGGAAACCACGGTTTACCATTTTTTTCAAAATATTTGTTATTTGCAGATAAGGTGATCCCAGCAGGACTTTTACCTTTCATGGGCAATGCAGTTCTTTGCGGAGTAGTCTTTACTCTGGCATCAATCTCATAAACCTGAGCTTTTGCCAGGTAAGTAAAGCACATACAAAGTGTAATTAATTTTAATTTAAACATGTTTGTGTGGTTTATTTCTTCTTATTAATAATCAGCAGATATCCTTTAATCGGATCTACTTTAATAGTATCATTTAATCCTAAATTCTTTGCCGGTTGAAAATTCTCGATTGCAGGACATAAGATCCTATCTTCAGGTTTCCAACCTATTTTTTTCCAGTCTATATTCAACTTAATTTCGGTAATATCTTTATTCCAGCTGGCTATCGCAATCAGGATTTTGTCTTCCTTTAGGTATGCCGTTGCCAATACACCAGGATCAGAGGTATGAACTGGCGTTTCTTTTTGCCAATAGCCTATCATTTTAGCATCGGCAATTCCAAAAGCATCCCATACTTTCCAGATCTCTCGTGGATCGCAATTTACCCCTTCGGTAAACCATGGGTAACGGACGGTCATTCCATATACCATTCCTCTCCACGGATTTCCACCGGCATGCAACATATCACCCATCAATCCATAAGGAATTCCGGAAACTTCAACAAGCCAGTTTTCCGGAAGCATCTTATCATACTGAAAACTCTCCCCAAACCATAGTTTATTTATATAAGGGAAAAATTCCATATACTGCGTTGCAGGTCCCTTAGAAAAGCCTGTATTCGAATGAAGGTCAATAACACAACCTGGCTTTACCATATCCATTACCTTTCTTACCCGCTTTAATAAGTCGCGGTCAAAAGAAACATCATCAAGATAAAGTCCATCCATATCTGTTTTTTTGATCATCCACTTTAAACCCTCTACATAGTAATTGTACCATCTGGATTCGCCACTGGTTAAAATAGCTGCGTCACAGGCTTCAGTTCCGTTAATTGGTGTAAACCATTGGGCATTATAGTTAGATCCTAAATGCTCCCTAAGCCATGTATATCCACCTCCATTTCCATCTGCCAGTATCTCATTACTTAAACTCCTCAAAGCCCATAGCTCAGTTGCCTGATTACTTAACTCACGTATAGTATAGTAGATTTTGGTTTTTACCCCTCTTTTATGCCAGGTAGAAACAAATCGTTTAATGCTATCCACACTCCCGAAAGGATAGTTTATATAAGGATTTATTTGATTTGCATGATGTACATTAATGATTTTAACTCCTGATTCTAAAATATCTTTAGGAGGTTCTGGGTGACTCCCATCATGGTAGTAACGGTTTGCAAACTGTCCTTTGGTGTCCAATGGTTTTACCGGCGTAATAAGCATAGCAAATTCAAATTCCAGCGCCTCGCCTTTCTTTATAGATCTAGGACCGCAATAGGTACGTGTATTCAATACATTACCATCTGCCGCAATATTAAATCCACCAAGATTGTTGTTATACCATGCTTTAGGTGGTGCCGGATGGTATAGATTTAATAGTGGCCCGCTGTATGAAGATCCCCTAAGCTCACAAAATAATCCGGCTTCTACATCTCCAAGCCAAAAAGAGTCCTGAGGGCCTTTCCACTTCCAATCATAATCACCCGGACATTTGGATCCTGGCAATCCCATCCCCATAAAATATTTTGCAAGCTCCTGCTTTACAGGAATCTGCAAATTGATGTCGTCTAACTTTGTATCCTGCAAAGGATTTACACTAATTTTATAACGCAGATAACCATCAGCTTCCATGCTGGCCTTACATACCAGTTTCAATTTATCATTGAAAGATATACTTTCCCATGAAACCTTACCTGCTTCTCTTGTTGCGTACTTAAAATCATGGCTACTAAAAGCCAGCAGCTGATTATTGACCAAAATATTAAATGCCAATGGTGCTGCAAGTAATGGATTGCCATTTGCAACAATGGAAGCTGGTAATCCATCCTTTTTTAAGACTACCTCTGCACTTGAAGCAGTGATTTTCTGATCTTGAACTTTAAGGTTTTGATAAGGTTTAACCACATCATCATTAATTCCAAGCTTAGAATTTAACCACCTTAATCTTGAATGCCGCCAGGTTTCATCGTCGCCGCGGTTTGCTAAAACATCTTTTGTTACGTTTATTTTTACTCTGATTATTGAGGCAGATGCATTTTCGGGTTTAACCCTGACCTGGAATTCTTTTAAACCAGGCTTTGCATCCAGTGGTATATCCAATCCGATCCAAAAAGGCTGTACTTTTCCTTTTTTTACATCGACGATTTTAGTAAAGAAATCACCCTTTGTACTATATCCCTCTGTATTAAAACATGTAGCAGGAAAAGGTGAATTAATATATTCTATTTTAACATTTTTTAAATTCTGCTTGCCAGCAAAAACACCTAATTGAAACACATAATATTCATTACGCTGTGCAGTTCCGGCAAACAATGCCGAGGTACCTTTACTAATCCATTTATAAGGGATATCATCAAACATTTTAATTGGAAATTTCCGGTCTTCCGGAAACACCAGATAGCTCGCAGCTGACTTTTTAATCAGCCTTTCTACCTCCACTTGTTTTGCCACAACCTCCATTGGAAAGAAACTATCGAAAGCGGTACGAGCCTGGATTTCCAAAACTTTCGCCTGAACTAGCTTAGTTTTATCAGAAGTTAACTCGTTTTTAGTCAACCACTCATTATTTGGCGCTTTTTCTCTTTTTAAATAATCACCAGAAAACCCACCTATATTCTTACTCCCGCTCCAGGCATAATAGTAAACATAATATTTACCTGCACCATTTAAGGGCTGAAAAACAAACTGCCCCTCTTCGCGGGTAATATTGATTCTGTAAATGTTGTCTATTTTATTACCTTTTTCATCTGTAATAACAATGGCTTTCTGATCGGCATCCCAATCCTTTCTTCGCCATTCAATTTTAACTTCAGCGGCATCAACATTTTGTCCCACTAGAATTACTGCCCTGTGGTTACCTAATACATCGGGCCATAATTGTTTTGAAACAGAATGGGAGATTTCCTGGGCATATAGCGAAATACTAAAAAAAATGTTTAAAAAAAATATAGATATAAGTTTCATTTGTGTGTGTGGTTCTAGAAACCATATATTGTTTTAAAAGAAACGGCATTGCTATAGCAATGCCGTTATTTATTAGAAAGCGTAACTTAGGGATTAAATGCTGTTACATTAATTGTCCACGTTCTAGCAGCACCATTTGCCGCCGTGACAATGTATTTCAAAGGCTTTGTTGCATCAGTAGGGTCTCCCAATTTTGGTGTTCCGGGTACCGGTGTAATGGAGGCTGCAGTAGAGATATTCAGATAGAGCCAAAGTTTACTCTGACTTACTTTTGCTTTTTCGGCATCGGTAAATTGACCATTTGCTGCTGGTACTGTTATCTGCACATTGATCGTACTATTTACCTTATCAATCTGTTGAGCTATGGTTAATTTCTGATAGGCAACCAGTGGTTGATCATATTGTGTTGAGGTACCGTTAAAGCGGTGCTCAACATTTACAAGTGTAATTTCATTGGTATCAAATAGTGGATAATCAGTCAGCCCCTTTTTTAAACAAGAGGAAAATAAACCCAATGATAAGACCATCATCAGGAAGGCTATGTGTTTTATTTTTAGTTTCATGATTTATTTTTTAAGGTTACCATCCTGGGTTTTGTGGACCAAATTTGGTATTGTTATCAATCTGGTCTTGGTCTATTGGGAAAAGATATCTTCTGGATGGATCAAACTTTCTATTGTTATACTGGTTGTTAAATGGTCCGGTCACAATCGAGAAAGATTTACCATCTTTCGATAAGTCCATTACGCGGATTGGCTCGGTTAACTCTCTTATCGTACCATTTGATGCCAGCCCATCGTTGGCGCTACCACCAAACCTACCCCAGCGTAATAAACTGAAATAGCGATCATTTTCTTCAGCTAGCTCTACCCTTCTTTCTATCTTATAGTCTTTCCAGGCATCGGCTGTTGTTCCCGCCATAGATGCCGGAAGTTTACCATGCGTAGTTCTGGTCTTATTCAAATTTAAAACGGCATTGGCTACATCTCCTTTTAGCAAATAGGCCTCTGCTAAATTCAAGTATACCCTTCCTAATCGCATGCCAATCCAATGGTAATCTGTATTAACACTGTTTAAAAAGCTTGGTGTGATATTGGTATAGAGACCCTTGCGCCAATACATATTACTTAAGCTAGTTTCATATCCTCCGCCATTAATGGTACCCAAAAACCTACCCGAATTACCTTTTAAACTTGTTCTAAATAATTCACCATAAAATGTACTATTATCGCTAATAATTGAAGCTTTCCAGCGGGCATCTCTGTTCTCGTTGGTCAATGTCAACATTGTTTCAGTACTACCTGGTTTAATACGCCCCATTTTCACCACTATATCATTATTCAGCTTGGCAGTTTTATCATCAGGGAAACCTGATTTAGCAAAAGGTGCTATTACATTTACGGTCTCGTCTATAGCATTAAGGTATTGTGAAGTTTGATTCCATGGCACTACCTTACTTGGATCAGCTTTATCAACCGTCAGGTAATCGTCCGTAAAGTTTTGAGTAGGAAAATTCTCTGGCCAAACCTCAAAAGGAACTGGTTTATTAAACAGAGGTGAGCCACCAAATTGTGTAATGGTTTCGGGTTTGATGTTAGGTAACTGATGCTGCATTGGCGTGCTTGATAGAGAAGTATTAATGGCTTTTCTATAAATAGCAAAAATGATCTCGTTAGATGTGTTTTTGGTTTCATTAAACATCCCCTCATAGTCAGTTTCTAATGCATATCCACTATTGATTACCAATTGCGCATTGGTAATAATTTTATCGAGCAATGGATCATTTGATGCAACGTTCGGTGCTGCCGGATAGTTTTTGTAAGCTAACGCTTGTAGGCAAACTTCTGTTAAAAAAGCTGCTGCTACATATTTGTTGGTTCTACCTGCCACCTTGGTGGTTGGTAAATCAGCAACGGCATCTTCCAAATCTTTAATAATGTAGTTATAGCTTTCTGTAGGATTTGCAGTACTAGGTAATTTCAGGTCGTCATTTTCTGTTAATACTTTATCTATCCAAACAATACGACCGGTTTTTCTGGCAATATTAAAGTAAGACATGGCCCTTAAAAACTTAGCTTCAGCAACCAATGCTTTTTTATCCGGATCTGAAATACCTGCAGATTCAGTTACGTTTTTGATGATTACATTGCAACGACGTACAGATCCCCAATTGTTAAAGCCATAATCGTCTCTATTAGTTAAAGTCTCTGTAAAAACCGGCAAAGCGCTACTTGCACCGCCATAAGCCCCTACAATATTAGCGGTATAGGTATCTTCTGCACCTTTTAAGCCACACGTGTAGGCGCCCATAATACCATCGTAGGTACCGAAAACAAAGGTTTCTGCATTGGCTTTGGAACTCCAAACCACCTCCGGACTAATTAAACTTAAAGGATCTGCATCCAAAACTTTTTTACATGAGCCTAATACCAGCAAACCAGCAAAAACTCCTATTATTAATATATTTTTCTTCATGATTTTAATAATTTAATTAGAAACCAACATTTAAACCCAGTGCAAAAGTTCGCTGAATTGGGTAATTGTAATTATTGGTATCTGACTCCGGATCAATAAAATATTTCTGGCTTTTTGCCGACGTCAACAAGTTGGTGCCCGATACAAATAATCTCAAGCTTTGAAATGGTAATTTTTTAAATGCGCCTTCTTTAAAATCATAACCTAGTTGCACATATTTTAAACGCACATATTTGGATTTTACCAGCCAGAAGTCACTTCCTCTGGAATTATTACCTCCATTAACCGCATCTGAGCTAATTGCTCTTGGGAAAATCGCGTCCCTATTATCTGGTCGCCAATAATCAGATTGAAAATCATAAACGAGCATATTTTGTCCGCTTACCCCCTGAATTACATCTCCAATATAGCGATCTCTATTACCGGAACCTTGCACTACCGCACTAAAAGAGAGACCTTTGTATGCCATATCAAGCGTAACACCATAGTTAGTTCGTGGAATTGTATTAGTACCTATTCTTCTAAAATCGTCTCCGTTAATTTGTCCATCACCATTTAAATCCTGGTACCTTAAATCTCCAGCACCAACATTTAATGAAGTGATGCGACGAGCTCCTGTTAACAAGTCACTATTGTCGGTGTAAAATCCAGAATTCAAATAACCAGTTTGCAAAAAGCTACCATCGGTATTTGTTGCTCTGGTGTAAGGGTTTTTCAGTGTAGCATCATCATCTGAGGCAGAACGTTCTGTTAACGAATTAAATCGAGTAAAATTAATGCCAACTTTATAAGTCAAATCGCCAATATTACTAGCCCAGTTTATGTTAAAATCGAAACCTTCAGTACGTGTCGCTCCTTCAACAAAATTAATTTGAGGCAACCCTATACCTAAGGTTTGGGAGAAACGAGGATCGCCTGTTACAAATCCCGTTCTACGAGTATAAAAGTAATCGAAAACGGCGTTTAACCTATTGTTTAAAGTTCCAATTTCCAACGCTAAATCTCTATTGCCAATAGTTTGCCATGAGTAAGTATTACTAGGTAAACTTCCAGGCTCTGATGTACCTTGAACCACGTTTCCGTCAATTACGTAAGCCTGGGCATTAATACCATAAGAAGGTACATATCCAAATGCACCAACTCCTGTTTTGTCACCCAATACACCATAAGATCCTCTTAGTTTTAGAAAATCTACAATGTGCTTTTCTTTTAGCGATTTCATAAATGGCTCATCAGAAATGATATAATTTCCAGAAACAGCATAAAAAGTACCCCATTGCTTACCTGGTACAAAAAGATAGTCACCATCTCTTCTGATAGACCCTTCTACGCTATATCTGGATTTGTAGGTATAAGTTAGCCTACCCAACAATGCAGCCCTGGCGGCTTCACTTTCGCCACCACCCACTGTTTGGTTTAAAGATGGACCAGCTACCAATTGATCAAAAATAATCTGGTAACCTACCCTACTTCCATTTACTGAAGATGCTTCATCTTGCTGGCGTTCTGCAACTCCGGTAAAATCAATACTGTGGTCTCCAAAAGTCTTATTGTAAAGCACATAGCCCTGTAACGTTGTTGTACTTCCTTGCCCTTGAGACACACTTAAACTAGGCGGATTGCCAAATATTGGAACGGTACTGTTTAAGTTATAAGCTGGTGCCAGATAATTCCAACTTTTACCTACGTTATTGTAGGTAGTGTAAGTTCCATTGAATTTAAATCTCAAACCATCTAAAAAGTGTGCGGCATATTCTAAACCCAAATTGGTATTTAAAATCTTAGCATAACCTTTATTATATCCAGATTTCGGGTCTAACTCCCTTACCGGATTATCTGACTGGGTAGTTGGTAAACCAAATTCGTTAACAGCCAATTGCTCTGGTGTTCTATTTTGAATATGGCTATATATATTACCATAACTTGAACTAGGCTGAGCGTTGCTTTCTATGAAACCATCTAACCCTGCAGTTACCTTTAGGTTTATTTTTTCAAATTCACTAGTAGTATTTAAACGATAGGTAGTTCGTTTGTTGTAGTTATTATCGGTTCTTAAAATACTTCCTTGGTCATAGTATGATAAACCGGCATAGTAAGTTAACTTTTTAGTACCTGAAGTTACCGATAGGTCGTGCCTCATTTCAGGTGCGTAGTTTTTCATTGTTAAGGCTTGCCAATCCGTATTTGGAAAATTGAAAGGATCTGAACCAGTACGTAACTTCTCTAATTCAGCATCAGATCTAAACGGATTTCGGCCTTCGAATGCATATAACTTATTTTTTGCAAGCGCTTGCTCATAAGAATTTATTTTATCGGGAAATAAGGTGGGCTGAGAAAATATTTGATTGTAGGCGTAATTTATTTTGGTCACCCCTTCTTTACCCCTTTTGGTAGTAACCAAAACGACCCCATTTGCTCCCTGATTACCATATAATGCCGTAGCACCGGCATCTTTTAAAATCGAGTAGCTTTCAATATCATTCGGGTTCAGATTTGAAAAGTCATTAGCTGAACGTACAATGTTATCAATTACAAAAATTGGACTTTGACCACGAATTAAGATACTACTTTTAGTACCTGGTGCACCGTTACTTGCGGTAACAATTACCCCAGGTAGCCGACCGGCAACGGCATCATTAATAGACTGCACAGGCAAGGGTGCTACATTGGTCATATCCAGCGTACTGATCGCATTGGTCGTTTTCCTACGGGTAGTGGTACCATAGGCCTGTACTACCACTTCATCCAAACTATTGTCACTTTGTTTCAGAACTACATCAATTGTTTTATTGCTTCCAGAATTAGTTCCCAATGGTATTTCTGTGCTGCCATAACCAACTAAAGAAAACACAAGAACTGCATTTTCTGGTACGTTTAGAGCATATTTTCCATTTGAATCTGTAGAGGTACCCTTCCTTGTACCCTTTGCAATTACTGTAACACCTGGTAAAGCTACCCCTGCTGTGTCTTTTACAACCCCAGTTACCGTAATGTCATTTGTTATACTTCCTTGATTTGAAATAGCAATTAAACCACTATTCAAAATACTAAAACTAAGTTTTGTATCCTTTAAAATTAATCTTAAAACATCGGTTACAAGCAGATTTTTAGCCTCAACTGTTACATTTCTTGTTACAGGTGAAAAAGTTGAGCTATACACAAAACGATACTTACTTTGTTTCTCTATCGTTTTTAATACTTTTTCAATACTCATGTTTTTCACATCAAGTGAAATCTTTTCCTGAGAAAAAACGCTTGCTGATACATGGAGGCAAGTCAGCAACACCAGCAGAAAGGTGAGTTTCATTATTCTAATGAATTTGGAAAACGGCCTTATTCTCAGCCATTTTTGGTGGAAGTAATAATTAATCATATTTTTGTTTTTTGGTTTAGCGATTTTTTGACAGCACATTGTTTGCGCAGTAACTGTCATTAATAATTAATCAAAAAATTTAGGGCGGTGGCTTCAACACCGTCCTTTTTATTTTGATATAGTGATGGTCTTTTCTTTTATCTCATAGTTAAATTCTCCCGTTCTTTTAAATGCATTTAATACTTCTATTATACTTTCATTTGTAAATGTGCCTGTAAATTTATAGTCCTTAATTTTCTCAGATTTAAATATGATTTGTATATCAAACCATCTTTCCAGCATAGTCTTTATATCACTAAATTTCTGATCATATATTTCGAGATCATTTTTAGTCCATGCAGTTTCAACTATAGCAGTATCGCGGACTTCCTGATATTTTTTAATAACAATATCCTGAACACCTGATACATCAATTTTAGATCCCAGCATATCATTTTTTATGATTACAACTTTTTGACTAGGCCTAACAGTAATCGTTTTATTATGATATTTTTTGGGCTGCATGCTAATTATACCCCGTATCAGCGTGGTTTCGGCGGTCTTATCATCAGGATAAACTTTTACATTAAATGCTGTACCTAATACATTAATATCAAACTGATCTGTGTGAACTTTAAATGGCTTGTCGGCTTTATGAGCTACATCAAAATAAGCCTCACCAGTAAGCTCTACTTCTCTAGTTTTATCATTAAAGCCATTTTTTAATGACAGAGAACTGAGTGAGTTTAACCAAACTATAGTTCCATCACCTAAAGTAATTTGTTTTTTCTGGCCTTTTCTAGTTTCAAACTTAACCAGGGGTAGCACATCGTTATTTACCTGACCACTGTGATTGTAAAATAAAACTATTGATGCACTTACTATGATCAGAACAGCTGCCACTGATAACCAACGAATAATTGGGTTAAGCTTACGGATGTTACTCTCTGCTGGCTCGGCCTCCTCTTTCAGTCGGGCATATAAAACATCGTGGATTTCGGTTTTATTGCCCATTTCAGGAGTCCACTCATAATCATCAAGAACATAGTCATCCTTAAAATTCTCTAAGAATTCTCTTTCTTCTTGTGAGCAATTTCCTGCCTTATACTTTTCGTAGAGTGCTATAAACTCATGTTTGGACATACATTAATATTTGGTATCACTTATATAGAGCCAAATATTGCGCAGTACACACATAAAAAAAATTTATTTTATTTTGCAAAACTATTAGCTAACTATGCAAAGGCTATTTAGCAAAAAATAACCTAATTTTACACGGGATATTCTGTATGACAAAAGATCAACCTTCCGATTCTGAATTATGGAAGCAGATACAACTAGATAACAACCGGGCATTTGAGTTGTTATTTAGCAGGTATTGGTCTGCTGTTTATACTACATCCTTTACTTATTTAAAAGATGAGGAAGCCTGTACGGAACTTGTACACGATATATTCTTAAACATATGGCGTAACAGGCATGGCTTAGAAATATCTTCTTTTAAAAACTACCTTACCATGGCATCCAGGTACCAAGTTTATAAACTGGTAAAAAAAGGAAAAGCAAGCCCCATTACATTTGTTGAGGAATATGATGCACTTCCCAACTCAGGCTATGCAATGAACCTGGGAGAAGAAAAAATCACTTATCAGGAAATGGAAAGTAGCATTGAAGGGGTTTTAGAGAAATTGCCAAAAAAATGCCGTGAAATATTTATGCTCAGTAGGTTCGACAACCTATCAAATCAGGAAATTGCCGAAAAATTGGGTATTTCAAAACGCACAGTAGAGAATCAAATTACTATAGCGCTAAAACTACTTAGACTTTCTATCAGGGTAGTTATCTATTCCATTATATTTTTCAATATCTGACTGACTAAGCATTTTTATATGCGGCCCTGCGTGCAGCGCTATTACACGAGGCACGAAAAGCAAGCATCTCCTGTGCAGCTTTAACGTTCTGATCTTGCCCTTTCCAGATATCCAGAGCCGGTTGTTGAATCGCTCTCGAAAAAGAGAATGTTAAAGGCCACGGCATTAATTGCCCAAATCGCAGATGCATCATATTTAAGCGTTTTGAAGCCAGTTCATATGGTTGGCCACCAGATAAAAATGCAACACCTCCAACCGCAGCAGGCACCACCCTCAGGAAACAGGAAATTGTTGCCTCAGCAACTGCCTCCACATCATTTTGCACCTTACATTCCAAACTAGGCACAACCATATTTGGCTTTAAAATCATCCCTTCCAGGCAAACACGTTGCTCATATAGTTCATTAAAAACCTCTTTCAAAACAAGCGATGTTACTTCTTCACATTTCCCTAATGTATGTTCACCATCCATTAGCACTTCTGGCTCAATAATAGGTACCAATCCTACTTCCTGACAAAGTGCTGCATAACGTGCCAAGGTAACCGCATTAACCTTAATGCAAGCCTTTGTAGGAATCCCCTCATCTATTTTAATTACTGCCCGCCACTTTGCAAAACGGATACCGAGTGAATAATAAACCTCTAAACGGTTACGTAAACCATCAAGTCCTTCTGTAATCTTCTCGCCCAGAAAACCAGCCAGGGCTACTGCACCCTCATCTACTTTTATACCGGCAATAATTCCCTTATGTTCCAGTAATGACAAAAACGACACCCCATCTTCCGTTTTTTGATAAACAGTTTCATCAAATAATATGGCACCGCTAATGCTTTCCTCCAAAAGTGGTGTTGTTACAATCAATTGCCTGTATTTTCTTCTAAATTCTTCCGTCTCTGGTATTCCAAGAGCTTTAAATCTTTTGTTACAAGTAGCCAGACTTTCATCCATTGCCAATAAACCTTTATCATCGGCCATCAGTCTCTGCGCGATATTTTTTAGTCCGTGTATGTCCATAATGTTTAACAAAAGATATATCCTCAATAACAATTGTACTCTCTCTATAGTTTCGGCTAACAATAGAAATTTAATATATGAAGTTGTATACGGTTTAAAAGGATAATGCTACCTAAAAGAAAGGTATAGTAAGGAAACACCTTGTCGCGGTAAAAGCACTTCCAAATTAGCAGTTCCATTTTTAGTTTTAAGTATCAAAGGCTTTTCCAGCAGGGCCAGTTGCCCAGCCTTTTCAAGCTGTTTGATTTGTGCAGCTGTAGGACTTACAGGGGAACCCATTTTTTTCCAGACTTCGTACGAATTGCTATGCTCATCATCAATACGATAATGCTTCAGTTCAATTGTCCTTGAAGGCAGCCCCTTAAGCTGAATGTTAACTTTTTCAGCCTTACCCTTTTCGTCAGCATCATGATAGTTCCACACCATCACCGCGGCAGATTTATTATCTTTTGATGCCAATGCGCCAACATCTGTCTGCACACCTCTAATACCTGTGGCTAAAATACTATCAAGCGCATACATCCTGTTTGCATTAACCTCAACTAAATTCCCTCCCATCATTCCAAACATTCTGAACACATTCAACACTGGCTTGTCCACACCATTAGTCGCCAAGTCTCTGAAACCATAAAACCATGGCTGGTTTTCAAATTCAAATGCCCAGGTAACCGCACCAATCAGGTTAGATTTTAGCAAACGGGCCAATTCATATTTACGGGCAAAAGATGCTGCGGTATAGCTGGAATACATGGTTCCGTTACGATAAGCATTTTGAGGATCTGTAGCCATACCACACGCTGCACATCCTTCCGGGTCTGATTCTCCGATCACTATCGGGAGATGCTTTAACTGTGGATAGGCTGCGATGACTTTTAAATTATCATTAATGTTGCGAAGCTGGCTTCTGATTCCCATAACCACCCTTCCGTCTTCTAACTTAGGCGATCCCTTGGCATGAAATAAAAGAATATCAAGCGGAGATCCTGTTTTTCCGGTTACATAATTGGTTCCGAACAGACAATGTTTTATAAAAGCATCCTGAAATTTCATTGCTCCTCCGGTAATATCAGTACCTCCTATCCTGGCCGTAGGCAAAGCTCTTTTTACTGCATCAGCAGAATAATCATATAGTTTAAAAAATTCTTGCTGCGTTCCTCTCCAGTATTGTGAGTCTGGTTCATTCCAAAGCTCCCAGTACCAGCTTTCTACTTCTTCTTTCCCATAACGCTCAACACTGTGTTTTACCCATTGATAAATAAGCTCTGCCCATTTATTGTAATCTTTAGGAGGATATGCCCAGCCAGTGAAAATATCACTATACTTATCTCCTGGTTTCCAGTTATGCTTATAAGGTACGGGCTTACTGGATAGTGCCTCGGGCATAAAGCCAATCTGTGCCAGCGGCTTCATACCTCTTTTAATATAAGTATCAAAAATACTGTCAATAATAGACCAGTTGTAAATCGGATTTCCCTCAGCATCTTCAGTATAAGCATTGGTCGATCCCCATTTTAATGCCGCTACTCCATCGCCAGTTACCAATAAACTATGTGCCCTTACAAACACTGGTACCCGACTTGCCGATGCAATTTCGGTTAGCAATTTCTTACCATCCTTCATGTAGGTATAATTAGGCTCATCATATCCAAACCAGGCCCACAATGGTTTCATTGGTTCTATTGATTCTGAGAAATTAACGGTAATACTTGCCGATTCATTTTTATTGGTTTGCGCATAAATAAGGCTGTTTAACCCAAGTAGCAGGATAAAGGCTTTAATACATTTTTTTAATAGCATATGCTTTTGTTTATACGATATTATCTTTTAAACAATTATTGGGATTGCCCAAATTAAATATATAGCTTTTTTCTCTTTAGAGGCAAGTATAAGACACACGCCCTTCTTTCTATAACAAAGCTTACTTATCCGGTAAACTTTCTTTAAGTGAGAAAAACAAAGTTCCAAAACCTGCATTATCTGCACCAAAACCTGCTCCCTCGGGCCTTAATTTATCTGCCGCTGCCTTTGTATATTTATACTGTTCTGGCCCTATTCCTTTTACACGAAAGGCATAGTGATTATATATCTGTTCAAAGATTGAGCGGAGATTGCCCCTGCCATTGGTAGAGATTGTGGATGCCGGGAACCTGCCGCTAATATCAACATAAGGCTCAAAAGAGACTTCTTCTCCTAAGTTATATTGGGCGGTATATTCAAACCCCTTTAACAACCGATTCTCCGAAAATTTATACATATCTAATCCCTGGTTCCATCCAATTTCACACATCTCAGCAAGGTGACCAATTCCTAACATACTGTGGGGTTGATCGCGGCCACTTTCCTGTCCCTGCCCTGCCTCATTAACAATGTAATGCAAAAGGCTCCCATTTCCAGGGCCTTTATAATAGAAATCTACAGCCTTATCAAACATCGCATGGTCATCGTTAAAAACTGCAATTGACATCATGCCTTTCATACAGGCTAAATCCCAGTTTCCATGGGCCCAAAGCGCAAAGTATTGGATAGGAGGATAAAATACATTACGGAACATATCCTGACACTTCTTAATTTCGGCTGACGACCATTTAGGATATGTAGAACGCATAATTTCGGCAGCACTGGCCATCTTAAAAACATTCAAACCTGCTCCAAGCTCTACATCGGTTCCATCGAATATTTTAAAGGTATCAGACCAGGCGTTTATAATCCCCACAGTAGCTTCTGCATGAGCTTCATCTCCGGTAATCGTCCACATTATTGCATTTTGATATGCAGCACATACATCTTTTTCAAGATTAGTTATATTTTTCCCCGCCCCGGTCAAAAGGCTTCTTTCTACATGGGCCGATGCGTTAGGCTTCCAGGTGACGCTGGAATAAGGACTTTGTTTAAATTTTTCGTAACCACTCTTCCAGGGTTCAATCCCTTTGGCCACCATATCCTTCATTCTTTGCAAGTCGGCAGAGGAATGCAGCAGGCCCGGATGCGTAAAAGGTGCCGGATGATAAGCTTTCGGTTTTTCCAATTTTAGTACCTGTCCATTACTCATTAATGAAAGCATCACTAAAAAAGTGCAAATAAAAATTCTGGCAAATAAAAATCTGATCATTGTATGTTGTTATTTTTTTAGTAATGAAAATGAATTAGGCAATTGTGGATTTCCGTTTGGATACTCGAGGTACTGCTTGCTTAAAGTAAAAAAGCCAATGAATTCTGCATTGAATTCCGGATGTGTTTTACCATGAACCTTCAGGTTAGTTTTAATATTTGCACCATTGGCAGTGTGTGTTAAATGGAAACCGGCATCTTCAACAAACGTGTTGTAGTCTACCTTGCAACCGGTACAGCTTTGAATATCCAGCTTTTGTTTTACAAAAGTATTTCCAAACCAACGGTGGTCTATATCAAGCGAAGGGATAGTTTGTTTGATGACTAAAGTATGTGGCAGGTAATTACTTGTAGCAACCGATTTACCAGGCCTGCGTTCATTGGTAAAACTACAGTTATAAAACAGGTTTTTGATAAAAACATTTGCCTCGCTGGCAAGCATTTTAACTCCTGATTTTCCGGCCTCGTCCCCCGAAGCAAGCACATTATTATCAACCAGCGCCGGCCCATGACTATCAAATAGATATATCACATCAGCCTGGACATCAGAAATTATATTTTCGCTTATCCGCGCTGCCTGAAACAATGGCCCCAGATAAATACCATAACTCTGGTTACCCTTAACTTGTCTGATTAAGTTTCCTTTTATTACTGCATCTATGGCTATGGCCAGTCTGATACCGGCAGATTCTGCACCTGTATATGACCCTTCTGTATTGATCTTTTCGATAAGGTTTCCTTTTATCAAACTGGAAGTACCTCCTGCTAAACCAAAAATCCCGGCCTGACCGCAGTTTAAAATATGGTTATTACGAATAATATGATGACCAACTTTTTCGATTTCTTTATAATCGCTAAACTCTGGATTTCTTGGGCTGGCTTCGGGATAAGTTTTACCGATAGTACCAATTGAAATGCCCACCCCAGTGCAATTATCAATAGTGCAATTTTGGATGGTCCAATGTGTTCCGCTTCCCGTTTCAATTGCTCCTCCCTGTTTCCCATAGATGCTTGCAATGGGGCTCAACACTTGATTAACATTAATTCCATCAATAGTAATGTAATTCACATTTCCAGAAGCTGAAATTCCGAATGGTCTTACAGGGATTTCTGCAAGCACTTGGTTAGGATTATGTTTACCAAAATTTGCTTTGATCAGAATCTTCCCCGCATCCTTTTCTGATATCCAGCTTAATACTGTTTCATTTACTTGTTTGGGGCTATCTTTCTGCTGCATTTTTACATTATTGTAAAAGATAATGCCTTTAAATGATGAAGTATCTATGTGCAGTTCCCAAATGCCATCTTTTTTCTTGATCCAGTTTTTAACCTGTTCAGACCCTCTAATACTTACTGTTTCGCCTTTGGCTGCTTTTATAGTGATCCTTTGATGCTCAGATGCGCCACCGCTATTTAAAATCACAAGTTCTCTGTAAATGCCTTTGCGGACAATCACCTGATCTCCCGGTTTTGCTTTCAGGACAGCATTGTTTATGGTCAATAGAGGTTGTGTAATGGAACCATTGGCAGCATCATTTCCAGATTTAGAAACATAGATGATATTCCCGGGTGCTGATTCCGTTTGAAAATAAGCATTCACCAAAAAAGATTGGACAAAACAAAGACTAAAAAACAAGACAATTTTTTTCATTTAAACTTTAATTATAATGGTATGACAGCATAAAGCAATTTTTATACTCACTAGCTCACTCGCAATGCTGAAATGTGCCCTTATGTTACTCCGACCCTGGCAGACTTAAAGCTAACAAACAACAATTTACCTACAAAACATACTGATGAAATCTGGTAGTAAAGAGTATTGAATTGAAAGTGCTGCGTCTATAAATAAACCAATATAAACCGAGCATATGAAAAGGATTCCTTAGTACAGAAAATACTATCTGTTAATTAATCACACCGCAGCTATTTAGAATAGTAGAGCGGTCTTTTTATTTTTTCAATTAAAGAACCAAATAAATTTATGAAACTTCACTTACAAAATTCAATTCAATGGAGTAAGATTGCGAAAGTTGGATTTGGTCAGATGATTTTGTTTTCGTCACTGATCAATCTAGCCTATTCTAAATCCTCCAACACTCATAACATTCCTGATCGCTTTTCGGATCTCCATTATGCTGATATACATAGCGTATTGGTTAATTCCGCAAAGTTTGACCAGGTAATATCGGGTACTGTAACCGATGCTAAAGGAGAGCCGCTGCCAGGGGTGTCTGTTAAAGTTAAAGGTACCAACCTGGGGGCTGTAACAGATAAAAGCGGAAAGTATAAGCTTACCGTGCCAAATAACACAAGTATTCTGGTTTTTAGCTTCATTGGCTTTGAAACGCGGGAACTGGCAGTTAATAACAAAGAGGTTATTAATGTTACGTTAAAAGATTCGAATGATGTACTGGAGGAGTTAGTAGTTGTTGGCTATGGCAAGCAAAAGAAAGCAACTCTTACAGGTGCGGTGGAAACTATTGACCGTAAAGTTTTTGAAGACCGTGCAGTAACTAATGTGGGCCTGGCATTGCAAGGGCAATCGCCAGGACTGTTGGTTACCCGTAGTTCGCCACGACCGGGTAACGAAGGCTTAGCATTCAGGATTCGTGGAAACTCTTCTGTGAATGGTAGCGACCCATTGATTATTGTGGATGGTGTACCTGTTCTCAATTCCTATTCTTTTCAGAATATGAATAGCGATGATATTGAGAGCATTTCTGTTTTGAAAGATGGGGCCGCGGCAATTTATGGTTCTCGGGCTTCAAATGGTGTGATCCTGGTAACCACCAAGAAAGGAAAGGGCAAATTAAAAGTAGACTACAATGGCAATGCCCGTTTTAATACCAACGGTATTACCAGCTATTCGCCATCTATGCAGCAATATGCTTCAATCTGGTTAGCCGCAAATGAACAAGAAACCACACCTAATTACTGGGTTTGGGGAAATAAAGACAACTTACTGAAAATGCAGCAAGGAGTTGAGGGCAGATATGATCTTTTTGGAACAGATTATTACATTTTTAATGCTAACCGATTGGATGAGATGTTTGCCAGGCGCTATTCGCAGCAGCATAATTTAAGTATTTCTAAAGGTACAGACACATCAGGATATCGCCTTTCTGTAGGTTATGCGAACAATAAAGGGAATTTAGCTACTGCTTATGACGGGCAGAAACAATACAACCTTCGCTTTAGCAACAATTATAAGCTATCTGAAAAATTTAAGATTGAATCTAATGTTAGTTTAATCAATGCAAATACCAGTACCCCCTCTGTTGGGCTAGATAATACACTTTATGCTTTTGACATGCCGTTTTATCCGGCTAAAAATCCCTATGGGCAATGGTTTGCCACATTTAATGGAATTGATGGCGGTGCTAACAGAAATGCGGCAGCCATGACTGCTGCAGGTGGGCGGGAAAATAGAAATTCACTTACCGGACGGGTAGATCTGACTGCCACCTATCAGATTTTTAAGGATCTTGCTTTAGAGGGTCTGGCATCTTTACAGAATGAAAGATTTAATTCAGAAAGATATGTATTACCAGTACAGCTGTACAACTGGTATGGTACGCCTACCGGAATCGGTTTAAATACCGGGGGTACAAATAATACTTACAATACCAATGCCTGGCAAGGACTTTATCAATATTACTCGGCATTGTTACGTTACGAAAAAACAATCAATGGCGTCCACAATATATCGGCAATGGCAGGCCTCAATGCAGAGAAGAACAGTTCGCAGTTTTTGTCTGGTACCCGTGTGGGTTTTGCAGACCAGGGCGTTTATGATATCAGTTTGGCCGGTTTAGAAACTCAAACAAACAACGGGGACAAAACACAAATTGGCAGGTACTCTTACCTGACAAGATTGAACTATAATTATGGAGAAAAATATTTATTGGAACTAGTAGGCAGAAGAGATGGTAACTCCAGATTTGCCTCAGGATATAAGTTTAAAAATTTCGGATCTGCCCAACTTGGCTGGATATTTACTAAAGAAAATTTTCTGACAGGCATTACTCCTGTTCTTAACTTCGGTAAAATAAGAGCTTCTTACGGGGTTACAGGAAATGAAGCATCTGGCCTGGGTGCTTTTGATTACCTATCTACCATCAATATTGGATCTACTGTTTTGGGCTCGCCAGCTTCACCACAGTCATCAAGCAGTTTAAACAACAATGGTTTAATTAGCTATACGCGTACATGGGAAAAAGTTGAGCAAAAAAACCTGGGTATTGACCTGGAATTTTTTGATAGTCGCTTAACTACCAGCTTTGATGTTTTCGAGAAAAACAATATTGGAATGTTAATCAATGTAAACTATCCTTCTGTACTGGGTGGCACTGCTCCTAAAACCAATAGTGGTAAATTCAATACTAAAGGCTGGGAGTTTATTATAGGCTGGAAAGATACAAAAGGTGACTTTAGCTATAATATGGCCTTTAACATCGGTGATACAAAAACTATGGTATCCGGAGTAGAGGGTGCTGATAGTTACGGGGCAGGGAGAAATGGAATTGTAAACGGGCGTCCATGGCAATCCTGGTTTGTATACAAAACAGATGGTTACTTTAAAAACCAGGCAGAAGTTGATGCCTATTATGCGGCCTATGGAACCAGTACCAATCTGGCCAATATGCCAAAAAACAATCAGGCTGTTGCTTTGCGTCCTGGCGATACAAAGCGAGTTGATGTTGCAGGAACAGGCAATATTACCAATATAGGCGACGCAAAAAGTTCTTTAGTATATGCCGGTGATGGCACTCCACATTTTAATTTTGGTTTCAATTTGGGCGGTTCATGGAAAGGTTTCGACTTGAATACCTTTTTCCAAGGTCAGCTAAAACAGAACATCATGCGGGGTGGTTATATGGCTTATCCGTTTGCTGCACTATTTACAAATCAAAACCCCTCATACCTTGGACAAACATGGACAGAAGGCCATCAGGATGCTTTATTTCCCCGTTTAACTGTTAATCCAACCAGAGCGTCATGGAACTATTCCAATAACGATTTTATGTTACAAAATAACCGCTACATCCGCTTAAAAACACTGGTTGTAGGGTATACTTTACCTCAAAGAATGACAGAGAAGATAAAATTAGCGAAAGTAAGGTTCTACTTCTCAGGAAATGACTTGTGGGAAAAAACCTCTATAAAAGATGGTTTTGACCCGGAAATGGGCGAGGCATCGATAAACAGTGGCTATCCGTTTGCAAGGACGTGGTCGTTCGGATTAAACGTTGGATTTTAATAACCAGTAATGATTAAAACAATGAAAAAGATATTCAATTATATAACTATAGGGGTGCTTGGTTTAAGTGTTTCTGCATGCCAGAAAGATTTTATAGACCTTACTCCCACTGCACAATTTACAGATGCAGTTTATTTTAAAAAGGCCGCCGATTTTAAAGCATATGCGACCGCCTTTTATGGGCGGCTTCAGGGATGGAGTTTTAGCAATATGGACAACAGCTCAGACCTGTCTGCAAATAGCAATGGGAACGGTTTTGACATAGGTTATGGTACCATCGCAGTTGGAAGTACTAACTGGGATTATTCAGGGATTAGAAGCTGTAATACTTTGCTTGAAAAAGCAAGTACCTATACAAATCCAGGAGAAATAAGTCAGTATGTAGGCGAAGCTTACTTCTTTAGGGCTTATACTTATTTTGGTTTGCTAAAAACTTTCGGCGGCGTACCTATTGTAACAACTGTAATGGATGTGAACTCACCAGACCTATTTGCCAAGCGCAATAGCCGATACCAGGTGGTGGCACAAATTTTAACAGATTTAGATGAGGCCATTGCAAAATTGCCTATTGAACAAAACTTAACTGCCACAGATAAAGGAAGGGCAAGCAAATGGGCAGCAAAGGCTTTAAAGGCCCAGGTATTATTGCATGAAGCTACATGGGAAAAATATGTAGGTCAAACTCCTGACGGGGATGGCACAAGTAAAGGAGCCGGCACCGCCGGATACGAAGCCGCTAATGTAAATAAGTATTTAACAGATGCTGTTGCACAATGCCAAGATATCATGAATAATGGAGGCTATGAGTTGTGGAACAAAAATGCCGATTCAAAAATGGCAAACCTAAGTTCATGGTATTTATTTAACCTTGAGGATGCGGGATCTAATCCGGGTGGATATGATAAAACTAGTAATAAAGAGTTTATACTATATCAAACCTATGATTATACTTACAAGCAGTCAAGAATAAACATTAGCTGGACATCCTGGCAGTTATATCCAAGCCGCAAATTTTTGGACATGGCAGTGTGTACAGACGGATTACCTCCAACTAAATCGCCTTTGTTTCTGGGCTACCATACTGCAGATTCTGAATTTCAAAATAGAGACAGGCGTTTATTGAATTACTTATATGGTTCTATGACAGCACCTACCTCTGTTACGCTCGATTTTGGAAGTCTGGGTTCAAGTGGTTATGGCAACAGCAAATATGCAGTTTACGGCTACGGTTCAAGAAGGATTGACCTTACCGAATCAGCCAATTGGCCAATTATTCGTTTAGCAGAAATTTACCTGATTTACGCAGAAGCATTAATTGAATTAAATGGCAACATTACCGATGCACAACTGGATGCTTCTATTAATAAATTAAGAGATCGCGGAGGAGTAGCACGTTTAACAAATGCATTGGCTGGAACAAACGGGCTGGATATGAAAGAAGAAATAAGAAGAGAAAGAGCTGTTGAGTTATATCGTGAAGGCAAGCGTTTTGATGATTTAAAACGCTGGGGCATTCTGGAAGCATCTTTAAACACTTCTCGTTTAGGGAGAGTTGTAGGTGATGCAAGTTATGCTACACCATTTAAGGATGCTTCTGGTCAGCCAACTTCGCTTTATAAAGCTACGACGTATGTGTGGGGAGAAGAGGTAGTGCAAACACCAAAAGGTATGCTAAAAAGTGTAGTTGTTTCTAGCTCAGTAAACCACTCTGTTGCAGCAAAACATTATTTATATCCAATACCATTAAGCCAAATCATTTTAAATAAGAATTTGCTTCAAAACCCTGGCTATAACTAGTTATAGAACAGACAACCTAATTGGATTATCATCAGATATTTAGAAATTATGAAAACATTACAAGTTTATAATATATTGAGTTGGTTAGGCATTCTCTCCTTCTTTGCGATTTTGTTCACCTCCTGTGAAAAAGGTCCTAGCTTCAGAGAATTTAATTACCCTGAACTAACTGTAAATGATTTTTCTCCGAGCGCGGGACGCCCGGGATATCAAATCACCATTAACGGGACTAATTTTGGAGATGTTAAAAGAGCTGTTACTGTTTATTTTAATGGTGTGGCAGCTACCCAGGACGACATTGTTAGTGTTACTGATAAGCAGATTGTAGTGACTGTTCCTAAAAATGCTACCAGTGGAAAGATAAAGGTTAAGGTGTGGCAATTTACCAAAGAAATATCGGGGGATTTTGCCTTTATACCCGGAGGTGAAATCAGTAATATCTCTCCTGGATTTGGCCTGGAAGGTTCTGTAGTTACCATATTAGGCAAGAACTTTGGGATTATCCCGAGCGACATCAAAGTTACTTTCGGTGGAGTTAATGCTGAGGTAACCTCAGTAACAGATACAAAGATAGAAGTAAAAGTACCTAAGGATGGTGTTACGGGCTTAATTAAACTTTACGTAGGCCTACAGGAAATTGAAGGTATTTATTTCTTAGTAGGTGAAGAAAAATTAGCTGGTACCATAATAGGAACTCCAGGGTCATGGAGCAACAATCCGGCTACAACAGTTGCAGCTGCTTTTGATGGAAATATAGCAACCTTTGTTGATGGTGCTGTTGCATCAGGATATGTTGGTCTGGATTTAGGATTAGCTAAAGCGAAACTGAACAGGATGCGTTATTATCCAAGAACCGGAAATGCGGCCAGAATGAATGGCGCCCGGGTGTATGGAACAAATGATCCGGATAAAGTTGGAACTACAAACGGCGACCTTTTATTTACCATCACAACAGCCCCTATTTATGATTGGAATGTAGCAACCATAAACAGTACAACCAGTTACCGCTACTTATACGTGTATTTTGCTACCGGAAACCTGAATGTAAGTGAGCTAGAGTTTTATGGCGTAAAAGACAACTAAAATTTAAAATGATGTGCTCTGGCTTGTCTATATCAAATCAGAGCACATCTTCATATCCGATCAGCTATTAAGCCTGCAATTATTCCTATTAATTTAAAATCGTAATTATGAAACTATTTAGTACTGTTCTTCTGCTTTTTGCGGGATCGATCTTCCTTTTAAATTGTAGTAAGAAAAACTCCGTTCTTAAAACACCAGATCCAATAACTCCTCCGAATGGGAATGTTTTATCTATCGATACATTGGCACCCGGCATGGCTATGAAACATGTGGGGGGATTACACACCGCGGCCGATTTTACAAGAATAAAAACAAAGCTGAATGACAATGCGCAGCCATGGGTTTCAGGATATAATAAACTTCTTGCAAACTCACATGCACAGTTAACTTACACACCAAATCCCCCAGCAAAGCTGGTTCGTGGTGGCGGAAGTGCAGAGGAGCCAGATCCTGATAATTATTCAAGAGCATTTAATGACGTTGCGGCGGCTTATCAACTGGCATTAAGGTGGAAAATTTCAGGTGATAATGCATATGCCCAAAAATCTATTCAAATATTGAATGCCTGGTCAAGTACCTGCAAACGCATAAGCGGCGATTCAAACGCTCAATTGGCAGCTGGTATTTATGGTTATCAATTTGCAGTAGTGGGCGAATTAATGAGGGATTATAGCAATTGGCAACCTCAGGATTTTAAAGCATATCAAAAATGGATGGTTGATGTTTTTTATCCTATAAACAAAGATTTCCTGAATAGACATAACGGTACCTGCGATTCCCACTATTGGGCAAACTGGGATTTGTGTAACCTTGCCTCTATTATGGCTATAGGTATACTAACAGATAACCGGCCAATGTATAATTATACCATTAACTATCTGCAAAGAGGCAATGGTAATGGCAATTGGTTTAAAGCAATTAATTATGTGTTTGATGGAGAGAATGCAGGTTTGGCACAGTTGCAGGAAAGTGGACGCGATCAGGGACATGCTACATTAGTAATTGCATTGATGAGTACCATCAGTCAACTGGCATGGAACCAGGGCGATGATTTTTATGGTCTGGATAATAATCGTTTCCTTAAAGCCTGTGAATACACTGCTAAATACAATGTAGCCAGATTAGAAGTTCCTTTTCACGAATACACCCGTTTGTGGGCAGCAAATTGTGCCCAGTCGGAGATACATAAGGTAGTAAGCGACAATAGCCGGGGCACTACCCGCCCTATGTGGTCTGCTCCTTATTTTCATTATACAAAAATAAAACAAGTTGCTGAGCCTGCAACCCGTTATATTGCTATGGGTGTACAAACAACTTTATCTGAAGGAGGTGGAGGTGATTATGGACCAAACAGCGGAGGCTTTGATCAGCTAGGGTTCGGAACATTAATGTACACTTTACCATGATACATTTTTAGTTAAAATAAAATAGGGGCCGTATTTATGATACAGCCCCTATTTTATTTTAACGCCTAATCCAGAACGTATTTATAACAGGATTTGCAGTTTGTAATTTAGGTTCATTACTGTTCCCATACTGCCAGGCCACAACAGTAACTTTTACAGGAAAACGACTCCCGGGAGGAACTTTAAGAAGATTCAGACGATCACCCACAATTTCAGCAGGTCCATCTTGCACGTAGAAAGAAACAGGCACGTTAGCATCTGAACTGGCGTTAAGCTTAATGCCTTTTTCATTTTCACGCTGATCCGGAATAGCTGAAAAGGTAAGCTGCTGTACCCTACCCGCAGTATTTAAAGGAGGAACAAGCATTTGGGCCTGCTGCACGGCTGGTTTATACCGTTCATCGCCTGGATGAATGGCAGCAAACCACAGCTCGTAACTGTGTGGATTTTGCCAGAATCCGGATTGAGGCTGAATACGAAAAGTAGAATCATTAAGTTTGATCATAGGACCGGTAATGTGCTGGATTGTTATCGAACCAGCATTTTTCACATGGCCAATGTGCTCACCTGCAGGGGCTTCAGCCCAAATAGCTGGCCGGGGGCTTCCTCCTGGTATGGTATCATAAAAAGCTGCTCCCAACTTAAAGGTTATCCCATCGGCTAAAGGTTCAAATTTAAGGTTAACCTGCTGATGTGTATTTCTTTGTCCTACCATTTTTCCATTTTGCACATAGCCAATTAGCTGAACTTTTTTATTTCGGTGCCTGGCCTGATAGTTCAAAGTTGCCTTTGCCAATTCCTCATCAAAATACCAGAAAGCTTGTGCCGGATCCCCGTTGTAACGGCCCACTGGTGCCGCCTCTGCCCTGGGAACCTCATCTTTCCTCCACTTATATACCAGCCAACCAGTATTAGTTGGATCTATTGGTCTTAGCCCCAACTGGTTTGCACCTTTAGGTAAGCGGTATTGCATTACTTTCTTTATATAGAGGGCAATATATTTACCCTTTTCAGTGCTACCTGCAAAATGTCCTTCAGCAGGACTTGCCAGCATGCTTAAGGGCATTAGCGGATGTGCCGTTTTTTGTTTTAACCCTTCTATTGCCACATTTTCTGCGTCCTCATACTCTCCCATAGTTTCAAGACAAGGAATAAAATCGATATTTCTGGTTCCCCAAATATCCGGGGCAAAAACCGGATGGCGGAAGTAAGGCCATTGGCCACTCACTGAAATTGCTGCAAGTGCCCTTTCAGGATTCCAAGCTGCCATATAGTATGGAGCACTTGCTGCTGCTGAATGTCCCATGCCAATAAATGGTGCATCCCGTAATTCTTTATAACCAGATACCTCTGCAAGATCATTCATAACGCCACTAAAGATGGTTCCGGCACCCTGATTAAAATTAAAAAAAAGATCATATGCAGGGCTAATCCAAACCTGGGCAATTCCGAGTTTGCCCATAGCCTTTCTGAACTCAGGATCCTCCAGGATCGAATGTTCTTCCATATTATTCTGTGCAAAAATAAAGGCTTTTACCCTTTTGCAATCTGGCGGAATCCATAAATAGGCCCTACACGGTTTATCATTCTTAATGGTTTTTACCGCTACCGACCATTGCCACACTGCCCCTTTTACTGAAATTGAAAGCGCACCAAAAAAAAGGATAAGCAGTAGTATGAACTTAGTTTTCATCATTTATATTTCTAAAAAATATCGACAAGAAGGGGAAATTACGAAATAGCATTGCTAAATACTATTTCGTAATTTCTCTGATCCAAATGGCCTGCCCTCCCGAAGGAATTAAATCTGTTTCAATTATTGTTTTATGATCCACCGATTTCCTGGTTACCCTTACTTTGGTAGATGTGGCAACCGAAGGATCATCTGAATAAATACTGGCGATGTACTTTTTATCCTTTGATAAAAAGTTTAAAGGTATTTTAAGCTTACGTGCATCATTATTGGTAAGGGTTCCAATAAACCAATCCTTTGCTTTTCGTCTGGCAGTGGTAATATATTTACCCGGTGTTCCATCCAATACCCTGGTTTCATCCCACGTTGTCGGAATTTTATCCCAGAACTCCAGCTCAGGTTCATCTTTAGAATAAGCTGGCAGATCATACCAGTATAAAGTTTGTAACGGGCTGTAATATACCGCTGCCATAGCCAGCTGATGAGCATGACTTGTTTTGATCCGTGGGTCATAATAGCAGATGGTATAATCTGCTGCTCCGGCTATATATCTGGTAAAAGGCATAATGGTATTGCTGGTGGCATCAGGCATTTCCTCATTACCTCTAATTCCCTCCGAAGTTAACAGATTTGGCCAGGTACGCTGTTCTCCTGTAGGTCGCCAATCATCATGGATGTTCACCATAATTTGCGACTCCGCAGCCTGTTGAATGGCTTTTTGCACCCAGGTAGTCCAGCGGTGAGACCCAACTTGTACAAAACCAAATTTTACACCTTTTACACCCCATTTCTTATAAACCTTAAATAAACTATCTGATTGGCTGTACAAGGCCTGTAAATTTACATACAGCCAAACCCCAACTCCCCGTTCCTTTCCGTATTTGATGATATCGGGAAGATCAAAATCCGGGATGGCCACCTTTGTGGCATCAGATTTAAAAGTAAATGAGGGGCCATACCATTTCCAATCGAAAAGGATATACTGAAGATTATGTTTTACTGCAAAATCAATATTAGCCTTTGCATCAGCAGTGGTCTGGGTCATCACCCTAATAATCTTACCCGGTTTTACCCAGCTTTCATCCTTAATCATGGATGGAGTATTCAGGTTGAGCACCAAATGGTTGTTCTGGATCAGGTCTCCCGCTTTTTCTGCTACCATTATAACCCTCCATGGGGTACCAAAAGGTGAGATCAGATCGGCAGGCGTGTACATAGAGGTTAGAATGGTATTGGATTTTACAGCACTCAATTTAAACTTTGTACGGGCATAATCAACCATCTGTGCCTCTGCAAGGCAGGCATATAACCCACCTGGCAACTCCAGGGTCAAAGGTCGTTCTCCTTCATCCTTCCAATTCTTTAAAGGCAACAACTTATATGGTGCCTGTGCCCACGAGGCATGCCAGGCATTAGTGCCTTCGGGCAATGAAAACTCTGTATTTTCAGACACGATCCGATAATAAGTTCCCTTCTCATTTTCCGGGAAGAAATACCTGAATGCAGCACCCTCATTATAAGCCCGTATCTCAATATTCATCGGGTAAATAGGATTATCCTCCTTTACCGCCTGTATAGTAATAGCTTGATAATGATCTCTGATCTGGGAACTTTCTCCGGTTATGGGCGCCCACACGGTATCTTTAGTACTGCGAACAATCCCAGTTATCTTCAGGTTTTCAAACCATTTCTCATGGCGATCTACCTTTAAAGCCATTGCCTGCTCACTCAAATGATTATCTAGCTGTAAATCTAATAGAGATTCCAGCACAACAGGTCTCCCTTTAAAATTTACCGTGTAATACATACCACAGGTACTGTCGGTTAACTGCTTCTGATAAAACGTTATTAAGATATTTCTATCAGGAGAATACAATTGTTGAAGGGAGCCTGAAACCAATTGCTGCGCCCTGGCGGAACTAAAGAAACCAAACAGAGCAACAGTAATGGTTAAGAGCGGTTTTAATTTTCTAAGCTGCATAAATATTGGATAGTACACACGTTTCACGTAAAATCTGAACTGCTCGGTAAACCTGGTTAACTACAGATTGGTACCTTATTCCTGTAATTGCTGCAATCTGGTTATAATTGAGATCCTGATAGAAACGCATATGAATTACCTCACGCTGTTTTAGTGGCAGATTATTAATTGCCCCTATCATCGCCTCCTTTAATTCCACATCCTGCTCCCTTGAAATAATAGCATCTTCATTTGAAAATTCGAATTCTGCAATTGGCATCGCATCAAGCTTTGCTGCTTTCAACTGAGATCTTCTGATATGGTCTAATAAAATACAGCGTGTTGAACGGTAAAAGTAAGCCCTTACATTCGTGATCTCTCCTATCTTCACTCTATTTTCCCAGAACTTAATAAAGAGTTCCTGCAGCAGATCATCAACCACATCCGTATCCTGAATCATTGTAATCGCATACCTGAATAGGTCTGGATAAAGTGCTTTATGTAGTAAGGCAAAAGATTTTTGCTCGCCATTTCTGGTACGATCCCATAGCACCTTCAAATTGTGAACTTTGTTCATAAGAATTAAATATTTGGTTACTGCAATGTTTAGTTTGAAGCAAGCCTGCGAAGAAATATTTTCAGCTCAAAACTTGCCGTAAATTGCAGTTACGAAGATGGTTTGGGATAAAAAAAAGGAAGGGTACAAAATCGTAATTAAGGAGTGTATTTTCGCCAGATGACGTTTTTAAGCCTCTAATCTTTGAATTTATAACGTTTATTAAAGGATTTGCGATGCTTTTTTATAAAGTCTGACGGATTGGAATGAAACAATTTATAAAATTGTTTACTGAAATATTTGGCATCATTAAACCCGGTCTGAAAAGCTGCCTCATTTACATTACAATCTGTATTGATCATAATTCTGGCAGCAGTGCGCAAACGGATGAAACGGATAAAGGCGCTTACTGATTGTCCGGAAATAGATTTTACGCGCTTGTATAAATTGGAATGGCTCATTCCAATCTCGTCTGCAAGAGCCTTAATTCCGAAGTCGGCATCATTTAAATGTTGCTCAACAATGATGATGCACCTTTCTAAAAATTCCTTATAGGCTTCTGATATGATCAGGTTATTTGACTGAAGTGTTATCTCGTTATAAAAATAACGTTGCAGGTTATTTCTGTTTTTTAAAAGATTGGCCACACGGGCCACCAGGTATTCTTTTTCAAATGGCTTACTAATATAATCATCAGCACCGCCCTCCATACTTTTTAATTTTATATCTGCAGAAGCACTTGCAGTAAGCAATATGACTGGAATATAAGATAACGCAGAATCATTTTTTATCTTTTCACATAACTCAATTCCATCAATACCCTGCATTCTGAAATCGGTAATAATCAGGTCCGGCAATTTCTCAGTAGCCAGCTTCAGTCCCTCAGTTCCATTTTCTGCTTCATAAAGCAGGTAATCTGATTTAAAAATACTTTTAATATAGGTTCTGATATCTGCTTCATCATCAACAATTAAAATGCTTTTTCTATCGCTGATCAACTCCTCATCTATCTCTTTGCCAGCATTCAGTTCATCAGAAAATGGCGGTACTTCGTCCAGCATCTCATTAAATAAAAGGGATTTATCCTGAGTATCCGGATTAACAATGGCTTCTGAAAAATGAGACTGCCCCTTTAATAAGGTAAGATAAAACGATGTTCCAACACCCAATTTACTGGTGTAACTTAGTTGTCCATTGTGCAAGTCAGTGAATTGTTTGGCTAAAAACAGGCCAATTCCAAACCCCGGTTTACCGGAATCATCTTTTCTAACGGCCTGATAAAACCGATCAAACAGCTGGTCTCCTGCATCAGCAGGAACACCAGAACCAGTATCTTCAACTTTAACCAGCACATCATTGACAGTTTCAGTAACCTCTATAGACACCTTTCCACCAGAAGGGGTATATTTTAGCGCATTTGATATCAGGTTAAACAAAACAATCTCAAGTTTCCCCCGATCTGCGTAAATCTCCAGTGCTTCATTTTTAAAGACCAGTTCATACAGAATCTGCCTTGAAGCTGCCTGCTGGGTAAAGCACAGGTATACTTCCCTGCATAGATCATAAAAGTTCAATTTCGAAATCCGGATATGATCAAATCCTGCATCGGCCTTTCTAAAAAGCAAAAGCTGATCAATCAGACTCAACATCCTTCTGGCATTCCTGTGAATAAAACCAAGTTCTTCAATATCTTCAGAGGATCGATTTCCTGATTTCTCTATAAGATCTTTAACCGGATTGATAATCAGGCTTAACGGAGTCCTGAACTCATGAGAAATATTTGTAAAAAAAGACAGCCTTTTTTCATTCAGTTCTTTTTCCTTTTCATTAATAACACGTTCTTTTTCATGTTCAAGGCGTTCTTTTTCATATTCAGCCTTTTTTTGCTGGGCGCTCAAATTAGCAATTTTAACCTCATAGGTAAGTTTGGTTTGTCTGGCCTGGTAAAGGAAATACAAGTAAACCAGTGCAGCAACCAGGCTAAAGTAAATAAGATACGCCCACCAGGTTCTGTACCATGGTGGCAGTACAATAATTTTTAAACTGATTTGCTTACTGTTCCAAATTCCCTCTACATTGGTATTCTTTACCCTAAAAACATAGCTCCCCTCATTCATATGGGTATAAGTAGCAGTACGCGAATTCCCTGCTTTATTCCAGTCCCTGTCCCATCCATCCATGTAGTAAGCATAAGAAACTTTATTAGCGGCTGAGTATTCCAGTGCTGTAAATTCAAAAGAAAACACAGCCTTATCATAAGGAACCTTCAGCTCTACAATCTGACCATCCTTATTTCCTTTTATAAAAGAAGGATACTGCTCTACCGGTACATTATCAATATCTAAGCCTGTTAACAACAGATTAGGCGAATTATTTACCGGTATTATACTTGCCGGCCGAAAAATATTAAACCCTTTTATACCTCCAAAAACCATTTCGCCTGATTTCAGTTTAAGACTTGAATTGATCTGAAACTGATTGCTCTGAAGGCCATCGCTCTGGTAAAAGTTTGTAAACTCCTTTTGTGCTATATTGAATTTAGAAATCCCATTATAAGTACTCATCCACAAATTACCTTTCTCATCATCCAGCAGGGTTAGTACTGAATTGTTGCATAGTCCGTTTTCTGTAGTATAACGGGCCTTAATTTTACCGGCTTTGCGATCAAAGAGCAAAAGCCCCCCTCCTTCAGTACCAATCCAGAAATTACTTTTAGCATCCTCATAAATTACCCGAACAGTATAACCGATGTTAAAGAATTGATGCTTTTTACCAGCTTTATCAATTTTTACCAGTTGGCTCAGATTCCCTCCCCAAAAAGTTCCTTTTACATCTTCCTGTAGCACAAACAGATCGGTAAGGCGGGTATCAAAAAGCTCAAATTTATTTTCTGCACGATTGAGTCTGTACAACGCACCTAATAAACTACCGCGACGTAAAGTAGATGCCCATAAGGTATGGGCGCCATCTTCATACAAATTGAATACAACTTTACTTTCTATTCCGGTTTGAGGATTAATGCACTTATAGCGTTCAAAAGTTTGGGTTGATCTGTTATATCGGTTTAATCCGTCAGCAAAAGTCCCTATCCATATTTCTCCTTTATAATCAGAAACAATGGTTGTAATAAAATTTCCGGATATTGATTTTGGATTTCCCGGGATATTTCTATGCTGAACAAATGAATTTGTTTTTCTGTTCCAGATATTCAGTCCTGAGTTTTCTGTACCAATCCATAATTGATTGCCTCCATCATCATAAAAGGCCGTTACGCCATCTTTTGTTAGCGAATTTTGGTTTCCTGGTTCATTGGCAACTGTCTGGAATTTCTTTTTATTAGGATCAATGATGCTCACCCCAATAAAGGAAGTACCAATCCATTTCCTCGAATCCTTATCGATATAAATGGAATAAATCATCCCTCCATCAAGACCATCTTTATGATCAGCCGTTTTCAAAAATTCTATTTGAGAACTGGAATTATTATAGAGGTATATCCTGCCAGATCCGCTTCCAATCCAAAGGTTTTTTGAAGGATCAAGCTTAAGTGCAGATATGGTACTAGTTAATGATACACTCCCCGCAGCAAACATTTGCTCTGCACTATTGTCCAATATATTATACCTAAATAGCCCTGAATTTGTTCCAATCCAGATGGAGTTACCATCAACTTCCATACAAACTGCCATGCTGAGCGCAGCATAAACCATTTTCAGTTTTCCAGAATGCTCATCAAGCATACACAACCCAAGGTTTTGAACAAATACCCAAAGCCTGCCTTTCTGATCGGTTTTTAAAGTTTGAACCCCATACTCCCTGGTTTCTTTCCCATTTACAACCAAAGGAATCTGGTCGGCAATAAATTTTCCGGCTTTACAAGAAAGCAAACCAAGACCTTCAGATCCAATAAAAACATTTCCATCCGGGGTTGTCTTAATATCCTTAATCACCTCCCGTATGGTATCTGTACCTTTGGCAGAGTGATAAGCTACAGTATTGAATTTTCCTGATAGCTCATCGTAAACACTAATTCCCTGACGTGTTCCAATCCACAAATAATTCCTAGAATCGCCGGTAACTACATGAATGATGTTATGTACCAAAGAATGTGGATCATTCAGTTTGTTTCTGAATACTTTAAACCCATATCCGTCATACCTGTTCAAGCCATCTCTGGTGCCAAACCACATAAAACCCTTGTGGTCCTGATAAATCGTACGCACCAGATTATTGGACAAGCCATTCTCTATTCCCAAATAACCTGCAGGAGGAAAATCGGTTGCCTTTAGCCTTGTTAGGCTAAAAATAAAAAGCAATAAAATAAGCGATATCCTCACCCCCTATACAGTTTACTTAAAAATCTTTTATTCCAAGGCTTCCGCAAGGCCTAAACCTTTTTGAAGTCTTTGCAGCCTCAGCAAGGCTTCAAGATAATAATAATCTGCATAAATAATAGAAGCATCTACTTCAGATCCTTTGGGTTTATGTCCAGTTGAATGCAAGAGAAAAGCACTATTCTTTTCACCGCTCCGGTACGCCGAAGAAGATAAAGACCGGATCATCTTTCCGGCCTTTTCGCGATAATTTAGTGCCTTTTTTTTATCCTTTACTAAGGTAGAGAGCTCCAGCAATGCAGAAGAAACAACAGCCGCAGCTGATGCATCTCTAGGCGCTTTTGGAATTGCAGGATCATTAAAATCCCAATAAGGAACCAGATCAACCGGTAACCGCTGCAGGTAAACATCAGTTACCTTTTGGGCGAAATCCAGAAATTCAGTATCGCCCGTTTCGCGGTAGCACATAGTATATCCATAAATAGCCCAGGCCTGTCCGCGTGCCCACATAGAATCATCCGCATAACCCTGATGGGTTACCCCTTTTATTTTCATGCCCGTTTCACGATCATAAACTACTGCATGATAAGAAGTATAATCCGGCCGAAAATGATTCTTAAGGGTTACTTTGGCATGGGAAACAGCAATTTCATATAAGTTTTTACTTCCGCCATTTTTCGATGCCCAAAACAGCAACTCCAGGTTAATCATGTTGTCGATAATGGTATTGTGCTGAGGCCATTCCATATTGGGTACCGACCGTGGCCATGAAAGTATGGTTCCTACTTTGGGGTTAAACAAAGTAGCCAGCGTATCTGCCGCGGCCAGTAACACTTCCTTATATTCAGGATTACCGGTTAGCCGGTAACCGTTGCCATAGCTATTAAAAATCTGAAAACCCAGATCATGATCCTCTGCCTTATGCAAGGATAAAGGTTTTAGTGCTCTGCTGGCCTCATCAGCAAGTGCTTTAAATTTCGCGTCCTTAGTACCTTCATAAGCATACCAGAGTATTCCAGGCCAAAAACCACTGCACCAATCCTGATAACTAATAAACTGCCATTGCTGCTGACCGGAAAGAATGCTTCTTGGTATATTTTTTACACCATCAGCAGGAAGCTGACCGAGGGTTTTATTGATTTGTGAAGCGCAATACGCAATTGATTTGCGACTGTTTACCTGCCCATAGCCAATCTTGCAACCAAGAACAACTACTGCTGTAAAAAAAAGAGTCCTGAAAGTATTTATTGTCGCCATATATTAATGACACTTAAATTTATCAGTTATACTCAAAAAAAAATAAATTTTGTTTATTGCGTGGTCACTTGCTCTTACCATAATGCCCAGTAATTGTCCGTCCGAATTAAATTATCGTCATTATTTTTATTAGCTGAACCAACGGAATCGGAAACCACATTGGGTATTCCATTAATCCTGTTCGATATTTTTTGCCAGTGTTCCTTTATTTTTTGTGAAGAAGCTACTTCCACACTAAGAGAAATGCCCTCTTCTTTCTCACAATCATCTTTTTTTGGTTTCCTTTTCTTCATACAATTAAGACAGAAAGAAACTGACCCTATACTCTTAAAATCACAATTAAATTTAATAAATGTTAAAACAAGCCCTACAGTACTATTGGAAATCAAACCAAAGCTTTCCTGATACCTTCGAACTCACAGAAATGTTTTTTTGACTTTGAGGACCCATTGAATCCGCCTGCTTAAATTTATTCCCTATTGGAGCTATTGCATTTAAAAACCCTAAGTTCCCTTCAGGAAACGGTGGATTTACATGAGAGATAAATGTTGTATGTGCCTTATCTGGTTTAAGCATTTGCAGAAACAGTTCTGATTTATCAGTAAATACTTTAAATGTAGAATTTCCGGCTTCTACCTCTGCCCAATACAAATTCGCATGATAGCCCTTAAATTCAGGATAAATAAAAGTTTCGCCCGTTATTGTGTTATTGTAACTCTTTTCCCAAACACTTGTGCTCACTCCTTTTAACCTGTTTTTCCAGGTCCTGTAAGGACCATCACCCAGCCAGCGCATGCCAGTTACCTTAGATTCATCAATATTAAACGTTATCCCATAAAAATTGGCAGCTCCGGTCTGCGTATAATCATATTCCAGACATACCGGTTTTCCTAAAACAAATACCCATCTGGCATTTAAAGTTGATTCACCTGTATATGAGCTTTCCACAATAATTCCTCCATCGGCTGTTTTTGTATGCTTAAAGCTCTGCAACGATTGGTTTACACCGGCAAGCACAGGGCCGTTACCAAAAGAAACTATGCCTTTACTATTCTCAACCGTTTTTAAATAACCTGTTTGAGTATCAAAAGTATAAGTTACGCCGTTTTGCGTTACAACATATGCATTCTCTTTTTCCGAATCACTGATTTTACTTTTCTCTTTATCAATAGCCATCAGATTCTGCTGTGCGATCTGAGTAGTAGTTTTAATTGGCCACATCCAACTATAAATTTCCCTTCCCTGCTTGTTTGTGGCAGTAAAACGCAAGGCATCTGCATCCTTCCAATTTGAAGTGAGCTCTAGTTTAAAACTACCAGTCTTGCCAGGAGCAAGAGCTACTGACAGCTTACCTGATGAGATTTGAGTAAATCCATCTTTCTTTTCGGTTGCCAATGGGAACTTAACCAACTGCCAGCTAAACTTACAATCAGACAAATTGGTATACAAATAGGTATTTTCTAACTCAACAACCACATTTTGTGAACCGAAATCAGGCTTTTTTACCTGCACCGGACTCCAAACTTCTTTGATGGTATAAAAACTCCCCTCTTTTTCTCGATGGGGGCCAACAATGCCATCGGCTCCGTGGTTTCCATCCGTATCTATACTGTCCCTTTTATCCTTTCTAACCACCCCCTCATCTGTCAAAGCCCACAGAAAACCACCTGCATGCCTTGGATTTTGGCGGATAAGTTTCCAGTTATCATCTAAACTTGCACCATGGCCTCCATCGTACAAACCATGGATCATTTCGGTATGCAACAGGATATCCTGTTTTTTTGCCGCATTTTCAATGTAGCTGTATTCAGGATAGTGTTTGGTATCTATGTTGTTAAAATTACTCCAGGGATGAATTACTACCCTTTTTTGAGGATCATAAAACGCATAATCATTATCCAGGTCAAAATTAAATCCTCCCTCATTTCCATTTGCCCAAAACACAACGCTCGGATGGTTTACATCGCGAATAATCAATTCTTTAACCAGCTTTCGGCCAACAGGGGTGCCATAATGTTGTTGCCAACCAGTTAGCTCGTCAACTACAAATAACCCTAAGGAATCGCAAAGATCTAAAAACTCAGCATCAGGAGGGTAATGCGACATACGAACACCGTTCATGTTCATATCTTTCATTAGCATAATATCCTCAAGATGAATTTTTCTACTCAGTGTTCTGCCGCTTTCAGGCCAGAAACTGTGACGATCTACTCCTTTTATTAGAATCTTTGTTCCGTTTACGTAAATCCCATCCGACTTCCTCACCTCTACAGTTCTAAATCCAAAACGTTGATTTAACACGTTTACAGTGCGGCCATTTCTTAGAATACTTATCTCAGCATTGTAAAGATTCGGGAATTCAGGGTTCCAAAGTGCAGGCTTACTAAACTTACCTGTTAATCTAACAGAATCAGCAGGTTTGGCTATGTTGTAATTTATTGGCGTGCCAAATACAACTCCCTTTAATGTTTTTAAGCGTACCGACACCTTATCGCCCGACTTTATATTCCCAGTAAACACATCAACGCCAAAATCCCCATTAGCCCTGGCATCAATTGCAACACGGTCTATAAATGTTTTAGGCATTATTCTAAGATAAACGGGTCTAAAAACACCTCCAAACACCCAGAAATCACCTTCTCTTTCAGCATCGTTTACAGTTGGGTCAGCACTTTGCTTGCTTACTGTTATTTCCAGTAAATTTTCAGCATCAAATTTTAACAGCTTACTTACCGAATAATTGAACCGATAAAAGCTACCCTGATGTATGGCACCAGCTAGCTGACCATTAATTTTGACTTCAGCATCAGTCATTACCCCTTCAAATACAAGCTGAATCTCTTTATCAGACCAGCTTTTATCTGCTTTAAAATTATAGCGATACAACCCCTGCTCCTCCCACTTTTTCTTATCATGGCCATAATTATAGCCGCCAAATCCTTGAAGTTCCCACTGCGATGGAACGGGTATTTTTGTCCATTTCCCACTATTCATTCCCTGGGTACAAAAAAAGTCCCAGTTAATGGTATGATCTTTATCAGTTCCAGATAAGTAAACAAGCTTGGTCTGCTGAGCTATAGCTTCGGTAGAGACAAGGCCTAAAAAACACAAAGCGGAGAAAATAATTCGTTTCATACTGGTAAGATAATAGAGGATGGCGTTAAATAAAGAAATGTAATGCCCTTTTTACTCAATTAACTAATAATTTTTCATATAATTACCAACATAACACACTGATAATATAACAGTTAAACAAACCACAGTCAATACCTAATTTGTTCTTTATTTTGAACAAACCTTGCTATTCTTTTGCTTGAGCAAAAGAATAGCAAAACAATAGCAAAAGGAAAGCAAAAGAATAGCAAAAGAAATTATAGACTTAAGCCCCACTTTTTATTGGGCCTGTCACTTAAAGTAATTTCAATAAGCCCTCCCTCTTTTAGCTTTTCATAGCTAAGAAAATTTTTAGCATACGCTTTCTTGTTCCACCGTATAGCTGAAATATAGCCTGAGTCTTTAGACTGTTTATGCGTGGTGATGGTTAGTTTTTTTGAATTTGGAAGAGTAATGGTAATCTTATCAAATAAGGGAGCAGTTAGCAAATAATTATTTGAAACGGGATCTACCGGATAAAAGCCAAGGGATGCAAATACATACCATGCCGACATTTGGCCGGCATCGTCATTACCGCTCAACCCTCCAGGCCCGTCGCTATATTCATTTGCCAGAATTTCTTTTACCCTAAGCTGGGTTTTCCACGGAGCAGCGGTATAATTATATAGAAAGGGAATCTGGTGACCCGGTTCATTTCCATGCCAATACTCCCCACCATTAAAAAGTGTATCTAAAGATTGTTCAAGTTTGGCCCTGCCTCCCATTAATGCTGCTAGTCCCGGAACATCATGTGGCACATAAAAAGTATACTGCCCCGGTGTACCTTCGGTAATGTATGGTTCTTTGGCATTTCCTTTAAAAGGTTCATACCAGCTTTTATTAATATACCTGCCCCGCACCATGTTCACCTTTGGATCAAAAACATTGCGGTAATTTTTACTTCTCTTTATTAATTCGGTATAATCTGCGGTTTTATTCAATCCTTTTGCCACCATAGCCAAAGCATAATCATCATAAGCATATTCTAAAGTTCTGCTTACCTGCTCCTTTTTATGAAAGGCATCAGGAACACCATCTTCCATTGGGATGTAACCATATTTCAGGTAGGTATCTAATGCTCTTCGTCCTTTTCCCTTTATATAATCTGCTTTTGATGGGCTCTCGAAGGCATTTTGGCGCATCAGTCGGTAAGCTTCATTCACATCATAGTTACGGATCCCTTTTGTATATGCAGAGGCAATAAAGGCTGTTCCATGATCACCAATCATTGCTGCTGTATAGCTGTTCCAGCATGGAAAAATAGGCAGCCAGCCTCCCTGGCTCCCTTTCAGGATCATAGATTGAACTGCATCATTAATCAGTTCAGGTTTCAGGAGTTCAAATAAGGGCAATTGGGCACGGTAAATATCCCACATTGAAAAATCATCATAGTAATTGCCTTTTGATAGTTTTTCTAACTGATAGTTTCCTGAAAATCGAGGGTAAGTACCATCAACGTCATTAAATAATCGTGGGTGCTGCATGCTGTGATAAAATGCAGTATAAAATATACGTTTATCTTTAAGGATCGGCGTTTCTACTTTTATCTGGCTCAAGGCCTGTTGCCAAATTTGTTTGTTTTTGGCTGTCAGAGCTGAAAAATCCCAATTTGTGATCTCATGCTCCAGATTTTTCCGGGCTCCTTCTAAATTACTGAAAGAAGTACCTACCCTAATTCTTAGTATGTCTCCTTTGTTTACCTTAAAACCCAGGTAGGTCCCAATATCTTTTTGGTTAGCAATAGAATCCGTATTAAATATTCCGGTTGAGCTGAATGTTCCATGATTGGTTATGGCCTTTTCAACTTTCAGATAAAAGAAACCATTAAAGCCCGCAGGTTCGCCCCAGCCCTGATAAATGCGGTGAACTGGGTTGTAACCCCATACTATACCGTTTTCTTTATCAACCTTAACAAACCCTTTTCCCTGATCACTATTTGGCATAATCAGCAGATAGAGGCTATCTGCGCGATGCGCTGTAAACTGCATCATCGATGAACGAAGTGTTGCAGTAAACTCTACATCAAGTTGGTAGCCCGGCAAGTTCACTTTATAGTAATTTGGGGCCGTGATCTCGTCTTTATGTGAGAAAGAAGCTCCGTATGCTTCTGGCTTTGTCTTTAAACCACCCATAATGGGCATAACGGTAAAACTACCATAATCCTGTGTACAGGAGCCACTTAGCCAGTGGGTAGCCCTGATGCCTGTAAGCACACTGTCTTTATAAAGATATGGAGGAAGACATTTTGTTTCTGATTTGCGTGTTTCGGGACTGAACTGTGTCATCCCAAAAGGTAGGCCCACAGCCGGAATAGTATTGGCATTGAGCTCGGTTCCGCTACCGTGCTTTAAAGCAGCACTGGTTGTGCTGGCAGCAGTACCTGCCAGGGGCTGTACATATTGCACAACATCCTGTGCTTTTGTGGATAAACCAAGGCCAAGTAGAAAAATAAGGGAGATGTTTCTCATTGCTTTTTTATTGCTTCGACTTTTGAAGGAAATGCAGATTCTCCGCCCAAGTTAATTGTTTTTAAATCAACAACGCTATTACTTTCCAATATATGGGCAAAATAAGCTGGTCTGTTTTTACCCCATGTTGCACTGCAATTCCTTATGGTAACCTTACCGGCCTTATCAAGATAAAAGGCTGATGTTTTGGCTTTTAAAAGACCTTCAACATTGCTTGGGCGACGATCGTAAACCCCTCCAGGGAGTTCAGTTGTTTTGTTAATGAATACATCAACTCCATCAAAAACAACTCCTGATACTTTATCTGGTGATTCGGCCCCTACATAAATACCATTCTCGCTTACACACTTAATGTTATTAAAATAAATATCTGTTACTGCTCCCACTTTCCCTTCAGTTTGCCCTTTAGGAAAACGCCAGCCGGCATCTTTATTATTTCCTTTTGCCCTTGGATAGGCTGTTACATAAATGGGCTCGGCCTTGCCCCACCAAACATCAGAAAACAAGTGCGAATCAATAATTATATTCGAAAACACTACATTAGAAACTGTTCCTTCATCACGGTTCTGTATGCCAATTCCTCTGTTACTTTTACTGATGATACAGTTACTTATTAGCACATTATTTATACTATCCATGTTTTCTGAACCTATTTTAATTGCGCATGAACGAGAGCTCATGGTACAATTGCTAACGGTAATATTTTCGCAAGCACCAAACTCTTCATATTCGCGTCTGTTTTTTAAACAGATACAATCGTCTCCAGATTCTATATAACAATTGCTAATCCGCACATTTTTACTGTGATCAAGATCAATCCCATCGCTGTTTCTAACTTTTAAACTGTTCAAGAGGGTAATATTGTCTATTACAACGTCGTCACAGCCAATTAAATGAACTGTCCAATATGCAGAGTTTTGAATGGTAACGTTAGTTATACGGATATTTTTGCCACCAATAATGGTTAGAATATGAGGCCTTGGGTCAATGATATTAAAGGGCTTTAATACATACGAATCTTCAAGTTCGGCTCCCATAAAAGAGATTCCGTTACCATCAATTGTTCCGGTTCCACTAATAGATACATTTACGAGCTTTTCGCCGCCAATCCATATGGTTCCTTCGCCTTTATTTTCACGAAAAGCACTTTCAGTATAGACTTTCTCATCGGGGTTGGCCAATATTTTAGCATTGCTTTCGATATAAAATTCTACAAAGGATTTAAGTTTAAATGGACCCGCCAGATAGATTTTCCCTGAAGGTATAACTACCCTTCCGCCACCAGCAGCAGAACAGGCATCAATTGCTTTTTGAATTGCGAAGGCATCGTCTGTTTGGCCATCGCCAACTGCGCCGTAGATAGTAATATCGTATTCTTTAACAATATTATTTGGGTTAATGGCCATTGAAATTAACGGCACAAAACATATCAAAAGGATAGTTAAAATAAGTTTACAGGGGATTATTTTACTCATAGTTTTCCAGGTATATGATTGTAAGTAATAAGCAGAATCGTCATCCTGAAATAAATTCAGGATGACGAAAAGCTTTAATTATATCCCGGATTTTGTACCAGTTTGGGATTGAGTACTCTTGCACTAGCTGGTATTGGCATCAAACGTCTTCGTACATCATTGTCTGTTTTAAAGCCCCATGCTCCTTCATACTTTCCAAAGCGGATCATGTCATTACGGTGCCAGCACTCCCAGGCAAACTCCCTGCAACGTTCTTTATATAGGTCTTCCAGCGTAACTGAGGTCCAGGCAGCAGTGGTAGTACGTACTGCACGCAGCTGATTTACCAGTGATAAAGCGGTCTGGCCCTGTGTAGGAGTTGCTCCGCGCAATATGGCTTCTGCTTTCATCAATAAAATATCAGAATACCTGAACATTGGAAAATCATTATTTTGATTCCTGTTTGATGAAGTACTGTCGCAATAGAATTTATTGTTACGATAGCCCATGTTCCAGGCGATTTCATCATTACCTGCATCGAATGGTCTTGAGGCATCACGTAAAGTTACATTTGGTGTAATGTCTACCTGATAAGTGATTGGAGTTGCACCATCAGATCCTGAATAGAATTGATCGTATCCTTTCTTTGTGGTAGATACATTTACAGGTGCTCCAGAAAACAAGAATTGTGGTCCTTTAATCCATTGCGAATTTCGCTTGTCATTAGGGTCATTAAAATTTGCATAGTATTCAGGTAGCGTACTCATAGGTGCACTTGGCGTATGTTTCAAGCTGAACTTTGCTTGTAACGAACGAGGCAACGAATACCTTGCAAAGAAGAGATAGCCATTTGAGAAGCCCGGATCAAAGGGTAAAGCGAAAATAAACTCTTTAATTTGAGGTCCATTATCTATAAAGAACATCTTTTTATAGTCTGATTCTAAAGCGAATGGACTTCCCGTTGCTGTAATAATGGCATCGCACTGTGCTACAGCATCATTATAGCGTTGTGTTCCGGTGTATACTTCAGCATTCAGGTACATCTTAGCCAATATTGCATTAGCAGTGTATTTAGTAGGGCGACCATAAGTTGCAGCTCCTACAACTGAACTCAGATTAGGTAAAACTTCCTTAAGCTCGGCCTCAATGAAGTTAAAAACCTCTGTTCTGGATTTTGTTTCCGGAGGTGTAGTTTCACCAAAAGTTGTAACGATGGGGATATTGCCCCATAGATCCATCATCATGAAAAAGGCCAATGCACGTGTGGCTCTAACTTCTGCTAAAGCTGTAGTTTTAGCGGCAGATTCCGGTGCATCTTTAAGTAAGAACAAACTTTGGTTGGCCTTGCTGATTACACTTGACAACCATCCCCAGCCACTGCTCACGTGGCCATTATCAGGATCCCAGGTATGTTTATGGTGTTGTTCATACCGGCCACCATCATACCAGTTACCTCCTCTTGCAGGCATAATAGATTCATCGGTACTTAACGATTGCATGAAAAAATAATCGGTGGTAATGCCCTGACGTAACTGTACATACACCTGTCCGGTTAATTGTATAAAATGTTGATCTGTTTGAGGAAAGGTTTCAGGAGTTAACTGGGTTTTTACCTCCAGATCCAGTTTATGGCACGACGTTAGTATTGTTAGAGATAAAATTACTCCGGTTGCTATGTTTATAAGGTTTTTCATCTTCTTCTTTTTAATTAAATGATACATTTAAACCGAACAGGAATGTTCTTGTTTTTGGATAAAAGTTATTGGTGTCTACACCTGGCGCAAGGCCACCCTGATTAATCTCTGGGTCAATACCTTTATATCCGGTAATCACAAATAAATTGTTGGCAGTAGTGTATAGGCGCAACGAACTAACCCCGGGAATAATGTTTTTCTTAAAGGTGTAGCCTAAAGTT